>DATKXG010000029.1:0-8916 GCA_035529175.1 Ilumatobacteraceae bacterium
TACCGAGCATGTTGCCCAGGTGGTAGTCGCCATGGCAGACCGCATCGCCGGTCGGCAACCGGGCCAACTCGTCCAACACGCGGCTCCGCTGCGCGTCGGAGAGCAGCGGAGCCTGCGCGATGTTGGTCGCGAGATGCGGGACGAGGTCGGGGAGCACGTCTGGAGCGGCGCCGGTGTGCATCGCGACATGGGTCTCGGCCAGGACGCGCCCTGCGGTGAACAGCTGCTGCGGTCGCCGCTCGAGCGAGCCGAGCAGGTCTGTGCCCGTCAGTCGTTCCATCAGGATCCCCGGTCGGCCATCGACGGTCGTCTCGCCGAACACCTCGGGCACCGGGTGGCCGTCGGCGTGAAGCGCCCGGGCCAGGGTGAGTTCCTGCTCGCATCGAGGGGCGTCGTCGGGTGAGAAGAACAACTTCAGCGCAGTGCCGTCGGCTTCGAGATACACCTCGGCCTCGCGTCCGGCGGCCAGCAGTGTGCGGTCTCGATGTTCGCCGGCCGACGTCATGACCGAGCTTGGCTGACCGGACCGCCACTGTCGAGCGATGACGGTGCTGCAGAGCGCGCTTGCAGTCGGCTTCACCAAACGCCACGCTGGACGACGACATGCCGTGGCCGACGTGGAACCAGGCGGCACTGGCCGCGGTGCTCTCCGCTGCGTTCGTGCTCGTTGCGCGTCGGGCTCGCCCGACCCGGGTCACCAATGCGCTGATCCCCGCAGCGAAGGAGTTCGCACTGATCGCGACGCTCTACTCGGTGTGGCGCGTGGCGAGAGAGCTGCCGCTCGCGCAGGACGCGGGTGCGATCGATCGGGGCCGCCAGATCGACCGGCTGCAGCAGGCGCTCGGCCTGCCGACCGAGCTGTCGCTCCACCACTTCGCGCTCGACCACGACCTTCTCGCCCGGTCGATCACCTACTACTACGCGACCTTCCACGTCCCTGCGCTGATCATCTTCCTCGTGTGGATGTTCGTCCGCCACCGCGATGCGTATCCACACTGGCGGACCGGGCTCGTCGTGGTCACCGCGTGCTGCCTGTTCATCCGCTTCGTGCGCGTTGCCCCGCCGAGACTGGTCCCCGAGCTCGGCTTCGTCAACCTGTCGTCGGGGTACGGCTGGGCCGTCTACGGCGAGGTCGGCACCGGGGTCTCCGATCAGTTCGCAGCGATGCCGTCGATCCACGTCGCGTGGGCGGCGGTCGTGGCCTTCGGTGCCGTCGCCGTGTTGAAGAGCCCGTGGCGCTGGCTGGTGTTCCTCCATCTCCCGCTGACGGTGTACGTCGTCGCGGCGACGGGTCATCACTGGTGGCTCGACTCGATCGTTGCGATCGGGCTCCTCGTGGTCGCGCTCTGGCTGGACACCGCTGTTCGACGCCGCGCTGCGTCGTCGCGAGTTTCGGGGGTCGCGACGGTGGCGCACTCCGACGCCGGCCCGCCGCCGGAGGTACGCGAGCTCGAGCCGAACTGATCCGGCCGTCATCCCCGACGTCGAGGCCGTCGGTCCGGCGTGTCCCGGCGATGGGCGAGCACCGGACCGGCCAGGGCCTCACCAACGGTGACGGTGACGACCGCGTCGCACGCCGGATCGCCGCACTCGCACACGAACTGGCGGATCACCGAGTCGGCATCGCCCTCTGCCCACGAGCGTGCATGGAACCCGCCGACCTGGTCGGCGATCGCACGGTTCGCCTCGGCGAGCAACCGGCGCCGCACCGGCACCGACTCCGCGAGGGGCCCGGCGGCGAGGATGTCGGCGAAGCGGGCCTCGACGATCTCGATCATCGCTTCGAGAGGCCTCGAGCCATCGACGACCTCGACCGGCGCGTCGTGCTCGGCGGCCTCGTCGGCGATCAACGCTCCGAGCCGTCGATACAGGCGGGCGTGACCGTCGGGCGTCGCCCGGGCGGCGAGCTGCTGCTCCTGGAAGTCCTCGGTCGGGAGCAGCCAGACCGCCTGCGTCCTCGCCACGTCCTCGGTGGCCAGCAGCGACGGACGGACCGGGGTCCCCTCGGCGACGATCAGCGGCGCGGTCGGGAGTGCCCGAACGTCGTCGACGACCATCTGCGTTCGTTCGACGTGCAGCGACATGGCCACCAGGTCCTCGGTCGGCTGCGCCCAGCGATCGACGGGTGAGAGGTCCTCGAAACGGCGAGCGGCGGCTGACCCGGCGGCCAACGCCCGATCGCGGTGGATCCAGGTCCGGGTGTCGGCCGAGAAGAGTCGCAGACCATGCCGGCGAGCCAGACGGGTGGCGACCGAGGTCTTGCCCGACCCGGGCGGCCCCCCGATCCACAGCACGTGTTGCACCGCCATCACGCTACGAGTCGAGCGGACCCGCGGTCGTGCGCAGGATCGTGCGGTCAGCTCAGCGTGAACGGCGATCCGTCGAGCGAGCGCATCTCGACGCCCATCTCCTGGAGCAGCGACTGGCTGTAGGCGACCCGACCGGTGATGCCGCCAGGATCGGGTGCCGTCAGCTCGAGCGCGGCCTGAGCCATGCACTCCTCGGGCTCGGTGCGGTAGCCCTCGGTGAGGTCGTGGCCGGCCGCACCCGGGGTGACGACGTTGTCCCACGGGGCCAAGGCGTTGCACGTGATGTCGTCGGCGTACAGCTCGGCTGCCATTCCGAGCGTGAGGCGGTCGAGCGCAGCCTTGCACAGGCCGTACACCGACGATCCGAAGTCCGAGTAGAAGGGCTCGTAGGGGGGACCCATCGGCTTCACCGCAGCGCGGGACGTGATGTTCAGGATCGACCCTCCGCCGGCTTCGCGCATGCCGGGGATGACCCGTTGCGCGAGGTCGATCGCGCCCCACACCTGGACGTCCATCATCAGACGAAAGCGCTTCTCGGGGAACGAATCGATCGGAAGGAAGAACGTGACCGCCGCGTTGTTCACCAGGATGTCGACCGGGCCGAGTGACGACGCGACCTCGTCGATCAACGCGGCACGTGAGTCACCGTCGGACAGGTCGGCCTGGAACGGTACGGCCGTTCCGCCGCTGTCGGCGATGGCCGCGACGGTTTCGCGCAGCGTGCCCTCGTAGCGGGGATCGGGGTCGAGGGTCCTGGCTGCGCACGCGACGTTGGCGCCTTCGGACGCGAGGCGGCGGGCGATGGCGGCCCCGATGCCGCGGCTCGCTCCGGTGACCAGGGCGACCTTGCCTTCGCAGCGCTTGCCGTCGATCTGTTCCTGCATGACGCGGACCGTATCGGCAACTTGACACATCCGTCGAGTGGGGGTCTGGAGTACCGTCTGGCGCCGTGCCCGAACTCGCCCGCCGTTTCCTCCACACGTGCTATTGCTGCGAGTCGATCGAACCCGTGGCCGCCTTCATGGCCGACGGTCTGGCGCTCGATCTCAAGATGTCGACGCCGATGGAACCATCTGACGGCAACCTGCTCGGGATGGACCAGACGATCGTGAGCGCAGCCGCGTTCGTCTACGACCACCGTGGTGCGCGCGTCAGCCCGTCGATCGAGATCCAGGCGTGGGACACCCCACCGGTGGTCGGCAGCCCGCTCACCGACCCGACCGCAGTCGGCATGCAGGCCCTCGGCTATGCGGTCGACAGCGTCGGGCCGGCGGTCGCGAAGCTGAAGGCGCTCGGGTGCTCCGAGGCCGCCCGCGGCGTCGATCCGTTCGGGGGCGCATCGATCACGCTCCGCGACCCGTGGGGCGTGCAGACCGATCTCGCCGTCGACCCCGACGTGCCCGAGGGCAAGACGAGGATGCGGCACCTCAGGATCACGGTGACCGACCTCGAGCGCTCCGTGCCGTGGTACGCCCGACTCGGATTCGACGAGATCGGTCGGGCGCCGATCACCGACGGCGGGTACGTCGGACTCGGGGGCGAGGTCACCGGGACGGCGGTCCGTCTGAGGCTCCCCGACGAACCGTTCGAGGTCGTGTTGTGTCAGTTCGACCAGCCCGCGTCGCACGGTCGGGCACCGGCCGATCCGAATCATGCCGGCCTCTACCGGACGGCCATCGCCGTCGACGACACCCGCGCCAGTCACGACGAACTGCTCGCCGAGGGGATCGTGTTCGACAGGGCCCCACAGGAGGTCGAACTCAACGGCACGCCGGTCCCCGACATGTGGATCTGCTTCCTGTCCGACCCCGACGGCGTCCCCTTCGAGTTCGTCCAACGCCCGAGAAGCGCCTTCCGCTGACCAAACCCCCAGCATCTGTGTCGCAGAATCGACACCCGGCTGTCGAAAACGCGACGAAGATGCGGTGGGGTTTGTCGGTCAGTTGTTGAACAGCGACCGTTTCGAGCGGCCGTCGACGTCGACGCGACGTGAGGCGAAGCGCCACTCGCCCTCGACTCGCCGGTAGTCGTCGATGTAGCGGCCCCAGTGGTCGAGGCCGACCGGGGTGAGCACCTGGTAGTAGCAGTAGCCCGTGGCCCGGTCGGGATCGACCAGCTCGACCTGATGGGTCGCGGTGAAGTGACGGACGTGTGCGGGTCGGCTCCGACCCCCGTCGACCCGGGTCCGGGCGTCGGTGAAGATGCCTCGGATCGCGTCGTGCCCGCGATGGGCGGTGCCGTCGATCACCATCACTGCATCATCGGTGAACAGCTCCATCACCCGATCGAAGCGGGCGCTGTCGCCGGCGGCGTTGTAGCGGGCCACCAGGTCGGCGATCGCCACCCGGGCCTCGACCTCCCACGACTCCATGGGTCCATTCTGTGGCCTGGTTGACGATTCCGCCGGGAGGCAGCCATACTTGACGGGTTCGTCAAGTTCGCGAGTGACCGGGAGTCCACCCATGACCATGCTCGAAGAGAAGCCAGCCGCCACCGAGCTCGGCTACGGCCTGTACGACGCCGACGAGCACTACTACGAGACCGAGGACGCGCTCACCCGCCACCTCGATCCCGAGTTCAGGCGGGCCATCAAGTGGATCGACATGAGCGGCCGCAGGACCCTGCTCGTCAATCAGAAGCTCCTCACGGTGGTTCCCAACCCGACCTACGACCCGGTCGGTGCACCGGGCTCGCTCGAGATGTACTTCCGGGCCGAGAACACCGAGGGTGTCCCGATCCGCGACATCGTCGAGATGCAGCCGATCCAGCCCGCCTACTTCGACCGCACCGCTCGGATCGCGGCCATGGACGAACAGGGCGTCGACTTCGCCTGGCTCATCCCGAGTCTCGGCCTCGGTCTCGAGGAGATGCTGTACGACGACCCCGACACGCTCTACGCCGTCTTCCGGGCCTACAACGACTGGCTCGACGAGGACTGGGGACACGACCGGGACGGCCGCATCCAGACCGGGCCCCTGATCAGCCTCGTCGACCCCGCCGAGGCCGAGAAGGACGTGGCGCTGGCCATCGAACGCGGTGCCAGGATCCTGACCTTCCGCCCGGCGCCGGTGGCGACCGCCGGCGTGTTCCGGTCGCCCGGCGATCCGGCGCACGACCGGGTGTGGGCCATGGCCGCCGAGGCCGGGCTCGTCATCGCCATCCACGGTGCCGACTCCGGCTACGGCAAGTACCTCGCCGACTGGGGCGAACGTCCGGGCTTCACCGGTCTGAGGATGTCGCCGCTCGAGGAGGTGCTGTCGATCCACATCGAGCGTCCGATCTTCGACATGATGGCGGCGATGGTGTGTCACGGCGTGTTCGAGCGCCACCCGACGCTCCGGGTCGCCACGCTCGAGCTCGGCTCGGCGTGGGTGCGCGAGCTGATGCGCCGGTTCAAGAAGGCCTACGGCAAGACACCCCAGCTGTTCGCCAGCGATCCGGTCGAGCAGTTCCGCGAGCACGTGTGGGTGGCGCCGTTCTACGAGGACGACATCCGCGACCTGCGCGACCTCATCGGTGCCGACCGCATCCTGCTCGGTTCCGACTGGCCGCACCCCGAGGGTCTGGCCACCCCGGCCGACTGGATCGGCGACTTCGCAGCACTGTCCGACGACGAACAGCGCCGCGTCTTCCGTGACAACCTCAAGGAGCTGTCCGGCCGATGAGCGACGAGAAGATGTGTGACGGCCGGGTCGTCATCATCACCGGTGCCGGCCGCGGGATCGGGCGCGAGTACGCACTGATGCTCGCCGAGCACGGTGCCAAGGTCGTCGTCAACGACGTCGGCGGGTCGCGAGATGGCGAGGGCAGCGACGCCGGCCCGGCGCAGGACGTGGTGGACGAGATCGTCGCCATGGGTGGCGAAGGCGCGGCCAACACCGACGACATCAGCACGTTCGCCGGTGGCGAGGCCGTGGTGCGGCAGGCGATCGACACCTTCGGCGGTCTCGACGTCGTGGTCAACAATGCCGGGATCCTGCGTGACCGGATGCTGTTCTCGATGACCGAAGACGAATGGGACTCGGTCATCAGTGTCCACCTCAAGGGCACGTTCTGCACGTCGCGTTTCGCGGCCGAGTACTGGCGCGGTCGGGCCAAGGACGGCCAGGTCAACGATGCCCGCATCATCAACACCACGTCGGTCGCCGGCCTGTATGCGAACCCCGGGCAGACCAACTACAGCGCAGCCAAGGCCGGGATCGCCGCGTTCACCCAGGTCGCGGCCATCGAGCTGAGCCGTTACGGCGTCACGGCCAACGCGGTCGCGCCCGGTGGCCTCACCCGCCTCACCGAAGATCTCGGTCTGCCCGACGAGATGCTGGCGAAGTTCGACCCGCGATGGGTGGCACCGGTCGTCACGTGGCTGGCGTCGCCCCAGTCGGCCGATGTCACCGGCCAGGTCATCGAGTCGTCCGGGCTGCTGCTCGCCATCGCCGAGGGCTGGCGACGCGGTCCCACCACCGAGGACGTCCCGGCCGATCCCGCCGAGGTGGATGCGCTGGTGCGCAAGCTCCTGGCCGACGCGACCCCGCGGACGTTCTTCCACGAGATCGCCTGAGCGTGGCCGATCTCGACGCGCACCTCGCCGTCGCCCGGGCCTACTGCGCGGCGAGCCGCGCCGGCGATGCTGACGCATTCGTTGCGCTCGCCGCACCCGACGCGATCGTGTGGCACAACGCCGATGACACCGAGGTCCCGCTCGTGCGGACGGCATCGTCGCTCACCTGGCTCCACCGGGCCGTGCCCGATGTCGAATGGACCGATCGGGCACTCACGCCGACCGCCGACGGGTTCGTCTGGCGAGCGGTGTTGACCGGCACCGCAGCCGGTGGCCCGCTGCGGGCTCACACCTGTGTGGTGGTCACGCTGTCAGACGATCTCCTCGTCGAGCGGATCGACGAGTATCTCGACCCGTCGCAAACGGCCGTTCTCTCCGCGTCGGGCTGATCTCGACTGGCTAACGTTCGGCCTTCACGGGAGGTTTGGCCCATGGAGATCGGACTTCGACTGCGTGGGGGTGCGCAGAGTCCCGTCAGCCTCGCGCACGTCGTGCTGGAAGCCGAACGGGCCGGACTCGAGTTCGTCTGCGTCGCCGACGACCTCCGCTCGCCCGACGTCGGCATCGGCTTCCCCAGTTCGGTCTGGCCATCGCTCGGCGCCGTCGCCGTTGCGACCCGTCGGATCCGGGTCCAGATCGACGGCATCTCGATCACCGGATCGATGCATCCGGCCTCGGTCGCCCACCTCGCGATGTCTGCCGCGGCGATGCTCTCGGGCCGTTTCACGGTCGGCTTCTCGGCCGGCTCGAGTCGGGCCGTGACCGGCCGGGCGCACCCGGCCCGACCCGTTCGCCTCCGTGCCCTTGCCGAAGGGATCGACGTGTTCCGGCGTCTCACCGCCGGCGAAGCCGTCGATCAGAGCGACACCGGCATCGTCATCAACGATCTCCGCCTTCCCGGCGGCTCCTCGGCGCCCATCTCGGTGTCGCTGACCGCCACCGAGGAGACCGAGGCATCACTCGCGGCCGAGCTCGCCTGCAACCTGGTGGTGCCGCTGGGTGCCGACATCACCCGCGTCGTCGCCGCGTATCAAGCCGCCGGGGGCCGAGGCGAGGTCTCGGCCCCGCTGTTGCTCGCCGACCATTCCGATCCGAAGTCGATCGACATCGCGCGGGCCATGCTCCTCGATCGCGCGGTCCTCGACGATGCACGCGAGGCCGGCATCGCTGACCCGGCCCCTCTCTCCGACGACGACGTGGCGGCGCGGTGGCTCGACGTGGCCGAACCGAGCCGCGTGTCCGACGCCATGGCGCAGCTGAGCGAGCTGGGAGTGCGCCGTCTCGAGCTGATGTCGCCGTCGCACGATCCTCACCTCGCGATTCGTCAGTGGCGTGAGTACAACGGGGCCCACGACCCGGCGGCCGTGTCGCCTCAGCCCCTGGTCGGGCAGATGCCTGCACCGGGGCCGGTCGCGTCGGCTGCCCTCATCGATGTCGGCACAGACCGTGCAGCCGTGGGTCCGGCGGCCGATCCCGGCCAACCCCCTGCTGGCTCGCTCGACACCGGCGCGTCGCCCGCCGACCCCCCGGATCGGGTGTCGCTGAGCCCGGTGCCAGAACTTCCGTCGAACGACGACGAACCAGTGGCCGACCTGATGGCGGATCGCTCCCGGGCGGCCACGCCACCCGACGATGGGCCGCGCGACTCCCTCGAGGTCGCCTTGGGGGCCTTCGACGACGAGAGCGCCGACAAGACCGCTGGCGACAGGGCCGGCGACGAGAGTGCCGGCGAGACTGCTGACGACTGGGCTGCCAACGAGTCCGCTGGTGACTGGGCCGACGAGACTGCGGGTGACTGGGCTGCCGGCGAGTCCGACGACAGGGCTGACGGCGCGGCTGACGACGAGTCCGCTGGTGACTGGGCCGACGAGACCGCTGGGGACAGGGCTGCCGACTAGTCCGACGACAGGGCTGACGGCGCGGCTGCTGACGCGTCCGCCGGCGACTGGGCTGCCAACGCGTCCGCTGGTGACTGGGCCGACGAGACTGCGGGTGACTGGGCTGCCGGCGAGTCCGACGACAGGGCTGACGGCGCGGCTGCTGACGCGT
>DATKXG010000030.1:0-7072 GCA_035529175.1 Ilumatobacteraceae bacterium
GCGTGCTCGGCACACTGCTGGACCTGATCGAGATCGACGCCGGCTGGGAGCCTGCGGTCGAGGCGGCGCTCGGCGAGTCGTTGACCGCGGTCGTCGTCGACGATCCGTCGGCCGGTCGCAGGGCGCTCGATGCGCTGCGGAACTCCGACACCAGCGGCGCCGTGATCGCACTGGGAACCCGTCCCGCGAGCCAGCCTCGCCCGGCCGTCGGCGACGCGGTTCGCCCTCATGCCCGGTCGTCTCGCCCCGGTGTCGAGGCACTGCTCGATGGACTGCTCGGGTCGGCGGTTCGCGTCGACGACCTGGGCTCCGCAGTCGACGCGGCGCTGAGTCATCCCGATGCGGTGGTGGTCACGGCTGGCGGCGACCGGTTCGGTCTGAGCGGCTGGCGCGTCGGCGCCGCCGGAAGTGGAGCGACCGCAGCGGCACTCGACGATGCGCTCGAACGTGCGGCCGAGGCCGCAGCCGCGCTCGCACGGGCGACCGACGCCGTCGCGGCGTCGGAACGAGCACTCCAGGCGGCCCGCACGACCGAGACCGAGCTGACTCGTCGTCTCGATGCGAACGATGCTCGCTTCAGCGCCGCGTCCGAGGGGTTGGCCCAGGCGCAACGAGAGCACCGCGAGGCCGAGGCCGAACTCCACAACCTCGAACGGTCGATCGACGACGTCACCGCCAACATCGTGCGCGACGAGCAGCGCATCTCGGAGCTCGAAGCGCTGCTGCCGGCGCTCGAATCAGACGAGCAGGCCGAAGCCGATGCCGCCCGTGCTCGTGGCGAACTCCGCGCCGAGCTCGAAAACCGGGCGGCCGCGCTCGCGTCTCGTCGCAAGGACCTGGAGGTGCACAACGCCGGTCTGCACGAGCGACAGCAGCTGCTGGAGCGACGCCTCGACGAGACCGAACGCCGCCTCGCGGCCGACGCCGAGGCGCGGGTCGCAGCAGAGGGCCGCCGGGTGACGATCGAGCGTGACATCGGCGCGATCGACCGCCTGGTGGAGCGTGTCGCAGCGCACCGTGACGTGGTCGAGGTGTTGCACACCGATCTCGTCGAGCAGCGCCGTCGCCAGAGCGACGAGGTGCGCGCGCTGACCTCCGAGCTCGACCAGCACCGGCGCGAGCGCACCGAGAAGGAACACGCGCTGGACGCGTCACGCGAGCGTGCTCGGCACGCCGAACTGGGCGAGGCCGAGGCCAAGCTCCGCCTCGAAACCGCCATCGAGACGCTGCGACGTGACCTCGACATCGAGCCGTCGGTGGCCGAAGCGGCGCCGATGCCGGTGCTGCCCGACGGTGCGACTCCGGCGGGTCGAGTACGCGAGCTCGAACGAGAACTCCGGCTGCTCGGACCGATCAATCCACTCGCGCTCGAGGAGTTCAACGAACTCCAGGCCCGCCACACCTTCCTCGAGGAGCAGCTCGAGGACGTCCGCTCGACTCGACGCGAGCTCGCGCGGGTGATCGCCGCCGTCGACCACGAGATCCAGAACGTGTTCGCCTCGGCGTTCGCCGACGTCAGCGAGAACTTCACCCAGCTGTTCGGCCTGCTGTTCCCCGGCGGAGTCGGCAAGCTCAAGCTCACCGCCCCGGACGATCTGCTCAACACCGGTATCGAGGTCGAAGCGAAGCCGAGCGGCAAGAACGTCAAGAAGCTGTCGCTGCTCTCGGGCGGCGAGCGCAGCTTGACCGCGTTGGCCTACCTGTTCGCGGTGTTCCGGTCTCGGCCCTCACCGTTCTACGTGATGGACGAGGTCGAGGCGGCGCTCGACGACGTCAACCTGCACCGCTTCCTGGGCCTCATCCAGGAGTTCCGCAAGGACGCCCAGCTGATCGTCGTGTCGCACCAGAAGCGCACCATGGAGGCCGGCGACTGCCTCCTCGGCGTCAGCATGCAGCCCGGTGGCTCCAGCAAGGTCGTCACCGAACGCGTCACCACCTCGTAGATCCAACCACGCCGAAGCGCCCGGTAGCGTCGGTGGGCGATGGGTATCGAGATCCTGTTCCTGATCCTGGCGATCGCGGTCGTTGCCTTCGGCATCGGTGTGCTCGTCGTGAGCCGCCGCAGTTCGGCGCCCACCTCGGCGCCCCCGGCACGGCCGGCTCGCCCCACGACTCCCCCTCCCGAGCCGACCGCCGACGGCGACGTGCTCGTCGCCGAGCCCCCGGTCGAGGAACTCGTCGAGCCCGAGATCGCACCCGAGCCGGTCAAACCACCCTCCCTGCGCGACCGCCTCGCCAAGGCCCGGCTCGCCTTCACCGGCGCATTCGCCGGGGTGCTCGGCCGCAGCGCCATCACCGAGGAGAGCTTCGAGGACCTGGAAGAGGCGTTGCTGCGCGCCGATGTCGGCGTCGGCGTGACCGCCGAGCTCATCGACGGTCTGCGTGCCAAGGTCGCCGCGAAGGAGATCACCGAGCCGCAGGAACTGCTCGATGCGCTCGAAGCGGAGATGGTGTCGCGCCTCGAGGGTTCCGATCGCTCGCTGGTCTTCGAGCCGGGCGAGGCGGGTAGCCCGAACGTGTGGATGTTCGTCGGCGTCAACGGCGTCGGCAAGACGACCACGATCGGCAAGCTGTCGAACCAGCAGATCCGCGAGGGTCGTACCGTCCTGATGGCGGCCGGCGACACCTTCCGCGCCGCTGCCGCCGAGCAGCTCACGACGTGGGCGGAACGCTCGGGCGCCGAGATCGTCCGCGGTGCCGAGGGCAGCGACCCGAGCGCCGTGATCTTCGACGGCGTCGAGCGGGCCTCCGCGCGCAACATCGAACTCGTGCTGGCCGACACGGCGGGCCGCCTGCACACCAAGTCGAACCTGATGGAAGAGCTCAAGAAGGTGCGCCGCGTCGCCGAGAAGGGCGCCGGTCGCGTCACCGAGACACTGCTCGTGATCGATGCGACGACCGGGCAGAACGGGCTGACACAGGCACGCGAGTTCGGCGAAGCGACCAATGTGACCGGCGTGGTGCTGACCAAGCTCGACGGGTCCGCCAAGGGCGGCATCGTGTTCGCGATCGAGACCGAACTCGGCATCCCGGTGAAGCTGGTGGGCATCGGCGAGACGATCGAGGATCTGATCCCGTTCGACCCCGCCGAGTTCGTCTCTGCACTCGTCGAGCCCTGACCGGGCCGCACCAACCCGAAATTCGGAGCCAACGTTGCGCCCAGCGCACGGTTGGCTCCGAATTTCGGGATGTGGTGGGGGTGAGTCGCTTCGGAGCTTGGGCTGGGCAACTGCCAGACTGCAGGGATGACCGTCACCGAGCCGCGCGCAGCTGCCACCGATTCCGAGACGGTGCTGGTCGCCGAGGCGATCGACGCCCTCCTGTCCGCCAACGACCCGACCACCATGGACAACGTGGCCTTTCGCGGTTCCCGCTATGACGCCGGCCTCGCCTGGGTGCACTTCCCGAAGGGCTACGGCGGTCTCGGTGTGCGTCCCGAGCTGAACAAGCTGGTCGAGGCCCGGCTGAGGGAGGCCGGCGCCAAGCCGACCGATCCGAGCACCTTCTTCATGGCGCTGGCCGGCCCGACGATCGTCACCCACGGCAGCCACGAGGCCAAGGAGCGCTTCCTGCGCCCGATGTTCACTGGCGAGGAGAAGTGGTGCCAGTTGTTCTCCGAGCCCGGCGCGGGGTCGGACTTCGCGGGGCTTGCCACCAAGGCCGAGCGCGACGGTGACGAGTGGATCGTCAACGGCCAGAAGGTGTGGAACACGATGGCGCACATCGCCGACTTCGGGATGCTCGTCACGCGCACCGATCCCGAGGCGCCCAAGCACAAGGGCATGACGTACTTCGCGCTCGACATGCGTGCGCCGGGTGTCGAGGTGCGCCCGTTGCGCCAGATCACCGGCGAGGCCGAGTTCAACGAGGTCTACATGACCGATGCCCGCGTGCCGGACGCACATCGCATCGGCGAGGTGGGCGAGGGCTGGCGGGCGAGCCTCACCACGCTGATGAACGAACGCAACGCGATCGGAACCGGGAGTGGTGCGGGCAGCGGGTCGGTTGCCCGACGCGGCGCGGCGGCCAACGACGCCGTCGAGATCTGGAAGCGCCTCGACCCGTCCGAGCAGGACGGCGCTCGCAAGGACCGCCTGATGCAGCTGTGGTGCCAGGCCGAGGTCAACCGGCTCACCAACCGTCGCGCCGGCGAGAACGCCAAGTCTGGCAACCCCGGACCGGAGATGACGATCGCCAAGCTCGCGTTCTCCGAACTCAACAAGCCGCTGTACGAGTTCTGCATCGACCTGATGGGTGCTGACGCGCTCATCGGATACGACTACACGTTCCGCCGTCCGGGCGACCTCGACATCAGCGGCGGAACGCACGGCACCCGCTATTCCTTCATGCGCGTCCGGGCCAACTCGATCGAGGGTGGCACCTCGGAGATCCTGCGCAACATCATCGGTGAACAGGTCCTCGGCCTGCCGGGCGAGCCCCGTGTCGACAAGTCGGTCCCATGGAACGAGGTCCCGCGCAACTGAGCGCCGGTAACCTCGGACACCTGATGTTCGACAATCTGTCCACCCGACTCGAAGGCATCGTCAAGAAGATCCGCGGCAAGGGCCGCTTGACGGAGGCCGACGTCGACGAGGTGATGAAGGAGATCCGCACGGCGCTCCTCGAAGCCGACGTCAACGTCACCGTCGTCCGTTCGGTCTGCAACCGGATCCGCGAATCGGCGATCGGCGCCACCCGTTCGGGCGCCCTCGATCCCGCCCAGCAGGTCGTCAAGGCGGTCAACGACGAGCTGACCCGCGCGCTCGGTGGTGAGACGCTCTCGATCACCTACGCGTCCAAGCCGCCGACCGTCGTGCTGATGGCCGGCCTCCAGGGTTCCGGCAAGACCACCAACTCGGCGAAGCTCGCCGCCTGGTTCAAGGGCCAGGGGCGTCAGCCCTTGCTCGTCGGCGCCGACCTGCAGCGTCCCGCCGCCGTCGAACAGCTCCGCACGCTCGGCCGCCAGATCGACGTCCCCGTGTTCTCCGACCCATCCGATCCGGTGCGCGCATCGGCGGCGGGTCTCGAGGAGGCCAAGCGCCTTGGGCGTGACGTGGTCATCGTCGACACCGCGGGCCGCCTGTCGATCGACGCAGAGATGATGGAGCAGGTCCGCCAGATCTCGGCCACGGTGCAGCCCGACTACACGTTCCTCGTCGTCGACGCCATGACCGGCCAGGACGCCGTCCAGACCGCCGAGGCGTTCCACGAGACCCTCCAGATCGACGGCGTGATCATGTCGAAGATGGACGGCGACGCCCGCGGCGGTGCTGCGCTGTCGGTCAAGGAGGTCATCGGCCGGCCGATCGCGTTCGCCTCCACCGGCGAGAAGCTCACCGAGTTCGAGCAGTTCCACCCGGACCGCATGGCGGGACGCATCCTCGGCATGGGCGACATGCTCACCCTGATCGAGCAGGCCGAGCGGGCGTTCGAGGCCGACCAGGCCGAACAGGCAGCCGCGAAGCTGATGGAGGGGCAGTTCACCCTCGACGACTTCCTCGAGCAGATGCAGCAGATCAAGAAGATGGGGTCGCTCGGCAGTCTGATGGGGATGATGCCCGGGATGCCCAAGGAGCTCAAGGGCGCCAAGATCGACGACGACGACCTCAAGCCGATCGAGGCGATCATCCGCTCGATGACGCCGGAGGAACGAGCGACGCCGGTGATCATCAACGGCAGTCGGCGCCAACGCATCGCCAACGGTTCGGGCACGGAGGTCGGTGACGTCAACCGACTCGTCAAGCAGTTCGGTGAGATGCAGAAGATGATGAAGAAGATGGGCATGGGCGGCCCCGGTGGAGGCCGTCCCGGCAAGGGAAAGAAGGGAAAGAAGGGGCGCAAGGGCCCGGCCCCGAAGGGCCGCGGGCTCCCGCCGGGACTGCTCGACCCGAACGCCACCGGCGGTATGGACATCCCCGGTCTGCCAGGTATGCCGAACATGCCGGGCCTGCCAGGACTTCCCAACCGCTGAGACCGAGCGATCCGTCACTCGACGGGCGAGGGGATTCCGGCGCTCGCCGCTAGCCTTGTGACGTTCTCATTTGCACCCAGGAGTATCGATTTCAGATGGCAGTCAAGTTGCGTCTCACCCGCATCGGCAAGAAGAAGCAGCCCCAGTACCGCATCGTCGCGGCCGACTCCCGCTCGCCGCGTGACGGGCGTTTCATCGAGATCCTCGGTCACTACGACCCGCGCCAGGATCCGTCGGTGCTCACCGTCGACAACGACAAGGCCGTGAAGTGGCTCGCCGACGGCGCACAGCCCACCGAGCGGGTCGCCAAGCTGCTCCAGATCTCGGGCGCCATCGAGCAGTTCGAGGCCGACAAGGCAACCAAGTGAGCGACGTCGACACCGACACCGCCCCCGAGTCGTCCGACGAACTGGCGCCCACGGCCGTTGCCGTGTTGACGCACATCGTCAAGTCACTCGTCGACGACCCCGAAGCTGTCACCGTCGAGGTCGACGACTCCGGTCGTCGGCTGACGCTGAACGTGCGCGTCGGCGAAGGCGAACTGGGACGCGTCATCGGACGCCGTGGCCGCACTGCCGCGAGCATCCGCACCGTTGCCCGCGCTGCAGCGAGCAAGGACGATGTCGACGTCGACATCGAGTTCCTCGACGACTGAGCGGCACCGTTGACCGACGACGGCTTGCTGGAGGTCGGTCACATCCGTCGTGCGCACGGTCTGCGCGGCGAGGTGTTCGTGCAGCTGTTGTCCGATTCCGACGCACGGGTTGCTCCCGGTAGCGAGTTGTTCGCGAACGGCGAGCGGCTCGTGGTCGAGTCGTCACGGGTTGCCTCCAACGGCCGCCGCGTCGTGAAGTTCGCGCAGATCTCCGACCGTACGGCGGCCGAGCGGTACGCGAACCGAGCCCTTCGCGGTCGCCCGATCGAGGATCCCGACGCTCTCTGGGCGCACGAGATGATCGGGTGCCGCGTCGTCGACGCCGACGGCACCGACCGGGGCGTGTGCGCCGCGGTGCTCGCCAACCCGGCTGCCGACCTCCTCGAACTCGACAACGGCGCGCTCGTCCCGTCGAACTTCGTCGTGTCGATCGACGGCGGCACGAT
>DATKXG010000031.1:0-3756 GCA_035529175.1 Ilumatobacteraceae bacterium
GTGGAGCCCAGAGCGAGAATCGAACTCGCGACCTACGCATTACGAATGCGTTGCTCTACCGACTGAGCTATCTGGGCGCGCTGGATGCGCAGGGCGTGATGTTATCGGTGGGTGTCGATGGTCACGACGGCGAGAGCGGAGGGGTCCCGGCGAGCGGGTCTCGGCCGTTCCATGTGCCGGTGGACGCATAGGGCTCGAAGCGGGCGAACATCTCCTCCGCATACCAATCCTCGGCGCGTGTCCGTCGCATCACCTCGACGTGATCGGGCATCGAATAGGCGAACGCACGCGCGGCGGACAGCGACTCCCACAGGCTGAACGTCGCCAGGGCACCGACCGGTGTCTCGCCGATGCCGACGACGTCGATGAGCCCTGGTGCCTGGTGCAGCTCCGTGTCGACGACTTCGCTTGCGGTGCCGAACGCCTTCCACGAGCGCCGCCGGACATTGGCACGCGTGATGATCGCCACCGGCCCGTCGCCGCTGCCCACATCGAGTCCGGCGAGCGGGTCGACTCCCTTCCAGGTGCCGTGCCCGCCGATCGAGCGGAGCCGCACGTGCCAGCTCTGCTCGGCGCGCCGCCAGCGTCGGGCAAGTGGGCTCTCGGCGACGAACGCGTCGAGGTCGGACTCGTCCTTCCAGACGGCGAAGAGGGCGCTCCGCGACAGGTCGGCGCCCCGGCCGGTGTCGTCGCCGCTGCCGGTGCCGAGCAGCCGCCAGAATTCGAGGCCCGGCACACGAGGTAGCCGGAACCGGTCGGTCCCGAGGTGGCCGAGCACGAGCGGGGCCTTCCACGCCGGTTCGTCGACGAGGTGGAACGATGCGATACGGCCCATGTCTGGGCCATGCTGTCACCGATGGGCGTCGAGCTGGTAGTCACGATCGTGATCGGCTACCTCGTCGGGTCGATCCCGATCGCCAACCTCGTCGCTGCCCGACGTGCACGGATCGACCTGCGCGAGGTCGGCGATCGTAACCCGGGCTTCTGGAACGCCCGCGAGACACTGGGTCGCCGGGCGGCGATCCCGGTCTTCGTCGGCGACAGTGCGAAGGGCGTCGTCGCGGCGCTCGTCGGCACCGCACTCGCCGACCCGGGAGTCTGGGGCCTCGCGTACGTCGGCTGCGGTGCCGCGATGGTGGGCCACGCGTTCCCGGTGTTCGCTCGTTTCCGGGGCGGGCGAAGCATCCTCACGTTCGCCGGCGGCGCGGCGGTATTCGCCACGGTCCCGTTCCTCGTCAGCATCGGGTTGTTGCTCGTGACGTTCGCCATGCGCCGATCCTTCGCCGTGGCCGCACGGGTCGGCTTCGTGGCGTTCCCGATCGTGCAGCTCGTCATCGAGGGGCCCTACCGAACGGCGGCCACCGGCGTCCTGATGACCTTCATCGGTCTTCGATTCGCGATGGCGGCCGCCGCTGATCGACGGACGACACGACGTCAGGTGTAGCTGCGGCCGCGCCAGACCTGGCGCCCGCGGCGTGTGATGCCACGAGCGATGGCGGCGGCCGCGATCGGATCGGCGAGCGGGCTCGCCCAGTAGGCGGCGTCGATACGTCCGTAGGCGCGGCGGGTGC
This sequence comes from Ilumatobacteraceae bacterium, assembly GCA_035529175.1. Lineage (GTDB taxonomy): Bacteria > Actinomycetota > Acidimicrobiia > Acidimicrobiales > Ilumatobacteraceae > Sva-07. The sequence continues at coordinate 1,572 of DATKXG010000031.1, forward strand.
CGGCGAGTGTGCCGAGCCGCAGGGCCAGCAGCCCGGCGTCGACGAGATCCCCTCGGCGCATCAGCAGCCGTGGCAGCGGGAGCACCTGGGCGAGCACCACCACGGCGAGGTCGACGAGTTGGCGCCGGGGTGGCTCCACGCCGGGCAGCGCCAGCGAGCGGCCCCAGCCGACGAGGACGTCACCGAACGACTCGAACATCCGCACGGTCAGGAGCTCGCTGGCGTCCAGGAACCCGACCCGCTGACCCCGAGTGGCGAGGTGGCGAGCCAGCGCGATGTCCTCGACGACCTCTCCGCACACTGGCTCCATTCCGCCGCCGGCGCGGAATCGGTCGCGTTCGAACACGGTGCACTGGCCGTTCGCCATCATGCGGTCAGGCCGTGTCGTCCGGGTCCCGGGCGGGCCGAATCGGTACACGAGTGTGGTGAGCATCGCCGGGTGCAGGAATCGACTGCCGGGGGTCGGGCAGTCGAAGCGTCCCCCGACGCTCAGGAAGTCGAGCCGCTCGCCGGTGGCCCGCGCCACGAGTGCCGACGGGAGCTGTGGATCCGGTCGGGTGTCCGCATCGAGCGTGACCACCCACCGCGACGATGCCGCAGTGATTCCCTGTTCGAGTGCCCAGGCCTTGCCAGCCCAGCCGTCGGGAAGCACGACGCCGCTGAGCACCGTCGCTCCCGCGCGACGAGCGATGTCGGCGGTGCCGTCGCTCGACTGGTCGTCGACGACGATCACCTCGTTCACGCCGGGTGCGCCAACGATCACATCGAGGAGCGGGCCGATCCGGCCGGCCTCGTCGCGGGCGGGGATGACGACGCTGATCGACTGCATCGGCGTGAGCGTGGGGCGTACCGGGGCAGCCACGGTGGCTGCCCGTGCGAGGCGGCTGACCGCCACCGCGCCGGCGGTCAGTCGTGCTCCGATCGAGATCAGCCGGACACCGCGTCCCACGGCGCTCATCTCGGTCCTCCCGGGGACGGGGCCGGGGAGGACCGTCATCGGAGGTCCTCGGTGATCATCTCGGTCACGATCCTGGCGCTGGTCGTCACGAGAGGAAGACCACCGCCGGGGTGGCTCGAGCCTCCGACGAGATACAACCCCGGCCGGGCCCCGCGATTGGCCGGGCGGACGAACGCGGCCCGTTTGCCGTTCGACGACGTTCCGTAGATCGCGCCACCGGGCGAGCGGTACCGACGCGCGATGTCCGCCGGCGTCATCGTGTGGCGGTGCTCGATCCGGGGTCGGAGGTCGACGCCTCGCTCGGCAAGGCGCTCGAGCACGACATCGCCGTAGGTGTCCGCGTCGATCTCGACGTCGGGAGGGGTGTTGACGAGGAGGAACCAGTTCTCGCAGCCGTCCGGCGCCTGGCTGGGATCGGTCACCGACGACACGCACGCGTAGACCGTCGGGTCGTCGGCCAGTTCGCCGGCGTCGAGCTGGTCGTACTCGGCGCGGTAGCTGTCCGAGAACCACACGTTGTGGTGCTGCAGCCCGGGGGTCAGGCCTCGCACGCCGACACACAGGACGAACCCGCTGGTCGAGCGCTTCGCCCGGCGCACCCGCTTCAGCGCGTCGGCGTCGGGCAGCAGATCGGCGTACAAGTGCTCGGCGTCGGTGTTCGCGACGACGATGTCGGCAGGTTCCTGCGACCCATCGGCAAGTCGCACGCCGGAGACCGCTCCGCCGTCGGGAGCGACGATGCCCTCGACGTCCGTGCCCGTGTGGATCTCGACACCGATGTCGCGGGCGACGCGCTCGAACGCCGCGCGCAACGCGTCGAGACCGCCCATCGGATACCAGCAGCCGAAGCGCGCCTCGACGTGCGGGATGCACGCCAGCGTGGCTGGTGCCGCGTAGGGCGATGATCCCGAGTACGTGGCGTAGCGCCCGGCCCACTGCACGAGCCGGGGATCGTCGAAGAACGACTCGGCAGAACGCTGCAGCGTGCGCATCGGGTCGATCGCAGTGAGGTCGAGGGGCGATCGGAGACGCTTGGCGAGCGACCATGGATTCGACATCGGCCCGGCGAAGAACGTCCGATCGGCCACGTCCCAGATGCGCCGTCCCCGTTCGTCGAACGCGCGCCACTGCTCGCCCGCGCCAGGGGTGAACTCGTCGAAGGCGTCGGCGGTGTCGTCGTCACCGTCGGGGACGATCAGCGACGAGCCGTCGGTCCAGTGGTACGCG
>DATKXG010000032.1:0-2958 GCA_035529175.1 Ilumatobacteraceae bacterium
CGGCGCGTCGGGCGGGGTCGGTTCGGCGACGGTCCAACTCGCCCACCGGCGCGGCGCCCGGGTCACGGCGGTCACCACGCCCGCGAAGGCCGACGCCGTCCGCGACCTCGGCGCCGACGAGGTGCTCCTCCGGGGCGCGACGCCGCCATCCGACACGTTCGACGTGGCTGTCGACAACGTCGGCGGTGCCGGCTTCGGCGACGTGCTCGCCGGGCTCCGACGTGGCGGCCGCTACGTGTCGTCGGGGGCGATCGGCGGACCGATCGTCGAGCTCGACATGCGCACCGTGTACCTCCGCGACTTGCGCATCATCGGCTGCACCGCCTGGGACGAGCCGGTGTTGCCGAACCTGATCGGCTACATCGAACGCGGCGAGATCCGCCCCGCCGTGGCCAGGACGTTCCCGCTGCGCGACATCGTCGCCGCCCAGCAGGAGTTCCTGCGCAAGGAGCACGTCGGCAAGTTCGTCCTCGTCCCCTGACGCCGGACGGCCCGGGACCAACACCTCTGATCCACAGGCTCGAACCGACCCTGCGCACTTCCCCCGACCCCGTGCAGTTCTGTTCGGTTCTGGTCTCGACTGTTGGAACCAGGTCCGAAAAGAGCGCCGCTATCAACGCATTTGTCCCGGGTCCCTCTGCGAGCCGGCCGACGGGATCCACGGGCGCTGAGTCCGATCGCGAACGCCGCGCCTACCGTTCGTCCAAGGCTGCGCGCAGCCCGTCGTGGGCGGCGGGATCGATCAAGCCGACCGCAGCGATCCGGCCCAACAAGTCCGACATGTCCGGGTTCGCGACCACCAACGGGCGCATGATTGCGGCCGCCTCGTCGTATCTGCCGACCGTCGCCAGCCCGTGTGCCCGCCAGAACACGACCTCGTTGTGTGCGTGTGGAGACCGAGCGGCGCGCTCGTACGCGGCGGCGGCGCGAGACGGGTCGGCGTCGGCCAGTGCTTCGTCGCCGGCCTCCATGTCGTCGTACATCTGCCTGATCTCGAGGAGGCGACCGAACTCGCCGATTGGGTCGGCGTGATCCTCCACCGACAGCCGAACTGCCGGAACCGGTCCGTCGCCCGAGACGAGCATCGCCGCCGACTGGCTCCCGCGCAGGTCGCCACCAGCAGCCTCCGCGGCCGTAAGGATCGCGAACAGCCGATCCGACACCGACCCGCGCGAGGCCTCGGCCGCCGCAGCCATCGCCGGGACGACCCGATCGTTCCTCATGATGTTTCCCTGCACCGACCAGCCATCGCCCGTGACGTGCGATGCGTGCGGAATGCAGCCGCTCCCCGTGTGGGCGGCCACGGAGCCGGTCGAGTCGACGATGGCAACCTGCCGGAGATGGGAGGACTCGTCGGCGGCGAGCAGCCGTTCGAGTGCGTCAGTGGCGCCCACGCCGTCGCGCATGAGTGCGAGCCCTCGCGGCCCGTACATCGGATCGGCCACGGACTGCATGGCGATGGCTCCGACGCCCGCCTCGACCCACGGCACCACACTCGCCACGTTGAACCAGTGGCTCTGAACCGCAACGCCGAGCGCGCCGGTCGCCGAGTCGCGGAGCACGACGGAGTAGGTCATCGACGGCGACGTTACATGCGCCGCCTGACGGCGATCACGCCTCGAGCGCCGCTTCGGTCACGGTCAGCGTCACCGTCTCGACGACGGCCTCGATCGAGGTGGACCCGGTCGACCCGGGTGTGCGAGGGTCGACAGCGGACGCAACGGTGACCCAAGGAGCGACGAGAGATGAAGGCGGCACTGCAGACGGAGTACGGGCCACCGTCGGTGGTGTCGGTCGTTGACGACGTGCCGCGACCGACACCCGGCGACGGCGAGCTGCTGGTCGAGGTCCGCGCCACCACGGTCAACCGCACCGACTGTGGGTTCCGGGCCGCGTCGCCACCGATCGTGCGGCTCTTCAGCGGTCTGCGCAGGCCGAAGCGGCCGATCCTCGGCAACGAATTCGCCGGCGTGGTCGTCGAGACCGGACCCGGGGTCGAGCGTTTCGCAGTCGGCGCCCGGGTCTTCGGCTACATCGAAGGTCCGTTCGGCGGCCACGCCGAGTACCTGACGGTGCACGAGGACGCGTCGATCGCCACGATCCCGCCGCACATCCCCGACGAGCTCGCCGCGGCTGGCACCGAGGGCTCGCACTACGCGCTCGCGTACACGACAGCCGGGCGGTTCGGACCAGGGATGGACGTGATGGTGTATGGCGCGACCGGCGCCATCGGTTCAGCCGCCGTGCAGATCGCCAAGCACCTCGGGTGCACCGTGACTGCCGTGTGCGCCACCGACCACGTCGAGCTGGTCGGCGGGCTCGGCGCCGACCGGGTGGTCGACTACACCGCCGGCGACTTCACGCAAGACGACCAGCGCTACGACGTGGTCCTCGACGCCGTCGGCAAGAGCAGTTGGGGCGCCTGCAAGCGCCTGCTGAAGCCACGCGGGCTGTACATGTCGAGCGAGCTCGGCCGGTTCGCGCAGAACCCGTTCCTGGCGATCGTCACCCGCTTCAGCCGGGGCCGCCGGGTCAAGTTCCCGGTGCCGACGCACGACCGCGAGATGATCGAGTACCTACACGACCTGATGGCATCCGGCGCGTTCGTGCCGATGATCGACCGGACGTATCCGCTCGAGCAGATCGTCGAGGCCTACGAGTACGTCGAGTCCGGCCAGAAGGTCGGCAACGTCGTCATCACCCTCACCTCACCCACCTGACCGGCAGGGGTCCACACCAGACGGCACGTTCGTGAGCTCGTCGATCAGGATGAAGCCGCCGGTTCAGACGGTCTCGGACTCGCTGATCATGCCACGCAGCTCGCGGTCGGCGGCTTGTTCGGCGACGAACCAGTCGTAGGTGCTCCGGATACCCGCGTCGAGGTCGTAGCGGGGCGACCAGCCGAGCCTGTTGAGCTTCGACACGTCCAGCACCTTGCGAGGCATGCCATCGGGCTTG
>DATKXG010000033.1:0-3130 GCA_035529175.1 Ilumatobacteraceae bacterium
CTCGAGCGGGTTGCTGACGTAGTCGGCGTCGAAGGCCGTCTGGTCGTACTTCGCACAGAACTCCTCGGTGTACTCGAAGTACGGCGAGTCGCGGTGTCTGTCGCGCGCGTTCTTGTCGAGGCCGATGTAGTCCCAGAAGTAGTACCCCTGGAACTCTCCGTGGTGCTTGACCATGAAGTGGTTGGCCTCCGACACGAACGGCTTGAGGATGCCCGCCGCGATGTCGGGATGGCTGTAGGGGCTGAGCGTGTCGCCGATGTCGTGCAGGAGTGCGCAGATCACGTACTCGTCGTCGCGCCCGTCCTTCTCCGCCCGGGTGGCGGTCTGGAGGCTGTGCTCGAGCCGGTTCACCGGGAAGCCACCGTGGTCGAACTCGAGGGCACGCATCAAATCGATGACGCGTTCGGCGACGAACGACTGCGTGATCTGCAGCTGCGGGGCGATGATCGCCCAGTCCTCGGCAGTCGATTCCTCGAAGCTCTTGAACGAGGTGCGCGGACGCTCCGTGGTCGTCATGTCGTCTCCTGTCGGGACCCCTGGCGTGATCAGGCGGTGGCGGATTGGATGGCTCGCCACACCTTTTCGGGTGTGGTGGGCATGTCGATGTGGCGGACACCGAGGTGGCTCACCGCGTCGACGACGGCGGACTGGACGGCGGGCGTCGAGCCGATCGTGCCGGACTCGCCGATGCCCTTCGCGCCGAGCGGGTTGACGAAGGTGGGCGTCTCCATGTGGACGACCTCGAAGCTCGGCAGCTCGGCCGCAGAGATCATTGCGTACTCCGCGAGGTTCGACGTGATCGGGTTGCCGTCCTCGTCGTAGCGGACCTCCTCGAGCAGCGCTTGTGCCGTGCCCTGCGCGATGCCGCCGTGAATCTGGCCGTCGAGCAGCATCGGGTTGACGACTCGCCCGGCGTCGTCGCACGCGATCTGGCGAAGGTGCTTCACCTGACCGGTGCCGGTGTCGACCTCGACGACGGCGACGTGCGCACCGAATGGGAACGTCGCCTGGCCGGCGTCGAACCTGGTGGCGATCGTCATCTCGTCGCCCTGGCCCTTCGCGGCGACGGCGAGATCGGCCCAGGTCTTGGACACCGCCGGGGTGCCGGCGACGTGGAACGCCCCCTTGTCCTTGTCGAGGACGATGTCGGCTTCGTCGGCCTCGAGCAGTGATGCGGCGAGCTGCTGTGCCTTCTCGACGAGCTCGATCGCTGCCTGATTGACCGCAACGCCGCCCTGTTGGAGCGATCGCGAACCCATGGTGCCGCCGCCCTCGGGGACGCGGTCGGTGTCACCCCAGACCAGCGTGATCTTGTCCATCGGGATGCCGGTCTGGTCGCTGGCGATCATCGACCAGGCCGTGTCATGGCCCTGGCCGTGCGGCGACGTGCCGGTGTACACGAGTGCCGAGCCGTCGTCCTGCACCTCGATCTTGGCGGCCTCGCCCATCGGATCGACGCCACCGGTGATCTCGACGTAGACGCTCACGCCGATGCCGAGCTGCTTGGCATCGCCTGCCTCGCGGCGCCGGGCCTGTTCGGCGCGGAGTTCTGCGTATCCGGCGACCTCGAGCGCCTTGTCCATGGCGACCTCGAAGTCGCCGACGTCGTACGTCTGCCCGATCGTCGTGGTGTACGAGTCCATGAATTTCGGGATGAGGTTCTTGCGCCGGACGTCGACCGGATCCATGCCGATCTCGGCGGCGAACATGTCCATCGCCCGCTCGACCGCAGCAGTCGCCTCCGGACGTCCGGCGCCGCGGTAGGCGGTCGTCGGCGTCGTGTTGGTGACCACCGACGTGGTCCGGACCTCCATGTTCGGGATGTCGTACACGCCTGCCGCCATCGGCCGGGTGAAGAACGGAGCGAGGATCGCCCCCATGTCGACGAACGCGCCGGAGTCGGCGAGCACGTGCATCTGGTAGTGCGTGACGTCGCCGTCCTTCGTTCCGCCGATGGTGACGTACTGCACCTGGGCGCGACCGTGGCCGAGTGCCATCATCGACTCGCTGCGGGTCTCGCGCCACACGACAGGTCGACCGAGCTGCTTCGACAGCGGTCCGAGGAGGAGATCCTCGGGGCCGGCGGCGATCTTGGCGCCGAAGCCACCGCCGACATCCGGCGCCATGACCCGTACATCGTCGGGTTCGACGCCGTTGGCGGCGACGATCGCGGTCTTTGCGCCCTGGGAGTGCTGGGTCGAGATCCACTGGTACAGGCGGCCGTCGACCCACGTCGCCGCGGAACCGCGGACCTCCATCGGACACGGAGCGACGCGCTGGTTGACGAAGCGGCCGGTCACGACGACCTCGCACCCGGCGAAATAGTCGTCGGTCGGTGAGTTCTCTGGCATGCCGAGCGCCGTCGTGTCGAAGACGGCGTTCGATCCCGCTGCGTCGTAGATCAGCGTGTCGGAGGCGAGCGCTGCGTCGAGGTCGACCTGGGCCGGCAGGAAGTCGACGTCGACGAACACCATCTCGGCGGCATCTCGTGCCTGGGCCTGTGTCTCGGCGACGACTGCCACGACGGGCTCACCGACGAATCGGACCTTGTCGCTCGCGAGCAGGGTGCGCGCCACCATGGGGTTGAAGGCCGACGGGACCGGCTCGAGACCGAGCGACTCGGCGGTGAACACACCGACGACGCCGGGCATCTCCTTGGCTCCCTCGACGTCGATCGACAAGATCGTGCCGTGCGCGGCGGCGGAACGGGCGTACACGACGTGGAGGGCGCCGCGGAGCAGCTCCTCGTCCATGTCGTCGATGTACACCCCGCCGGTGGTGAGGAACTTGGGGTCCTCCTTGCGTTGGACTCGGGTCCCCAGGATGCTGCCGGCCACGTGTGCCCCCTTGTGCTGAGTGTTCGTGCGAGTGTTCGTGCGAGTGTTCGGAGTGTGAACGAATGCGAACCTAGTCGGCGACGGCGGGCGCGGGCCCAGCCGTGCGTGCGGCGAGAATCTGGGTGACCACGTTGTAGGGCCAGCCGTCGGGAAGGTCGCCCGGCACGGGCGGGAGCGGCAGGATGGTCGAACGCTGGTCGCCCTCCTCGACGAAACCGATCTCCTCACGTGCGGCCTCGCGGATGCCGGCCTCGGTGTCGAGCCGTTCGACTTCGCCCGCGAGCTGGCCGTTG
>DATKXG010000034.1:0-3966 GCA_035529175.1 Ilumatobacteraceae bacterium
CACGATCGTCCCGTTCTGAACACCCAAACTCCAGAGAGGTACCACCATGATCACCACCACCACAGAGATCGCCGACGGCATCTTCCGCATCTCGACGTTCGTTCCCGATGCCGGCATGTCGTTCAACCAGATCCTCGTCAGGGCCGACGAGCCGCTGCTGTTCCACACCGGAATGCGGGCGCTGTTCCCGACCGTGGCCGACGCGGTCGAGGCCGTGCTCCCGGTCTCGTCACTGCGCTGGATCGGATTCGGCCACGTCGAGGCCGACGAATGCGGAGCCATGAACCAGTGGCTCGATGCCGCACCCGAGGCCCAGGTGGCCTTCGGCGCCATCGGCTGCATGGTGTCGGTGAACGACCTCGCCGACCGGGCGCCCCGTCCGCTCGACGATGGCGACGTCATCGACCTCGGCGGCAAGCGGGTTCGGTGGATCGCCACGCCGCACGTGCCGCACGGCTGGGAGGCAGGCGTGTTCTTCGAGGAGACCACCTCGACGCTGCTGTGCGGCGACCTGTTCACTCAGGTCGGCGACGGCCCCGCCGTCCGCACGGACTCGCCGATGGAGCAGACGATCACCGCCGAGGACATGTTCGGCTACTCGAGCCTGGCCCCGTCGACCGTGCCGACCGTCGAGCGGTTGGCCGACCTGGCCCCCACCACGTTGGCGCTCATGCACGGGCCGACATACCAGGGCGACGGAGCGAGCTGGTTGGGTGAACTCGCCGCCGAGTATCGCCGTCGCAGCGATCTCACCCTCGCGCCCGCCTGAGCGCAGGGTGAGTCGAGCGTTCCGGCCTCCGACGTGATGTCCGCCGGAGGCCGGAGCGACCCCGTAAACCTCAGGACGTCATCCGTTGGCTTCGAAGTAGCGGTCGGACTCCTCGTTGCCGTAGAGCGCCCAGAGCACGAACACGCCCAAGAACAGCGAGAACACCCCGCGGTAGACGTAGCCCCCGACATGGTGGGCGATCAGGATGTAGACGGCGACACCCATCGAGATGCACTGGACGATCGCGACCAGTAGTCGCATCCCTTTGCTGCCGCGCATGATCCCGTTCGCCACGAAGATCAACAGCACCGCCACGATCGCTTCGCTGATGATGGTGCCGGTGAACGCACCGTCGGACAGCGGCGAACCCTGGTCCTCGAGGAAGTCGAGGACGTCGTCGCGCCAAATCAGCATCGCCACCGCTGCGACGGCGGCAAGAAATCCTTGGATGTACATCACCACGCCGATGAACGACACGACTCCGGGTCGGCGTGCGGCTGGCTGCATCGTTTCACTCATGACAGTTCTCCTCCTGGGTTGATGACGCGCCGAGTTTGGCACAGCGGCCCGAAAAATGAAGTGACTGCGTCGGAAAGCATCTCACCCGAGGCAACGGCCACGACCGGTCGTCAGGTCGACCGTTGCTCGGCGGGTTCCTCGAGCCGGTCGACGACGACGTCACCGGCCTCGGGAACGGGGTCGCCGGCGAGCCAGGCGAGCAGCATCGCGTTGACGATCTCGGGTGCTTCCTGCTGCACCCAGTGGGACACGTCAGGGAGGAACCGCAGTGTGAGATCGGCGACGTGCTCGTGCGTCCCGTCGGTCGTCTCCTTCGAGAGCGCCGTGTCCTCCAGTCCCCACACCATCAGCGTTGGGGTCTCGATGACGGGGAGCTCCTCGCTCGCGGCCGCCCGGGCCCCGCGGAACGCAGCGCGGTAGTAGTTGATCATCGATCGCATCGCTCCCGGGCGGAGCGCCGCTTCGCGGTAGACGTCGGTGACGGCAGCCGGGAACCTGCTCGTGTCGACGGCCATCTTCTCGAACGAGTCGGCGACCGCCTGGGCCCGTCGGGCGCAGAGCAACTTCTCGGGGAGCCACGGGATCTGGAAGAGGAAGATGTACCAGGACTTGCGGAGCTGGCGGAACGAACGCAGCTCCCGCCGCATGCACGCCGGATGGGGCACGTTCATGATCACCAACCGCCGCAGCGGTCGCACTCGGCGAATGGCGAACATCCACGCCTGCGCTGCACCCCAGTCGTGTCCGACCAGCGTGACGTCGTCGCGACCCGACTGGTCGATCAACGCGGCGATGTCGCCGAGCAGCCGGTCCATCGAATAGTCGGAGACCTTGGGCGGCTTGGACGACCCGCCGTAGCCACGCAGGTTCGGCGCCCACACCTCGTAGCCGGCCGCTGCGAGCGCCGGGATCTGGTGCCGCCACGAGAACGCCAGCTCCGGGAAGCCGTGGAGCAGCAGCGCGAGGCCCTCGGGCCCGCCCTCGTTCGTGACCGACACCTGCAACTCGACGTCGTTGACCGCGATCGTCCGGTACGTCAGTGGATCCACCACGCCATGCTGCCAGACGGCCCCTCGGAGGACGGACACTGCGGTGCACCGTCAACTCCTGACTGGGCCAGCGTGGCGGGGAGAGCGCCCGCTGGTCCGCATGATCCACACCGTCACCAGCACCACCGCCACGGTTGCGACAGCGGCGACACCCCCTTCTCCTGCCTCGGTCGCCGTGGCGAAGTTGTAGGCGGTGTGCCAGAGGGCCACCACGAGCACCGACCCCCGGGCCGCATCCAGCAACCACGCGAGGAAGACCGAGCCGAAGAACAACCCGATGATCCACCCGATGGTGCCGGCCACGCCGAAGTCCCGGAAGTTGGCGACGATCCAGAACAGTGGGAGATGCCAGCAGCCCCACACGAGCCAGACGATCACGGAGGTGTCCCGCAACGACCGTGCGGTACGCAGCCGCGTCACCATGAACCCCCGCCAACCGAGCTCCTCACCGAACCCGTTGAGCAGGAGCACGAACAGCACCGTCGTGACCCCCAGCTTCGGCGCACCCGAGAATGACAACACGTCCGACGGACGGTCGGCGACGATCAGCGCCAGCAACGCGAGCAGGACCGCTGCCGCGACGGCCAGCCACGCGATCATCGGCACGCGCCACGCGATGCAGCGGCGCAGGAGCCGGACCACCTCGAGTCGGCCCCCGCACCAGCCGGTCGTGATGACGGCGGCGACTGCGGGCCCGGCGAGCCCGATCAGGTGCGTCGGCCAGCCCTGGCCGGCGCGCGCCACGTCGCCGCGCACGGCCATCGGAACCCACCACGCCCACGACAGCGCATACGCGAGGACGACGTACGTGACCAGCTGACGCTGCAACAACCAGGGCCGACGGTCGCCACTCATGACACCACCGAAACGCGCCAGAGGTGTCGGCGACAGGGGCCTTCAGCACATCGAGGGCGTCTGGTGCTGCGTCGGCGCCGTCGTTGTCACATTCGGACGCGCTCGTTGCGGGGGTCGTACATCGACCGGAGCGAGGCCCGGGCCGCGCACCGTTCACCGGCGACGACGATTTCGAAGTCGCCGTTCGCGACCAGGTCGGCCGTCACACCGTCGGCGTGGTCGACGTAGCCGAAGCCCATTGCACCACCGAGGGTGTGGCCGTAGGCGCCGGAGCGGACGTAGCCGACCACGTTCCCGCCGAGCAGGATCGGTTCCTCGCCGTGTAGCAGCGGCTCGGGATCGGTGAGCAGGAACTGCACGAGTCGCGTCGTGTACGGCCGCTGCTCGAACTGGGCGAGCAGCGCGTCGCGGCCGACGAAGCCGCCGGGCTTGTCGAAGTCGATCGCGAACTTCAGGCCGGCCTCGAGCGGCGAGTCGGAGTTCTCCATGTCGAGCCCGTAGTCGAGCCGGCCGGCCTCGGTGCGGGTGCTCTCGAGCGTCGCCATACCGGCGTGGGCGAGGCCGTGCGCGGCGCCCGCCTCGACGAGGCGGTCGTACACACCGAGCGCGAACTCGGTCTGCACGAACAGCTCCCAGCCGAGTTCGCCGACGAAGCTCATCCGCACCGCCAGCGCACGGGCGTGGTGGAGGTCGATCTCCTGTGCGGTCAGGTACGGGAACGCCTCGTCCGACAGGTCGGCGGTGGTCAGCTCGGCGAGCATCGCCCGCGACGCC
>DATKXG010000035.1:0-25085 GCA_035529175.1 Ilumatobacteraceae bacterium
CACCGCCGCAGTATGCCCGGACGGACGCGGGTTCGCCGTCACCAGCCACGTGCGCGACAATGACGACCCGATGAGCATGCCGACATGGTGGAACCAGCGGCGTTTCGGCATCTTCGTACATTCGAACCTGGCGACGGTGCCCGCCTGGTCGCCCATCGGTGAGTACTCCGACTGGTACCGGAGCCACCTCGGTGAGGACGTCGCCGACGTGGTGCTGCACCCTCGGCCCATGGTCGAGGTCCTCGCCCACCACCGCGACCGGTGGGGACACATCGAGCGCTTCGACGACTTCCTGCCCCTGCTCACCTACGACCGATTCGACGCCGAGGACTGGGCCCGTCTCGTCACCGACGCCGGCGCCGGCTACAGCATCCTCGTCGCCAAGCACCACGACGGCTGGTGTTGGTGGGACGCACCGAACACCGATCGCACCATGTTGCACGGTGGCCCCCGACGCAACGTGCTCGCGGAATACGCCGCGGCGTGCGAACGAAACGACATCGTGTTCGGCACGTACTACTCGCTGCTCGACTGGGGCGACGCTCGCTTCCCCGATCCCTCCTACGTCAGCGAGGTGCTCCACTCGCACGTCGTCGACCTCGTCGAGCGGTACGGATCGAGCGTGCTGTGGGGCGACGGCCACTGGGGCCACGGGCCGGAGTTGTGGCGGACCGGCGAGCTCCTGGATCGGATCCGGGCGATCGATCCCGACGTGGTGGTGAACGACCGCTGGTGGGCGGCGGCCGACCACATACCCGCCGGAAGGCCTCCGCTGGTCCGGACGTTCGAGTACGAGACGCCCGACGAGATCACCGAGGGACCATGGGAACTGTGTCGCGGCATCGGGGCGAGCTTCTGCCACAACCGTGCCGAGCGGGCCGAGCACCACATGTCCGGCTTCGACATCGTGGCGTTGCTCACCGAGGTCATCGCCAAGGGCGGACACCTGCTGTTGAACGTCGGTCCTGCCGCCGACGGCACCATCCCGGAACTGCAGCGGGCCCCGCTCGAATCCGCCGGCCGGTGGATCCGAGCGCATCAGCAGCTCATCGACCGTTCGGTGCCGTGGGACTCGTGGGGAGATGCCGAGGTCCGCTACCTGTGCCTCGACGGCCACGTACACGTCGTCGACCTCTCGGGTCGCGGTCGGTTCTCGGCGATCACGCCCGATCGGTACCGGGTCTCGTCGGTCGAACGCGACGGGTCGCCGGTCCGGTTCAGCCAGCACGACGACGGGCTGCACGTCGACGGTGGGCGATCCGCGCTGGAACGGCGGACCCGTGCCGGGCGCGTCGAGGACGTGTCGGTCTACCGGGTGACGCTCGCCCCGGTGGAGCAGCCCGTCGAGCTGTTCGAGCCTCAACCGCGTCGACCGATCGAGCTCCCCCCGCTCCTGAGCGACGCACGTCCCGGCGACATCGTGCAGCTCGGCGACGGCACGTATCTGGGTCCGATCACCGTGCCGGCCGGTGTCATCGTGCGAGGGCTCGGCGGGGGCCGCACCACCATCGACGGCGGGGGCGCCACGGCGGTGGTGCTGGAACGCAATGCCCGGCTCGAACATCTCCGGGTCGGTGGCGGACCGAACAGGCTCGCGTGGTTCCCGTGCCCGGCGGTCGAGGTCCGCGGGCCGTACGCCACCCTGCTCGGGTGCCGCGTCGACGGTCACGTGATCGTGCGCGCCGACGACGTGGTGATCCGGGCGACCGCGGCATCGGGCGTCGTGGCCGACGGCGCCGATCGACTCACGGTGTCACGGAGCCAGTTCCGCGGCATGCGATGGGACGTCGGCGTCCATCTGATCGACGGAGCCGGTCACGAGATCGACTCCTGCGAGTTCCGCGACCACCTCTGCGGGATCCGGGCCACCGACACGACGGGAACCATCGTCCGGGGCAACAACATCGTGGCTCGCTGGTGGGGCATCCATCTCGAACAGACCGAGGGCGCTCACGTCTACGGCAACTTCGTCGACCACACGATGCGCGGCATCGACATCGACGGGGGCACGCAGGCGGTGATCGACGGCAACGCGATCTGCGATGGCGACAGCGGGTGCATCGTCGAGTGGGGCGCGTCGGACTGCCAGGTCAGCGGCAATCGCTGGGAACGATGCCGCATCGGCATCCTCGCTTGGGAGGTCACCGCGCTGCACGCCCACGACAACGAGGCGATCGACCTGCACGAGCCCGACGCCGCCCACGCCACCGGCCCATAGGAGGGTCCTATGCGGACTGGCTGCGGCGCTTGGCTTCGCGTGCGCGGTTGGTGGGGTCGAGGTCGGCCTTGCGCAGACGAATGTTCTGCGGGGTCACCTCGACGCACTCGTCGTCGGCGATGAACTCGAGGGCGCCCTCGAGCGAGAGCACACGGTGCGGAGTGAGCTTGACCGTCTCGTCGGCCGACGCCGCGCGCACGTTGGTCATCTTCTTCTCGCGACAGATGTTGACGTCCATGTCTCCGGCGCGGGAGTTCTCGCCGACGATCATGCCGCAGTACACCTCGGTGCCCGGACCGACCATCATCGCGGCGCGGTCCTGCAGGTTCATCATGGCGTAGGTGGTGGCCGGGCCGATGCGGTCGGCGACGAGCACGCCGGACTGGCGCGAGCGGATCTCGCCGGCCCACGGCTCGTATCCCTCGAAGGTGTGGCTGATCACGCCCGTGCCGCGGGTCTCGGTGAGGAACTCTGTCCGGAACCCGATCAGTCCGCGGGCGGGTACGAGGTAGTCGAGGCGGACCCAGCCCGTTCCGCCCATGTTCTGCATCCGCCCCTTGCGGGTCGCGAGCAGCTGCGTGACCGCTCCGAGGTGTTCGTTCGGGACGTCGATCGTGACGCGCTCGACCGGCTCGTGGACCGTGCCGTCGATCTCGTGGGTGAGCACGACCGGCTTGCCGACGGTGAGCTCGAAGCCCTCGCGCCGCATCTGCTCGACGAGGATCGCCAGCTGCAGCTCGCCGCGGGCCTGGACCTCCCAGGCATCGGGACGCTCGGTCGGAAGAACCCGGATCGACACGTTGCCGACGAGTTCGGCGTCGAGGCGGTTCTTGACGAGACGGGCGGTGAGCTTCTTGCCTTCGCGTCCGGCGAGCGGTGAGGTGTTGATGCCGATCGTCATCGACAGCGCGGGCTCGTCGACGGTGATCACCGGCAGGGCGACCGGGTTCTCGGGATCGGCGAGGGTCTCACCGATGTAGATGTCCTCGATGCCGGCGACCGCGACGAGGTCGCCCTGGCGGGCCCCGTCGACCGGCACACGCGTGAGGTGCTCGGTCAGGAACAGCTCGGCGACCTTGGCGCGGGCGATCGTGCCGTCACGCTTGCACCACGCGACCGACTGGCCCTTCTTGATCTCGCCCTCGATGATGCGCAGCAGCGCGAGGCGACCGAGGTACGGCGACGCGTCGAGGTTGGTGACCCACGCCTGGAGCGGTGCGCCCTCGTGGTAGGTGGGTGACGGGATGTGGTCGAGCAGGATCTCGACGAGCTCGGCGAGGTTCTTGTCGCCCTTGCCCTCGGCGATGACGCGGTGTGCCTCGTCGAGATCGAGCGCCGCCCAGCCGTCGCGGCCCGAGCAGTACACGATGGGGAACTCGACCTGGTGTTCCTTTGCGTCGAGGTCGAAGAAGAGTTCGTAGACCTCGTCGATGACCTCGGTCGTGCGGGCATCGGGCCGGTCGACCTTGTTGATCACCAGGATCACCGGGAGGTTGCGAGCGAGCGCCTTGCGCAGCACGAATCGTGTCTGCGGCAGGGGCCCCTCGGCGGCGTCGACCAAGAGCACGATGCCGTCGACCATGGTGAGCGCCCGCTCGACCTCGCCACCGAAGTCGGCGTGGCCGGGCGTGTCGACGATGTTCAGCGTGATGTCGTCGCCGTTGCGCGGGTCGTGCCAGACGAGCGAGGTGTTCTTGGCGAGGATCGTGATCCCCTTCTCGCGCTCGAGGTCGCCCGAGTCCATGACGCGCTCGGCGACCTCCTCGTTCGAGCGGAACGCTCCGGACTGGTGGAGCATCGCGTCGACGAGGGTGGTCTTGCCGTGGTCGACGTGCGCGACGATCGCGAGGTTGCGGATGTCGGTGCGACGACGCACGTTCGCCTGATCGGCGGCGTCGTGGTCGACGCCCGTCGGGTCGTCGAGAAGGGTGTGGTCGTGGGGGGACACGACACACCACGCTATCGCCGCCAAACCATCGAAAATTCGGAGCGAACGTTGCGCCCAGTGCAACGAGGCCTCCGAATTTCGGTGGTCCGGTGCTCCCAGCCCGAATTTCGGAGCCGCGTGTGCGCCCAGCGCAACGATCGCTCCGAATTTTCGAAGGGAATGGTACCCCATGGGGTATGCTGGAGGGGTGCGCGCGCTGCTGGCATCTCCGCTGGGGTTCCTGATCGGATTGTCGCTGGGCGCGCTCGGCGGCGGCGGATCGATCCTCGCGGTGCCGGCGCTGGTCTACGCGGCCGGGCAGGATCCCAAGGCGGCGACCACGACCTCGCTCGTGCTCGTCACGATCACCGCGCTGATCGGCATCATCCCCCACTGGCGGGCTGGTCACGTCCGCCTGGCCGCAGGCACCGTGTTCGGACTCGCCGGCATCGGTGGATCACTGGTCGGTTCGGCGTGGAACGAAGCGGTCGACGCCGACGTGCTGCTGTTCGCTTTCTCGATGTTGATGCTGGTCGCCGCGTACGCCATGTGGCGGCGCCTCAAGAAGCAGGCCACAACACCGGCCGTTCGGTCGGCAGGAGCGGCAGCGGCAACTCCCGAACGTGTGGAGACCGATCCGTCGGCGGGCACGGCGATCCGGCTCGACATGGCGACCGCCGTCAAGGTCGTGGTCGCCGGGTCGTTCATCGGCCTGCTCACCGGCTTCTTCGGCGTCGGTGGCGGCTTCGTCATCGTGCCAGCGCTGGTGCTCGCGCTCGGCTTCTCGATGCCCGACGCTGTCGGCACCTCGCTGATCGTCATCGCTGTCAATTCGACCGTCGCGCTCGCGACCCGCCTACCGTCGGGATCGGTCGAGTGGGGCACCGTTATCCCGTTCACGATCGCCAGCCTGATCGGCGTCTTCGTGGGAAGCCGGCTCGCCAGCACCCGCGACCCGAGCTTCCTTCAGAAGTGGTTCGTGATCCTGCTGGTCGTCGTCGCCGTCTACACCGCGACCAGTTCCCTACTCGCCCTGATCTGACCGATCGAGGTACCGATCAGCGGTGGTAGTACTGCCTCGACCACACCGCGAGCGGATTCTCGCCCCGGTCCACGATCGGCATCCGCCACGTCGACACGTCCGAGTCGGCGAGCACCAGCCGGAACAGCGCCCGTGGTTCGTCGATCGTGTCGGCGAGGTAGGCGTCGGCGAACCGTTCGGGCGTGTACCGACACGCGATGGATCGGTACAGGTCGCGCCACGTGTCGTCGTCACCCAGGTCGTGCACCAACCCCGCCTGGCCACGGGCGATCAGCTTGCGCATCGGATGCTCTGATTCATCGATCGTGGCGCACACTGCTGCATTCGCACGCAGGTCCTCGAGCCAGGCCGAACGCGCTCGCGGCGTGAACCAGATCGCCCCCTCGTGGTGGATGAACCAGATCGGCACGACGCGCGGGAGCCCGTCGACACCGATCGTCCCCAGCCGGAGCAAGTGCCCCGGCTCGTCGAGGAAGGCCGCCAGTTCGTCGTTCGTCAGCCCGGGCACGACGCTCAGCCGACGCGCCGGTCGTGGCCCTCCCAGTAGGGCTCGCGCAGGTCCTTCTTCAACACCTTGCCACTCGGATTGCGCGGCAACATGTCGGTCCACTCGACCGATGTCGGGCACTTGAACGTCGCCAGACGCTCCTTGGCGTAGGCGATGATGTCGGCCTCGCTGACGTCGGAGTCGGGAGCCTTGACCACGATCGCCTTGGCGGTCTCGCCCCACTTCTCGTGTGGGACACCGATGACGGCCACGTCGGCGATGCCGGGGTGGCCCATCAGCACGTTCTCCACCTCGGCGGGATACACGTTCTCGCCGCCGGACACGATCATGTCCTTCACACGATCGTGGATGTAGAGGTACCCGTCGGCGTCGAGATAGCCGGCGTCACCGGACTTGAACCATCCGTCGGGGGTGATCGCCTTCTCGGTCTCTTCCGGCTGCTTCCAGTAGCCCTTCATCACCTGACCCGACCGGATCCAGATCTCGCCGACCTCGCCGACCTCGCACTCCTGGTCGTCGTCGCCGGCGATGCGGATCTCGACGCCGGGGCCGGGGAGGCCGCACGACCGCAGGCGATGCCGGTTCGGGCCCGTCGTGTCGTGGTCCTCCGGCGACAAGTTGACGACGGCTCCCGTCGTCTCGGTGAGGCCGTAGGCCTGCCAGAACTTGCACGGCTTGAACATCTCGACGCACTTCGCGAGCACGTCCTCGCTGATCGGCGACGCGCCGTACACGACGATCCGCAGGCTCGAGTAGTCGGCGTCGGCGACGCCGGGCACCATCAACATGAACGCCAGCACGGCGGGAACGATGAACGCGTGGGTGATGCGCTGCTCCTCGATCGTGCGGATGAGCGCCGCCGGATCGAGTTCGCGGAAGATCACCGACGTCGCGCCCTCGTACATCCCGGCGACCGCCCAGCCGCCGCCGCCGATGTGGAACAGCGGCATCGCGATGAGGTTCACCGAGTCGCCGTCGAGTTCCCACATCTCCTTCGCCAACGGCAACAGGCTGAAGAAGTTGTCGTTGGTGAGCATCACGCCCTTCGGGCGACCGGTGGTGCCCGACGAGTAGAGCTGGAAGGCGACGTCGTCGCTCGCCGAGGTTGCCCCCGGATCCTCCGCGGGGAACGACGCCACCCAGTCCTCGTAGCTCTCGTAGCCCTCGTGACCGCCGATCACCAGGATCCGGGTGACCGTCGTCAGGTTGTCGCGGATCGCGTCGACGATCGGCACGAAGTCGGGGCCGACCACCAGCACCTTGGCGTCGGCGTCGTTCACGATGTACTCGACCTCGGGTGGGGCGAGACGCCAGTTGACGTCGACGCACACCGCGTTGAGCAGTGCCGAGCCGAAGAACACCTCGAAGTGTTCGATGCCGTTCTTGTCGATGAACGCGACCCGGTCCTGCGAACCGACGCCGTCGGCAGCGAGACCCTGAGCGACCTGCGCCGACCGGGCGGCCAACTCGGCCCAGGTGACGATGCGGTCGTCCTGGATCAGCGCCGGTCGATCGGCACGGTCGGCCCGGTGGACGCGGATGATGTCAGCCAGGCTGTTGATGTTCCCCATGCCGCCAGAAGGTAGCCCGCCGGATGGGGAGCCATCGTCGCCGAGCAGCCCGCTGCTCCCCGACCCGACTTCGGTCCTCCCCGGCCCCGTCCCCGGGCGGACCGTCAGTCGCGGCGGCGGTTGCCGAAGGTGTTCCAGTGGGTGACGGCGCTGGCGGGCTTGCGCGGGGCGACGCCGAACCGACCCGCCGGGCGACCCATCGGGATGCACGCCGCGATCTCGTAGCGGGGACTGCCGTCGTCGTTGGACGGTACGCCGAGCACCTCGAGCGTTTCGGCGGCGTGGATGCGGATGACCGTCGTCAACGAGGTCCCGATGCCGAGCGCCCGCGCCGCCACGCAGAAGTTCTGCACCGCGGGATACACGCTGGCGTCCAGACGGCCGATGTCCATCGGGCCCTCGTCGTCGGACGGCGTCCACGGGATGATCGGCTGCAGGAAGAACACGACCGCCGGAGCGTCCTGGACGTGGTCGGCCAGATGCCGGCTCGCCGCCCGCGTCTTGCGCCACGACTCGGCCTGCGCCTCGTCACGGAACGCCGAGGCATCGGGGAGCGATCTCTCGTACCGGTCGAACGACGATCGGTAGAGCTCGGCGACCTCGGCCTTCGTCTGTGGGTCGGTCACCACGACGTACTGCTGCGGCTGGACGTTGCCGCCGCTCGGGGCCTGCTGGGCAGCGCGCAGGCAGATGGCGATCTCCTCGTCGGTCACCGGATCGCCGCTGAACCGGCGGATCGCCCTGGTGGTCATCAGCGCCTCGATCGCGTCGACGCCGGTGTGATGGATCTCGTTGCTCATCGTCCCTCGAATCATCGTCCTTCAAAGCGGGGTGTGCGCTTGTCGACGAAGGCTTCGACGGCCTCGGCGTGATCGGCGGAGTGGAAGCAGCTCATCTCGAGTGCCATCGACACATCGAAGCTGGTCAACAGCGCCTGCTTGATCTGAGCGTTCACGGCGATCTTGGTGCCCTGGACGGCGAGTGGTGGCTGAGCGGCGATGCGCTGCGCCCACCGCATCGCGACAGCGGGCACGTCATCAGCCGGGCACACCTCCGACGCAATCCCCATCGCCAACGCGGCGTCGGCGGTGAGCGGTTCTCCGAGCAGGAGGTGACGCTTCGCCGCGAGCGGCCCGAGCAGCAGCGGCCAGATCGCCGCGCCGCCGTCGCCGGCGACGAGACCGACCTGCACGTGGGGGTCGATGATCGTCGCGGTGTCGGCCATCACGATCACGTCGCACAGCAGCGCGACCGATGCGCCGAGCCCGACCGCGGGGCCGTTGAGGGCACACACGATCGGCACCTCGACGTCGAGCAGGTTCCAGATCAGCTGCTTGCCCTCGCGCCGCAGCGCATGGAGCCGGTCGGGGTGTCGCAGTTCGGGGAACCACGACATGTCACCGCCGGCGGAGAACCCACGCCCCGACCCGGTGAGCACGATCGCTCGCGCCTCACGCTCGGCGGCCAGCTGGCGGAACAGCTCCCACAGGTCGTGGTGGAGCCGTTCGTCGACGGCGTTCATCGCCGAGTCGGGGTGGTCGATCGTGACGATCAACAGGTCGCCGTCACGCTCGGTGCGGATCGTGTCCATCAGAACCTCTCACACGGCATCCGGTCAGAACATCGACGTGTCGACGTCGAGGCCGAGCAGCAGCTTGCCGATCGTCTCGTTGAGCTTCGGCGCGGTCTGGATGTGTTGGGTCACGATGTGGGCATCACGCAGGCAGCGGCCCAGCCGGCTGGTGTCGTACACCGCCGTGCCGCCGGCCAACGTGAACGCCACGTCCGCCACCTCGGCGCCCACCGTGGCGGCGTGGGTCGCCGCGAGACGGATGCCGGTGCGGGCCTCGATGGTGACGTCGTCGCCGGCGACCGCGGTGTCCCACGCCGACTGCAGCTCGTCGAGCAGGAACGCGCGAGCGGCGCGCAGCTTGCCCTCGGCCCGCGCCACCTCGACCTGCGTGAATCCGCTCTGCGCGAGTGTCTTGGACGAGTACTGCGGCTTCTTGCCCTGGGCGAGGTCGACGAGTTCATCGAGTGCCCGACGGGCCACACCGAGCCCCACCGCCGACACGCCGGACGCGAGCAGCGTGAAGTTCGGGAACTGCGACAGCGGGGTACACACCACCGGTCGCGTGACCGCCGGCTGGATGGTGCGAGTGGCTGGAACGAAGACCTCGTGGACCGAGTAGTCGAGCGATCCCGACCCCCGCATCCCCGTCGTGTACCACGTGTCGTGGAAGGTGACCGCCGACTGCGGGAACCAGCACAGTCGGAAGGTGCCATCGTCGCAGAGCGCACCGCCGAGCACCCACTGGCAGTGCTGAGTGCCACTCCCCCACGCCCAACGGCCCGACACCGAGAACCCCTCGACGCCGTCGACCATCACGGCCTCTCCCTTGCCGTTGGGTGCGAAGACCCCACCGGTGATCGACATCGGGTCGCCGTAGATCTCCCGAGCCGCCCCTTCGGGCAACAGCGACGCCATCGACGAGGTGGTCGACGCGATCATCGTGCACCAGCCGGCACCACCGTCGCTGTGCGCGACCGCTTCGATCGCACGCACGAGCGTGACCGGGTCGACCTCCGGCCCGCCGTAGGCCTGCGGCACGCACATGCGCAGCAGCTGCGCGTCGCGCAATGCCTTCACGGTGGCCAACGGCAACCGGCGGATGCGCTCGCCGTCGTCGGCGTTCGCATCGATCAACTCGGCGAGGTCGCCCGCTGCCTCGACGATCGCAGTTGCGCTGGTCATGGAGCCGACTGTAGGTCGCTACGCACGATCGGGCGCAGTGAAAGCGCAATCCCAGAGGTGGTGAACGGGATCGTGGATCAGGTATCGGGCGAAGGAGTCGACGGTGAAGGCGGCCCCATCCGAGCGCCGTCCCGGACGCGACCACTGGCCGTCGGCGACGCCGTCGAAGGCATCGGCGAGGACCTCGGCGGCCGCCCGCAGTTCAACGGCGACCGTCGTCGGATCCTGCAGGTCGTAACGCGACGCGACGGCGGTCTCGTCCTGGTCCCAGTTCGCGAACAGCGGATCGTCGGTGTCGAGCATCAGCCGCAGCCGCGTGAGGAACAGCTCGTAGACGTCGCGCACGTGGGCGCCGTACTCGAGCGTCGACCAGCGATCGGGCGCAGACCGCGTACGTACCGCGGCGTCGTCGCCGCCGAGCACGTCGCTCCAGGTCTCGGCGTTCGCCCGGATCGAGTCACCGACGTGTCGCACATCGACGGCGTGGGCATCGAAACCGCACTCCGGACAGATGCGTTCGAGCACCCAGGTCCAGTCCTTGTCGTCAGGGACGATCTCGTCGGGCACGGTTCTGTCGGGCACCGTGCGATTCTGGCCGCTGTCGGACCTCGCGCGTGCACGCGTTCTCGCCAGGGTCTACGGTCGTTGACATGAGGTTCGGCTTCGTGGTCCCGTGGGGCGACGCCGAGGACATCGGCGATCTCGCCGCCGCGGCCGAGGACGCCGGATGGGACGGGCTGTTCGTGTGGGAACCGGTGTGGGGCGTCGATGCGTGGGTCTCGCTCGGTCTCGCGGCGGTCCGCACCTCGAAGATCCGGCTCGGAACCTTGCTCACCCCGCCTTCGCGGCGCCGCCCGTGGGAACTCGCCAGCCAGGTCGCGACCGTCGATCGGATCTCTGCAGGCCGGGTGACGTTGTCGGTCGGCCTCGGAGCACTCGATTCGGGATTCGAAGCCTTCGGCGAGGAATGTGACCGCCGCACCCGCGCCGTGCTGCTCGACGAGACACTGGACATCGTCTGCGGGCTGTGGAGCGGGCAGCCGTTCGAGTACGACGGCGTCCACTACACGATCACACCGACCGAGTTCCCCACGATCGGCCACACCGTGCAACAACCGCGGGTCCCGATCTGGTGTGTCGGCGCACTCGGTCGTCCGAAGTCGATGGCGCGGGCGATGCGATGGGACGGCGTGATCCCTCAGGTGCTCGATGGCGACAGCGGAGCCCGCCAGCCGCACCTGGACGAGGTGGCCGAACTCCGCGCCGAACTCGACGCCGAACGTCCGGGCAACGACGTCGACATCATCGTCGAGGGCACGACGTCCGAACACTCCCCCGCCGCGTATGCCGACGCCGGAGCAACCTGGTGGATCGAGTCGATGTGGGACGCTATGGCCGAACACTCGCCGGTCACCGCCGCCTACGACCGGCTGCGCCAGGGCCCACCCACCTGAGGCCGCAGCCACACCCGAGCGCGTCGTCATCGACGCTGCGACAGCGTCGGCGACCCGCGGCTACGTTCATCGACGTGACCATGACTGATCGCGGGACCGACGCCGGCTGGAACTTCGCTGATCTGTGGGAGACGGTGACGGAACAGATCCCCGACGCGCTCGCCCAGCAACAGGGTGACCGCGCGTCCACGTGGTCGGAGTTCAACCGGCGGGCGAACGGGATCGCCGCCGCGCTGTTGCGGGCCGATTCGGCCGAGCAGGACAAGGTCGCCCAGTACCTGTACAACAGCCCCGAGTACCTCGAGTCGGTGTTCGCCGCGTTCAAGGCCGGCTTCGCCGTCGTCAACACCAACTACCGCTACGCCGCCGACGAGCTCGTCTACCTGTGGGACAACGCCGACGCCACCGCTGTGGTGTTCCACGGCACGTTCACCGAGCAGTGCAACGCCGTGCGTGATCGAGTCCCGAAGGTCACCACCTGGCTGTGGGTCGACGACGCCAGCGGTCCTTGCCCCGAGTGGGCGATGCCGTACGACGCCGCTGCGGCCGCGGGTACCGACGAGAACGTCAGCGGTCCGTGGGGGCGCAGCGGCGACCACCTCCTGTTGCTCTACACCGGCGGCACCACCGGCATGCCCAAGGGCGTGATGTGGCGCCAGGACGACCTGTTCGGCGTGCTCGATGCCAACAACAAGAAGCGCATGCCGCCCGAGCAGGACCTCGACGCCGTCGCCGAGCGCATCGTGAAGGCCGGGCCTCGCAACATGCCGGCGGCGCCGCTGATGCACGGCACCGGGCTGTTCAACGCACTCAGCAACCTGATGGTCGGCGGCTCGATCACCACGATGGAGGGCCGCCACTTCAGTGCCGAGGAGTTCCTCGACACCGTGCAGCGCTTCGGGATCAACTCCACCTCGATCGTGGGCGATGCCTTCGCCAAGCCGATCCTGCGGGCCCTCGACGCCGAACCGGACCGCTGGGACATCTCGTCGCTCCGGGTGATCGTGTCGTCCGGCGTCATGTGGTCGAAGGAGTCGAAGGAGGGTCTGCTCCGGCACAACCCGCGGCTGATCATGATCGACTCGCTCGGGTCGAGCGAGGCGATCGGCATGGCGAGCAACACCACCACCGCCGAGTCGAGCGGCGAGACGGCCAAGTTCGAACTCGGCCCGACCACCCGGGTGATCACCGACGACGGACGCGACGTCGCACCCGGCTCGGGCGAACTCGGTCGCGTCGCCCTGCCCGGGCGCACGCCGATCGGGTACTACAAGGACGAGGCGAAGTCGGCGCAGACGTTCGTGGTCATCGACGGCGAGCGCTACTCGATCCCCGGCGACTACGCCACCGTCGAGGCCGACGGCACCGTCACGCTGCTCGGCCGGGGAAGCCAGTGCATCAACACCGGCGGCGAGAAGGTGTACCCCGAAGAGGTCGAGGAGTGTCTGAAGCTGCACCCCACCGTCGCCGACGTGGCCGTCGTCGGCGTCCCCGACGAGAAGTGGGGCGAGGCGATCACGGCGCTCGTCGAACCACACGCCGGCGAGGTGGTCGACCCCACCGAGTTGATCGCCCACGTCAAGTCGCGACTGGCCGCCTACAAGGCGCCGAAGCGGGTGATCGCCGTCACGTCGATCGGCCGCGCAGCGAACGGCAAGCTCGACTACAAGACGTTGCGGTCCACCGCCATCGAGGCACCGGCGGTCTAGCCTTGCTCGGGTGACGGGGATCGCGCCCAGGGCGGATTTCGACTGGCGGCGCCACGCCGGGGTGCTCTTCGACCTCGACGGTGTGATCACGCCCACCGCCGAGATCCACGAGCACGCATGGGGCGAGTTGTTCGTCGACTTCGACTACACCGAGGCCGACTATCTCCGCTACATCGACGGCAAGCCGCGCTACGACGGCGTGCGATCGTTCCTCGCGTCCCGCGACGTCAGGCTTCCCGACGGCGATCCCACCGACGCCCCGGGTACGGACACCGTCTGTGCGATGGGCAACCGCAAGAACGAACTGTTCAACGTCATCCTCGAGCGCGACGGCATCGCCCCGTACCCCGGTTCGCTCGCCACGATGGATCTGCTCGACGAGGCGGCCATCCCGTCCGCAGTCGTCTCGTCGTCGAAGAACGCCGGCCGGGTGCTCGACGCCGCCGGGCTCGGCGAGCGATTCGCGGTGGTGGTCGACGGGCTGGTGGCAGCCGCCGAGCACATCGCCGGCAAGCCGGCGCCAGACATGTACCTGGTGGCGGCTCGCCGCATCGGGGTTGCACCCGACCGCTCCGTCGTCGTCGAGGATGCGGTCTCCGGCGTCGCCGCCGGTGCTGCGGGTGGATTCGCCGTGGTGATCGGCGTCGACCGTGGTGCCGGCGCCGACACGCTGCTCGCACACGGAGCCACCTTCGTCGTCGACGACCTCGCCGACCTGCTCCCTGACGACGCGACCACGGAGCTCGACACGTGAACCGCCTGCCTCCACCACTCGGGCTGCCCGAGCACCGCTTCCCCGTCGAGCCGTGGCGGCTCGTCGAGCGCTCGCAGGCCAAGGACGACCTCGGCACCACCGAGACCCTGTTCGCACTCGGCAACGGCTACCTGGGCATGCGAGCCAATCCCGAGGAGGGCCGCGAGGCGCACAGTCACGGCACCTACCTGAACGGGTTCCACGAGACGTGGTCGATCCTGCACGCCGAGGAGGCGTTCGGTTTCGCCAAGACCGGCCAGACGATCGTCAACGTGCCGGACGCCAAGCTGCTCAAGTTGTACGTCGACGACGAACCGCTGCTCGTGCCGACCGCCGACCTCGAAAGCTACGAGCGCGCCCTCGATTTCCGCAACGGCGTGCTGACACGCGACATGATCTGGCGCACGCCGGCGGGCAAGCGGGTCAGGGTGTCATCGCAGCGGATGGTCAGCTTCGTGCACCGCCACCTCGCCGTGATGACCTTCGAGATCACGCTGCTCGACGCTGCGGCACCGGTGGTGGTCTCCTCGCAGCTCCTCAACCGTCAAGACGGCGAGGACGAGTACCACGTGAAGGCCGCTGCCCTCGGCGAAGGCAAGGACCCGCGCCGGGCCCGCAAGTTCAGCCAACGGGTCCTCCAGCCGCAGCTGCAACGCGAGGATGGCAACGAGATCGTGCTCGGGTATCGGTGCGCGAACAGCAGGATGACACTCGCCTGCGGCACGCGCCACCACATCGACACCTCGTGCCAGGTCGACGTCACGACGCATCTGGGTCCCGACCTCGCGAAGACCGTTTTCACGGTGCGCGCAACGCCGGGCGATCCGATCAAGATCACCAAGCTCGTGTCGTACCACTCGTCGAACGGCGTCCCGGCGGTCGAGTTGGCCGACAGGTGCTCGCGCACGCTGGAGCGTGCCGAGGCCGACGGTGTCGAGCAGCTCGTCAACGAGCAGCGCGCCTGGCTCGACGACTTCTGGGCGAACGCCGACATCGAGCTCCGGGGCGACGACCGCGCCCAGCAGGCGCTGCGGTGGAACCTGTACCAGCTGGCCCAGGCATCGGCGCGCACCCAGGAGCAGGGCATCGCAGCGAAGGGCGTCACCGGCGGCGGCTACGACGGTCACTACTTCTGGGACACCGAGGTGTACGTCGCTCCGTTCCTCGCGTACACGATGCCCGAAGCGGCGAGGAAGGTCGTGCGCTTCCGCTGGCAGCTGCTCGACTCCGCCCGCCAACGCGCCCGCGAGATGAGCCAGGTCGGCGCGTTGTACCCCTGGCGGACCATCAACGGCGAGGAGGCGTCGGCGTATTACGCCGCCGGCACCGCGCAATACCACATCAACGCAGCGGTGGTGCTGGCACTGCGCCGCTACCTCGAGGCATCGGGTGACATCGACTTCCTGTCACACGAGGGTGCCGAGATCCTCGTCGAGACCGCACGGCTGTGGGCCGACCTCGGCTTCTACGCCCAGAACGGCGGTCGCACGTTCCACATCCACCGGGTCACCGGACCCGACGAGTACACGACCGTCGTCAACGACAACTTCTACACGAACGTGATGGCGAGGTTCAATCTCCGCTACGCAGCGCGCACGGTCCGGTTCCTGGCGCAGTGGAACCCCGAGGCGTTCGAGGCGCTGGTTCGGGAGACCGATCTCGAACTCCAGGAACTCGACGACTGGGACGCTGCCGCCGACTGCATGTTCATCCCCTTCGACGACGAACTCGGGATCAACCCGCAAGACTCCGAGTTCCTCGAACTCGAACCGTGGGACTGGGAGACGACTCCGCCCGAGCACTTCCCCCTGCTGCTGCACTACCACCCACTCGTGATCTACCGCCACCAGGTGCTGAAGCAGGCCGATGTGGTGCTGGCGATGTTCCTGCGTTCCGAACGTTTCCCGGTGGATCAGAAGCGGCGCAACTTCGACTTCTACGACCCGATCACCACCGGCGACTCGTCGTTGTCGTCGTGTGTGCAGGCCGTCGTGGCAGCCGAGGTCGGCTACGACGATCTGGCATTCGAGTACTTCAACCGATCGCTGTACCTCGACCTCTCCGACTCGCACGGCAACACGGCGCAAGGCGTGCACGTGGCGAACGCCGGCGGTGTGTGGGCCGGCGTCGTGCACGGCTTCGCCGGCATGGTCGAGCAGGGCAACCACATCGAGTTCACACCGAGATTGCCCATCGCATGGGACGGCCTGCGATTCCGGCTCTGCCGACACGGCTCGGTCCTACAGGTCGATCTCGATCCCGACGGGCTCACCGTGACCGTGCTGGCGGGCAGTGGCGTACCGGTTCGCATGGGCGACGATGTCACGCTCGTGACCGCGGACGAGCCACTGCGCATCGAACGCTGACGCGACCGTCGGGCGCGACCTAGCCTCGGGCATGGCTCCGAACCCACCCGACCGACGACGGCTCGACGGGCGCGTCGCGCTGGTGACCGGGGTATCGCGCCCGAGCGGGATCGCTGTCGGCATCGCACAGCGGCTGCACGACCAGGGAGCGACCGTCGTCGCCACCGGGTGGTCGCCGCACGATGCCGAGATGCCGTGGGGGGAACAGCCGCTCGACCCGCTGCCGTTCGAGGTGGGCCGCCACGACCTGGAGGACCCGGCCGTCCCCGCCGCGTTGATCGACGAGGTGGTCGAACTCCACGGCCGCATCGACATCGTCGCCGCAGTCCACGCCCGTTCCTCGCACGAGTCCTTCGACCAGGTGACCGCGGACGAGCTCGACCGGTGCTGGGCCGCGAACGTTCGCAGCGTGGTGCTGTTGGCCCAGCGCTTCGCGCAGCGCCACGTGTCGATCCCGTCGAGCGAGCCGCCGATCGGGCGGATGCTGTGGTTCACGAGCGGCCAGCACATCGCTCCGATGGACGGCGAGATCGCCTATGCCGTGTCGAAGGGCGCGCTCCATCAGATGACCCGATCGATCGACCATGCCCTGTCGCGATCGCGGATCGTCGCGAACTGCATCAATCCGGGACCGGTCGACACCGGCTACGCAGAGGGCGACGCACACGCGGCGGTGGTTCGGATGTTCCCAGACGGCCGATGGGGCACGCCGGGCGACATCGCCGACGTGGTCGGATTCCTCGCGAGCGACGAGGGTGCATGGATCCGAGGACAGGTTCTCGACGTCGAGGGCGGTTTTCGTCGCTTCGCCTGAGCGCCGTTAGCGTTGCACCCCATGACTGATCTCGGATTCGACGGCAAAGTAGCGATCATCACGGGCGCCGGTGGCGGCCTTGGGAAGCAGCACGCGCTGATGATGGCCAAGCGCGGTGCACTCATCGTGGTGAACGACCTCGGCGGCTCGGTCGACGGCACCGGCAGCGACAAGGGCGCAGCCCAACTGGTCGTCGACGAGATCCAGGCCGCAGGCGGCGAGGCCGTCGCCAACACCGACTCGGTCGCCACGCCGGAGGGCGGTGCCGCGATCGTGCAGAGCGCCGTCGACGCGTTCGGCAAGGTCGACATCGTGATCAACAACGCCGGCATCCTGCGCGACAAGTCGTTCCACAACATGGACGCCGGTCTGTTCGACCCGGTGATCGACGTCCACCTGCGCGGCGCGTTCAACGTCACGCAGCCGGCCTGGAAGATCATGCGCGAGCAGGGCTACGGCCGCATCGTGTCGACGTCGTCGGCGGCCGGCATCTTCGGCAACTTCGGCCAGGCCAACTACGGCGCGGCGAAGATGGGCCTCGTCGGGTTCACCAACGTGCTCGCCGTCGAAGGCGCCAAGTACAACATCAAGGCCAACGCGATCGCTCCGCTCGCGCTGACCCGCATGACCGAGGACATCCTCGGCGGCCTGGGTGACAAGCTCCAGCCCGAGCTGATCTCGCCGCTGGTGACATACCTCTCGCACGAGTCGTGCGAGGCGACCGGCCGGGTGTTCTCCGTCGGTGGTGGCCGCGTCGCCGAGGTGTTCATCGCCGAGACCGTCGGCTACACCAACGCCACCGGTCTCACGCCCGAGGACCTCGCCACCCACTGGGCCGACGTCACCGCACAGGACGGCTACGCCGTGCCCGCGACGATCGCCGACGAGACCGCGCTCTTCCTCAAAGCACTCTCCTGACGAACTGTCACACCGTGCCGGGTCAAACGTGACACTTTGACATGCTGGCGCGGTGATCTCGATCGAGGAATTCCAGCATGAAGCCGCCGCGTGGCTGGCGGACAATCGACAGCACGCTCCGCGTGACTACGGCGCGATCTGCCCACCCGATCTGGTCGACGACGGACTCGCGTGGCAACGACGGCTGACCCAAGCCGGGTGGGCCGGCATCCACTGGCCCGTCGAGCACGGAGGGCGCGGACTCACCGCTGAACACAACGGCGTGTGGCTGCTCGAATGTGCACGGGCCGGGGTCCCGGCGGTGTTCAACATGGTCGGGTTCGTGCTGGCTGGTGGAGCGATCATGCGCTACGGCACACCCGAGCAGCAGGCCGACCACCTTCGTTCGACGTTGACGACCGAGCACGTCTGGTGCCAGCTGTTCTCGGAGCCGGGTGCCGGCAGCGACCTGGGGTCGTTGTCGACGCGGGCCGAACTCGACGGCGACCGCTACGTGGTGAACGGCCAGAAGGTGTGGTGCTCAGGTGGGCGCTACAGCAACTGGGGAATCCTGATGGCGCGCACACGCCCGCTGGAGGAGGCACCGAAGCACGACGGGATCTCGTTCTTCCTGTGCCCGATGAACCTGCCCGGCATCGAGGTGCGCCCGCTCAAGCAGATGACCGGCGAGGCCGAGTTCGACGAAGTGTTCTTCACCGACGTGTCGCTGCCGGCCGACTCCCTGCTCGGGCCGTTGCACGGCGGCTGGGGTGTCGGGATGGCGGTGCTCACCAGCGAGCGCGGCCACATCGGCACCTCGGTGATCGGGCTCGAACGCCGGCTCGACCAGATGGCGCACCTCGCCGAAGGCCGCGACCTCACCGCGGTCGAACGGCAGGAACTCACCTCGCTGCTCGCGAGCGGCAGCGCGATGAAGGCCATGGCCCAGCGTCAGGGTCCGGTGGCGTCCACAGCGGCGTCGCTGATGAAGCTCGGCATCACCGAGATGATGTTCGACGTGGCGATGCTGCGCGGCGACCTCGACGGTCCCGGGGCGATGCTCGACGGAGCGTCGGCGAGCGGGATGCTGGCAGCACCGGGCGGCCGGATCGCCGGCGGCTCGAGCCAGGTCCAGCGCAACATCATCGGCGAACGCCTGCTCGGCCTTCCCCGCGAACCCAAGCCGACCTGACGATTCGCGCGAGGCCGTAACCCGTCGCAATGATGGCCGGGTGCGCGTCACCTCGTCCGATCACGTCAGCGTTGCGATCCACGAGTTCGGGGGCGCCGGTCGTCCGCTGCTGCTGTCGCACGCGACGGGGTTCCACGGGTACTGCTACCTCCCGATCGCCGACGAGTTGAGCGACGAGTTCACGTCGTTCGCGCTCGACTATCGGGGCCACGGCGACACCGCCCGACCCGACGACTGGCAGGTCGACTGGACTCGCTACGGCGACGACGCCCTCGCAGCGGCACGGGCGATCGCCCCCGACGGTGGGCTGGTCGGCTTCGGCCACTCGATGGGCGGCGCCGCACTGCTGATGGCAGCGCACCGTGACCCAGGGCTGTTCGACGTCATCGTGACGTTCGAGCCGATCGTGTTCCCGCCACGCGAGATCGACCCACACGACGGAACGGAGAACAACGGCCCGGTCCTGTCGCAGGGCGCACGCAAGCGGCGGGCGTCGTTCGAGTCGTTCGGCGAAGCGATCTCCAACTACTCCTCCAAGCCTCCGATGATGGGTTTCGATCGTGACGTGTTGCGCCTCTACGTCGCCCACGGATTCCGACCGTCACCCGAAGGTGTCCGCCTGAAGTGCGACCCCGAACACGAGGCCCGCACGTTCGAAGCCAGCGGTTCACACTCGACGTGGGCCGTGCTCCCCGAGATCGAGACGCGGGTCGTCGTCGTGGCCGGCAAGGTCGACGAGTTCGGCCCCGCCGCCATCGCCCGCGACATCGCCGAGGCGCTGCCGAACGCCAGCTACGTCGAGCAGGACGAGTGGAACCACGTCACGCCTTTCATCGACCCCGCGGCGATCGCAACGCTCGTCCGAGAGGCCGCAACCCTGTGACAGCCCCCATCTACGATGGGTGACATGACCGACACCGCCGTTCCCGCACCCTCGTTCCCGGTGCCGATGTCGTTGTCGCCGTCGCGGGTGTCGTCGTTCACGTCGTGCCCGATGCAGTTCCGCTTCTCGAGCATCGAGAAGCTGCCCGAGCCCCCCGGCGTCGCCACCACCAAGGGAACCATCGTGCACCGGGCACTCGAATTGCTGTTCGTTCGTCCCGCTGTCGATCGGACCCCGGACGCGTTGGCCGCCGACATGGCGACCGCGCTCGACGAGTACCGCACCCACCCCGACTACGTGGGCCTGCGCCTCGACGGCGAAGCCATCGACAAGTTCGATCGTGACTGCCATGCCCTGATCGACAAGTACTTCGCCATGGAAGATCCGACCACGGTCCGCGAGATCGGGCTCGAGTTGTGGATGGAGGCCCCGGTCGGCGACCTCACCCTGCGCGGCATCATCGACCGGCTCGAGCTCGACGCCGACGGCGAGCTGGTCGTCACCGACTACAAGACCGGTCGAGCACCGTCGGGCAACTACGAGCAGAAGAGCCTCGCCGGGGTGCATTTCTACTCGTTCCTCTGCGAGGCCGTGTTCGGCAAACGACCGGCGAAGATCCGGTTGATGTATCTCGCGTCCGGCGAGACGATCGAGACCGTGCCGTCCGCGCAGTCGGTCAAGTTCATCACCACGCGCACCACCGCGGTGTGGGCGGCCGTCGAGCGCGCCTGCATCACCGGCGACTTCCGCCCCCGCCAGAGCAAACTCTGCGACTGGTGTTCGTTCCAGCAGTGGTGTCCCGCATTCGGGGGCGACCCGTCACTGGCAGCCACCGAAGCGGTCGCCGCCTACGACAGCCTGCTGGCCACCCCGGTCTCGTCCGGGGCCCCATGACGACGAGCGACACGGGGGTCGATGAGCTCCCCGTCGTTCCCGGCCAGGGCCACCTCGGCCCCCACGTCGACGCGTTCGACACCTGGGTCGACGACGCGCTCGAACTGCTCCGCGGCAATCCGATCGCCGACCGGGTCTTCACGACGGCCAGCCACGTCGGCGACTTCTCGCTCATCTGGCACGGCATCGCGATCGTACGGGCCGTCGCGAAGAGGCGCCCCGATCAGATCGTCGTGCTCGCCGTGATGCTCGGAGCCGAGAGCCTGATCGTCAACCAGGGCGTCAAGCGGCTCTTCCGCCGCGAACGCCCCACGACCACGGGAGACGACCGGCTGCAGGTACGCACGCCGAAGACGTCGTCGTTCCCGTCGGGTCACGCGAGTTCGGCGGCGTTCGCCGCGATGGTCCTGTCCGGCTGGGACGGCCCGAAGCTCGGCATGCTCTGGTGGAAGATCGCCGCCATCGTGGGCATCAGTCGCGCCTACGTGCGCATCCACCACGGTTCCGACGTGGTCGCAGGTGCCGTCGTCGGCACGCTGCTCGGACTGGTCGGGCGGCGCATCGCTCGGCGCATCGCTCCCTGACCGGCATCTCTGGTGCGGCGCGCCGAAGCGCCCGCGGCACCCCGGACGCTCAGACAGCGTCGGTGGTGACGACTGGTTCGACGAGTGCTGCCGGCTCGGTCGTGAGCAGCGTGCGCACGTCGAGCAACAGATCGGCAACCTCACCCGTCGACACGAGTTCACGTTGCATCATCCGGGCCAGGGCGCCGTCGATGACGCTCAGGGCTTCGGTGATCACGGCCTCGTTGTTGGTGTCGATGCGCTCATCAGTCATTGGGTGACACGGTACCCGCGACCGCGGCCGCGAACACGCACCTGCGCGCAGATGAGTGAGGTGTCACACAACGTTCACAACAGTCACGCGTCCACAACGTGCGGCGCGCACGAACCTACGATGCACCCATGGAGTTCAGCGGTCGCAACGTCGTGGTCACCGGAGCCGGACGGGGCATCGGCGAAGCGCTCGCTCGCGAGTTCCACACTCGAGGCGCCAACGTGGTGGTGGCCGACCTCGCCGGCACCGACGCGGTCGCCGATTCGCTGGAG
This sequence comes from Ilumatobacteraceae bacterium, assembly GCA_035529175.1. Lineage (GTDB taxonomy): Bacteria > Actinomycetota > Acidimicrobiia > Acidimicrobiales > Ilumatobacteraceae > Sva-07. The sequence goes on from DATKXG010000035.1 coordinate 22,094, forward strand.
CGGGCGACGTCCATCACCGCCGACGTCAGCACGGAGGCTGGCAACGCCGATCTCGTCACCGCCGCCCGTGAGACGCTCGGCTCGATCGACCTGTTCTTCTGCAACGCCGGCGTGGGGGTGGGCAGTGGCGTGATCGAGACACCGGAGGACGACTGGGAACTCGCCTTCGCCGTCAACGTCCATGCGCACCGTTGGGCAGCGAAGTACCTGCTGCCCGACTGGCTCGAGCGGGGCGAGGGCTACTTCTGCTCCACGGCATCCGCAGCGGGTCTGTTGATCCAGATCGGGTCCGGCCCGTACACGCTGACCAAACGGGCAGCGGTCGCGTTCGCCGAATACATGGCGGTCACCTACGGCGACGCCGGCGTGAAGGTGACCTGCCTGTGCCCACAGGGCGTCAACACCGCGATGCTCCATGCGGGCGACGACGCCGTGAGCGGGAGCAACGTGGTCAAGGCGGCCGGTGTCGTCCTCGAACCAGCCGATGTCGCCGTCGAGGTCGCCGACGCGATCGAAGCCGAGCGGTTCTTCGTGCTCCCCCACCCCGAGGTGGCCGACTACATGGCGCTCAAGGCCACCGATCCCGAACGTTGGCTGGGCGGGATGCGCAAGCTGCAGCGACGCACCATCGGCGCCTGACACCGACATCTCATGCACCGTTCTCCCGCTTCGCTCGCCCGGCTCGGGCTGCGGATGGGCGAACCGATCCGCTTCCGCCGCAATGACCGGGGCCGCTGGATCGTCGGCCGGGTCGTCGGCATCGAGTACGACGGCAGCATCGCGATCCGCGACCCCGACGGCTCCGCTCGATCGCTGCGAGCGGAGCGTGTCGAGATCCGACGGCCTGGCTCCCGCGGACGCCTGAAGTGGTGCGTCGTCAGCGACGTGGCCGTCACCTGGGAGCAGTTGGAGATGTTCGACCCGACCGACTCGTGACCTGACGCGTCATGACATGCCGTGCGCGCTCAGGTACGCACGCATCACCTCGGCCGGAATTCGGCCACGGTCACTGACCGCCAGGCCCTCCATGGCGGCCCACACTCTGATCTCGGCCGCAGTGGGCGCCCGGTGCGGCAACGCCCCGGCCGGGGCGAGTTCGGCCGCCCGCGTCTCGCCGACGCGATCGTGGACGGCATGCTCGGCGGCGGCACCCAAGAAGCGGAACGTCCATTCCTGGGCGAGCTGGCGCGTTTCGGCGAACACGATCGGGACCGACGGATAGCGAACGGCGGCTTCGGCCAGCTGGGTCGCGATCGAGGCGGGACGAACGTGGCGCAGCTTGAAGATCGCGGAGTAGCGATCCTCGACCACGATCGCGGCCACCCGACCCGCCTCGCCGGCGAACGCGGTCAGTTCGGCCAGCAGCATCCAGAGCTTGCCGCCCACGATCGTCGACACGAGATCGTCGACGCTCTTTCGTTCCACGACGGCGACCAGCCGGCCGTCTGCCTCGACGGCGTAGTCACCGACTGGTATGGCCCGCTTGAGGGTCGTGGCCTGCTGCTCGGCGAACTTCCACGCGTAGCGCTCACGGGTGTCGACCACCACCTCGAGTTCCTGCCCCGACGCTCGTGCGGTCGGCACCCGCACACCCGGCCGAGCCTGCTTGCTGGTGCGCGCCGACTGCCAGAACACCATCTCGCGTCCGCGGGCGGTGGTGAAGACGAATTGCGAACGGTTCTCGCGTCCGCGGTCGAGTACCAGGTCGACCGCGACCCCGCGGCGCACGCACGAGCGAACAGCGACCCGCTCGACGATGTCGACCTCGTCCGGAGATGGCCAGGCATCGGCCGGGTGGCAGTAGATCTTGTTGGTGCGTGGCCACGTGTCCTTGGCTTTCAGCACGACCGCGCCGGAGGCGAGCGGGATCCGCAGCAGGTACGGCAACGACGAGGCTTCGTCGGGGTTGCGTGCAATCACGAACTCCTCCATGACCGCCACCGTAGAGCTTGGTTGCGTCGAGGTGCTCGGCGATCGCGTGGGAGTTCGTCCGGAACGGTCTTCACATCATCTCTGTGACACCCCCTCGTCATGATGGAACCATGACCGTCGTCGATGATCTCGTGGTGGGCGAGACGCCGTCGGCGCCGCATGCCACGTCCCGCTTCGGTGACGAGTTCGTCTGGTATCCGGCCGACGATCGGCGCGGCTTCGACCCGGTGACCGATGTCGCGATCGGTGACCGCGCCGAGGTAGGTCCCGGGTGGATCGCCGCTGCGGTCGAGCACTGCGCTCAGGGACTGTCGATGCTCGAAGCACTCGATCCCTCCGGGTTCGATGCCGCCACCGTTGCGGCATGGGCGACCGGGGTCGAACAACTGCGCCGCCAGACCCACGCCGCGGCCATTGCGGTCGCCGACCACCTCGATGTCGCCGAGCCGTTCCGCGATTTGGGGTTCTTCACAGCGAGAGCGTGGATGAAGCATCATCTGCAACTGTCCGGTTCCGAGGCCCACGGCAGGGTGCAGGAGGCCCGTCTGCGCCGCGCCGTCACCGTGTGGAACAACGCGTTGGCCGCAGGGCAGGTCGGCGTTGCGCAGACCCGGCTGATGGCGCGCATCGCCGCCAATCCACGAATCGAACCCGACGTCCTCACCCAGGGCGTCTGGCAGCTGATGGTCGACGCGATGGACTGCTCCTACATCGAGTTCGAACGACGAGCGCTCACCTGGGAGGCGCTCGCCGATCCTCTCGGCGCCGCCGAGAAACTCGAACGCAACCGTCAGCGTCGCACCGCCAGTGTCCACCAGAATTCGAACGGATCCTGGAACCTCAACGCAGTGTTCGACGATGTCGGCGGCCCCGAGTTCCTCGAGATCTTCTGCTGGTTCGTCGACCGCGAATTCGACCGGGACTGGAAGGACGCCACACGCCGTCTCGGCGAGGGCAACGTCGACGTGAGCAAACTCCGCCGCACCGAAGCGCAACGACGCTCGGATGCCCTCTTGGAGATGGCCAGGGCCGCCGCCGCCTGCCCGCCCGACCGCGCACG
>DATKXG010000036.1:0-7194 GCA_035529175.1 Ilumatobacteraceae bacterium
GATCCGCGTCGACGGTCTCGAGGCGCCCAAGTCCGAGGTGGCGCTGCAACGGCCCGACACCGCCATCGATCCGGTGTGCGGCATGACCGTCACGATCGGCGACGACACGGCGCATCTGCACCACGACGGCATCGACCACTGGTTCTGCAACCCCGGCTGCCGAACCCGGTACGCCGAGGAGCTCGGCGTCGGATAGTGCTCGATGCAACCCTCGACACGTGGGCCGACGACGAGCGTTCGCTGGAGTCGACCTGATGTCGGATCAATCACTCACCGACCTACGTGCACAGCTGGACACTGTCGACTATCTCGTCGACGAGGGCCTGTCGATGGCGCTGTTCCTCGCGATGCGGCTCGGTCAACCACTCCTGCTCGAAGGCGAACCCGGCGTCGGCAAGACCACCGCTGCGAAGGCGCTCGCCGCAGCCCTGGGGACCCCGCTGATACGACTCCAGTGCTACGAGGGCATCACCGCCGCCGAAGCGCTGTACGAATGGAACTACCCGCGCCAGATGTTGTCGATCCGCCTCGCCGAGGTGACCGCAGAGAACATCTCCAAGACCGACCTGTTCACCGAGGAATACCTCCTCGACCGTCCGCTGCTCGCTGCGGTCCGCCACGCCGGTGAGGTTCCACCAGTGCTGCTGATCGACGAGATCGACCGGTCCGACGACGAGTTCGAAGCCCTGCTGCTGGAGTTCCTCGGCGAGTCGTCGGTGACCGTGCCCGAGATCGGCACGTTCACCGCGACCCGTCCGCCGATCGTGATCCTCACGTCGAACCGCAGCCGCGAGTTGCACGACGCCCTCAAGCGCCGCTGCTACTACCACTGGATCGAATACCCGGCCGTCGAGCGCGCGGCAGCCATCGTGCGGCGTCGCGTGCCGGGTGCCGACACCGCCCTGGTCGACGCGGCCACGGCGTTCGTGTCGAACGCCCGCACACTCGAACTCGACAAGCCACCCGGCCTCGCCGAGGCGATCGACTGGGTCAGCGCGCTGCACGCGCTCGGCGTGACCGAGCTGGAACCGAACGTCGCCCGATCGACCATCGGCGCGCTCGCGAAAACACCCGACGACGTCGACACCGTCGGAGCAACGCTCGGATCCGCCACGGAGCCGACATCAAGCATCCCAACAGGAGGAACATCATGAAGCTCGAGAACGAGTTCAGAGTCAGTGTGCCCATCGACCGCGCCTGGGAGGTGCTCACCGACATTCCGTTGATCACGCCGTGCCTTCCCGGGGCAACGCTGACCGATCACGACGCCGACGAGTACAAGGGCAAGATCAAGATCAAGGTCGGACCGGTCACCGCCGACTATTCGGGAAGCGCTGTCTTCGTGCAACGTGACGAAGCAGCTCGCCACGTCGAGATCTCCGCGTCGGGACGAGACTCACGCGGCTCCGGCAACGCCTCGGCCACGATCACCGCCGACATGACCACCGACGGCGACGGCACCAAGGTGTCGATCACCACCGACTTGAAGATCTCGGGCAAGGTCGCACAGTTCGGAAAGGGGATGATCGCCGAGGTCTCGGCCAAGCTGATCGACCAGTTCGTCGACTGCATCGAGCAGGAACTGCTCGGAGAGGCCATCATCGACGAGGTCGCCGCCGAGAGCGCCACCGCACCCGGCGCTGCCGCTCCGCCCGCCCGGCCGCGTCCACAACAGGCGGAGACGCTCGACCTGATGGAGTACGCCGGGAACTCGGTGTACAAACGGCTGATCCCGATCGCGGCCGTGATCGCGGCGCTGATCGTCCTGAGGCTCCTGCTCAAGCGACGGTGACAACCAACGCGCTGTTCGCGGGAGTCGACCGAGCAATCTTCGCCGCGACCTTCGCCGAGCGGCTCCGACGTGCCGATGTGGACGTGTCGTTCTCGGCACTCGAACGGTGCACCGCGGCACTCGAGGTCGCCGGACCGTTGACGATGTCGGACCTCTACTGGGTCTGTCGACTGAGCTTCCTGAGCCGCCACTCACAACTCGAACGGTTCGACGCGGTCTTCGACGCGATCTTCGACACCCAAGCGGGAATGCTGCGGTCCGAACGCCGGGGCCAGGAGCCCGCACCGTCGCACCGCGACGACGAGGTGCTCGTGCCGATGCGACGCCAGCTCGCCGACGACTCGACAGCGTCAGGCGGACTGCCGTGGGCGACGCTGCCGTCGGTCAGCTTCGAGACCCCAGACGACGACGCCGACGACGCCGACGATCTGGCGATCCCCGAGCTTCGGCCATCGCCGACCGCTTCGGAGATGCAGCGCCCGTTCGATCTGCTCGACGAAGTGGAACTCGAGCGGGTGGGGGCGCTCCTCGAATCCGCCATCACCCAGTGGCCACGACGACGAACCCGACGCCGCAAGACCACCCGTTCGGGCGGCCCGATCGCGATGCGCCGGAGTCTGCGTCGATCGATGCACACGGGAGGTGACGTCATCACCCTGCTGCACTCGACGCCGCTAACCCAGCCGCGCAACGTCGTCGTGCTGCTCGACGTGAGTGGTTCGATGGAGCACTACGCGCGGGCCTATCTCCACCTCACCCGTGCGCTCGCAATCCAACATCGCGCCGAGATCTTCGCCTTCGCGACGCGTCTCAGTCGCATCACGCCCGCCGTTCGCCACCGCACACCATCGTCGGCGATCGCTCAGGTGACCGACACGGTGACCGACCGGTTCTCGGGAACGCGGCTCGCCACGAGCCTGCAGACCCTCCTGCATCACCGGACGTGGAACACGACCGTGCGAGGTGCCGTGGTCCTGATCTGCTCGGATGGTTGGGACGCCGACGATCCCGCGCAGCTCGAGCGCACGATGCGGCGTCTCTCGCTGCTCGCCCATCGTGTCGTGTGGGTGAATCCGCGGGCGGCCGCCACAGGATTCGAGCCCAACACCGGCGGGATGTCCGCAGCGCTGCCGTACTGCGACCGGTTCCTGGCCGGCAACACCGGCGACGCGATGATCGAGGTCGTCGCCGCAATGACTGCGACGTCGTTGTGAGCGCCTGACGCTTCCAACTCAGCGGTGCCGGCTGATCGCGAGGTTCATCGGCTGATCGATCGCCACTCGACCGTCCACGAGCGAGCCGGCTGTGTCGTCGATGAACTGCTGCTCCATCGCATCCTTCGCCTCCGCGGACGCTCCGGCGACGATCGGCGCCATCGGCGTGAGATTGATGTAGTTCCACAGCATCTCGGCCGGGCCGGGCAGATCGAGCCGGGCGGAGTAGCCCGACGTCTCGACCTCGTCGAGGCCCGCCAACTCCAGCATCGCCTCGAGCTCGGCCCGGTCATCCATCGAGAACACGGCATGGACGAAGCCGACGGCCTCGGGCGCGATGTGCTCCGCCAGCGCGCGAGCCATCTGCTCGAACGGCGGCTGGATTGCGCCCGGCGTATTCACGACGACGCGGCCGCCCAACTTGGTCACCCGCCGCATCTCGCTCAGCGCGGCCGCCCGATCCTCCATGAACATCAGGCCCATCTGGCACGTGACCACGTCGAACGACTCGTTGGGGTATGGCAACGAGGCCGCGTCCGCTTGACGCCAATCGATCGACGACCCGGCCTGCTCGACCGACTGTGCCACCTCGAGCATCTCGGGCGCCACGTCGACGCCGGAGACCGACCCGTCGGCACCGACCGCAGCGGCGGCCAGTCGTGCGATCACCCCGGTGCCGCATGCGACATCGAGGACCACGTCGCCGTGCTGAAGGGCTGCGGCTCGCATCAACTCTGCCGCGACCGGCAGTCCGATTGCCGGGACGAAAAACTCCTGATACCGCTGCGCGGCACTCCCCTGAAGCGCTCGATACGTGGGCGTCGCCATGATCGTGCCCTCGGTGGTCGGCTGGCTCGTCATGGGCGCACCATCGGCGCGTCGGCCGCATGTCGGGCTCGGAGCTCGGCGTCCCAGCCACCGTTGCAGTACGTCGTCACCGCCGTGATGACGCCGTCGGTCACGTCGCACACGTGCAGTCGACGGGCGACGAGGTCGCCCTCCGGATCGTGCTGGGTTTCGACGTGCTCGGTCAGGAATCCGGTGGCAGTCGCGATGGTGCGCACGATCTCGACCTCGGCCGGCCCGGTCGCGATCGACCGGAGCTGCGACGTGAATGCCTCGCCCGGACCCTCGAACTGGAATCGCCACATCGGCGGCAGGAGATCGAAGAAGGTGTCGGGCGCGAACAGGTCGGAACGCGCCTCGTACTCGGTGAAGCATCGATTGAACTCCTCGCCGAGGCGCTCGGCCGTCGTCTGGTCGAGCGTGTCGTGGGTCGCCTGGCTCGTCGTCATGATGATCGTTCCTCCGTGGATCGTGCGGTGTAGATGCCAACGTACGGATGCCCCAGCCCTGCCGCATCGCCCCGGTGACCCATTCGCATGGGATCGGCGATGGGTCGAATGCACCATCACCTCACCCTGATCGGGAACGGCGATCAGAGCAGGCCGTGCTGGTACGCGTGAGCCACGGCGGCGGCCCGTCCGCTCACGCCCAGCTTGGCGTACACGTTCTCGAGGTGGCGTCGCACAGTGTGCGGGCTGATCGACAGCTCCGTCGCAATCTCAGCGCTCGTCCGGCCCGCTGCAGCGTGGGCCAGCACTTCGAGCTCGCGTGCCGTCAACGGTCCCGAGTCGGGCTCGCCGTCGATCGATCGGGCGATCGAACGCGTCGCCGCGACGTCGAACTCGGCGCCCAGCTCAGCGAACGCCCGTCCGGCGTCATCGAACTCGGCGGCCGCCAACGAGGAGTCGTCCATCGCGGCATACGCCTGCCCGACGAGCACCCCGACCTGCGCTGCCTCGTAGGGCATGCGCAGCTTCCGCCACGCGGTCATCGCGGCCCGTAGCTCGCCCAGTGCGGCCGGCGGGTCCCCGCCGTCGAGCTTGACCGCTCCCCGTGCGGTGCGAGCCATCGCCTGGAGCGCCGCGGACGGCGAACTCGCCGCCAGTTCGTCGAGCTCGTCGGCTGAGGTCGCAGCCGTCGCCCCGTCGCCGACCGCTCGGAAGATCTCGACCGCGGCCGCCAACAACGCCGGGCGACGCGACGCCAACACGGCATCGTCGAGGGCACGCCGGATCGTGGCGGCGGCCAACTCCGGAGCACCACGCTGCAGCTGGAGCAGCGCGAGGCCCGGGTTCGGTGGGTGGCCGGCACGGATCGCACGGGTGTACGAATCCGCGGCGGCCTCGTGCGACCCGACGATGCGGTGCATCTCGGCCTGCTGGTAGTGCGCGAAGCCGAGCGCCGGGTGGGGCGGCGCTGCGAGACGCTCGATGGCGAGCTCGACGGCCGCGGTCGCCTCGTCCCATTCACCCGACGCCTGCAGCAGCTGCGACTGATGCACCAGGCACTGGCCCCGGAACGGCACGAGTCCTGGCTGCGACCGGCACCAGCCGTCGAGCGCAGACGTCCACTCCGACGCGCGGGCGTAGTCGAACACGGACATGCACTCGAGGATCACCGCGCAGTACACCACGCCCGACGAGATCGGCCCGATGGAGTTGGCCTCAACGGCCAGCATCGCCGCATCGAGTTTCGCCAGACCGGCGTCGATGTCACCCCCGGCGATCAGTGCCTGCCCGTGCGCCAGCGTGGCGAGCGCGGCGACGTCGGCGTCGCCGTACCGGCGGCCGATCTCGAGGGCCTCGGCCGCCAGCTCGCTCGCCATATCGGTATCGCCGGCGTCGAGCGCGCCGAGCACCGCGGGGATCATCAGCAGACCGTTGGCGGCACAGGGAGGCTCATGCTCGATCGTCTCGTGCGCCCGCTCGAGCCAGCCGCTGGCGTGCGCCATGCGACCGCGCAGCATCAGTGTGAGCCCTAGCCAGAAGGCACATCGTGCAGCGTCGCCCGGCTGTCTGCCGTCCAGGAAGCGCTCGTATGCCCGGCTCCACGCCTCGTCGGCCCGATCGTCGTCGCCGTGGAGAAATGCTGCAACCGCGAGGGTCTCGAGTTCGCTCACATCGAGATCGTCGTGACGACCACCCACCAGGCGTTCGTACGCGCTCGACCAGCTCGAAACCTCCGGTGAGCCGTCGTTCGATCGATTCTCGGCCACATCACAGCATCGCGCACGATACGAATGACGTGCGCCGCGTTCGAGCCAGCCGTGACAAGACGATCGACCGGCTGGCTTCGCGTCTGAGAAACTTGCGACGGATGAAGCCCGAGGTTTCGGATGCGCGCGTCGTCCGCCCTCAACCAGCGAGACCCGTAACCCAGATCACGACCATGCCGGAGGCCAGCGCGACCGCAGAGCTGCGGCGACGGGCCACCATGGCGGTCGTTGCTGCGGCGACCCCCAGGGTGGGGCCGGTACCGCCTGACGTGATCGGTGCGATCAGCAGGACGGCGCACAGGCCAGCGAGCGATCCCGGGATGACGAATGCCGTCGCCGGCTCGAACCACGTCGGCAGGGGTCGCCGATCGACCAGTGTCACGATGCCGAAGCGCAGCGCGAAGCATCCGGCGCCTGCAAGCAGCACCGCAATCCAGACGCTCGCGACGTCCTCCGTGCGACCACGACACCCATGGCGACGGCGCTCAGGGTCGCGACCAGCACGCCGCCGTTCATCGGCAGTGAGCGAGCCAGGTACGCCACGCAACCGCCGACTGCGGCGACGACCAACATCGACGACGTCTGCAGGCGCTGGACCAGCTCGGCCAGCAGGAACAGTGGGAGCACCCACTCGAGCCGGACCGAAGTCGGCACGATCTCCCCCAGCAACGCGCCGACCAGGATCGCCAGATGCCAGGCGATCGCCAGTGCCGCCGCCGCACCGAGGTAGTAGGCGTGACCGCCGCCGAGGCCCGACCGGTACCGGCGGTCACCCTCGATGAAGGTCGGATCGATCAGTACCGACGATGCCAGGAGGCGGAACCGCAACGGAGTCCCCCGCCAGTGCGGCGCGATCGAACTGCCGAGGATGAGCAGGTGGACACTCATCAACACCACGGTCGCCACGACCGCGACGATGCCGGCCCCCTCTCCGAGCAGCTCGAGGGCGGTGAGCTGCGCCGGACCGTTGAAGATCAGCGCACCGGACATCAATGCGATGGCGACCGACAGCTCGTTCGCGGCGGCGGTCGCCCCGACGATCATGCCGAGCGGCGCGATGCCGACGAGCCAGGGGAGCATCGCCCGTGCGCCCTGCCACGCGGCCGAGTCACTCCCTGGTCGGGCGT
>DATKXG010000037.1:0-2035 GCA_035529175.1 Ilumatobacteraceae bacterium
TGATGCCATCGACGTCGATGACTTCTCCGGCGAAATAGAGGCCGGGCACGAGCTTGCTCTGCATGGTGCGGAAGTCGACCTCGTCGAGCGACACACCACCGCAGGTGACGAACTCGTCCTTGTTGGTGCTCTTGCCGGTCACGGTGAACGTCGACGCGGTGAGTTGGTCGAGCAGTTGTGTCGCTTGCACCCTGCTGAGCTGAGACCACGTCGTTGTCGCCGGGATGTCGGCAGCGGCAAGCAGGCGGAGCCAGAGGCGCTTGGGGAGTGCGTCGAACGGACTGCGGCTGGAGAGTTGGCGTTTGACCTCCGTGCGCCGCTTCTCGGCGATGACCGGCGCCGGGTCGGCGCCGGGCAACCAGTTCACCGAGATGTCGAACCGGTAGTCGCACTGCGCCAGCTCGCGAGCACCCCAGGCCGAGATCTTCAGGATCCCGGGCCCGCTGAGACCCCAGTGGGTGACGAGGACCGGCCCGCTGCTGGTGAGCTTGCTCTGCTGGACGCTGACTTCGGCGTCCGCCACTGCGAGACCCTGCAGCCCGTCGATGCGGCGATCCTTGATCTTGAACGTGAAGAGTGAGGGTGTCGCCGGCTGCAGTGCATGACCGAGACTCGCAGCAAGTTTCGCACCCGCGGCGAGCCGGGTTCCGCCGGTCGCGAGGAGGACGTTCGCAGCGGTGTACGACGTCCCTGCATCGGTGATGACCTCGAAGTGGTCCTCGTGCTCGACGACGGAGTTCACGCCCTCGGACGTGTGGATTCCGACGCCAGCAGCGCGAGCGGCGCCGAGCAGCGCGTCGACGATCGTCTGCGAGTCGTCGGTCACGGGAAACATCCGTCCGTCGGCCTCGGTCTTCAACGTGACACCGCGGCCGGAGAACCAGTCGACGGTGTCGGCGGCGCAGAACCGATGGAACGGCCCGATCAACGACTTCTCACCGCGCGGGTAGTTCCGGGCCAGCTCACGCGGGTCGAGGCAATCATGTGTCACATTGCAGCGACCGCCGCCAGAGATCTTGACCTTGTGCAACAACTGCGAGGTCTTCTCGAGGATGAGCACCGATTTCCCAGAGTTCTCGGCACACGTGATCGCGGCGAAGAAGCCTGCGGCACCACCGCCGACGACGATGAGGTCGACAAACATCCGTCGTGACTGTACGAAGATTTCCGACCGGCCGGTCGACGGCGCGGGGCGGAGGTTGGTCAGGTGGTGTCGAACTGGTCGTCGAGGATGTCGCGGTAGACGGCCACGTACTTGTCGATCATCGTGGCGGTGTCGAAACGGGCGACCGCGATGTCTCGGATCGCGGCACGATCGAGGCCGCCGGCGGCGTCGACTGCGGCGAGCGTGCCGGCGACATCGGAGACCACGAAGCCGGTCGTGCCGTGGTCGATCAGCTCGCGCATCGAGCCGCGATCGTGGGCGATCACCGGGGTGCCGCATGCCAAGGCCTCGACCACGCTGTAGCCGAACGGTTCGTCGAAGTCGATCAGGTGGAGCAGCGCGTGGGCACTCCCGAGGACGTCGGCGCGCTCCGCGACGGCAACCGGCCCGAGATACCGCACGTGGTCGTCGTCGATGTGCGGCTCGATCTCCTCGCGGAAGTACCGCTCGTCCTGGACGATGCCGGCGATGTCGAGCCGGCGGCCAGTGCGGCGGGCGATGTCGATCGCGTGTGCGGTGCCCTTGTCGGGGTGGATGCGCCCGAAGAACAGCAGATGATCTCCAGGTGCGGGGTGCACGGCGAACGAGTCCGTGTCGATGCCGTGATGGATCGTGGCCGCATAGTGCAGGTCGGGATGCCGATCGGCGTCGCTGATCGCGACGTAATGGGTGGTCGCGTCGTACTGCTCGTACACCGGCACGATGTGCGGCGACGAGAAGCCGTGGATGGTCGTGATCACCGGCGTGTCGACCAGGCCGCTGTAGGTGAGCGGGAGGAAGTCGAAGCCGTTGTGGATGATGTCGAAGTCGTCGGCGCGCTCGAACACCGCGGCGATGTGGAGGCACTCGGCGACCTTCGGCTCGATCGTG
>DATKXG010000038.1:0-7701 GCA_035529175.1 Ilumatobacteraceae bacterium
TATCGCGGCGCGACGAACGAAGCGGTTGCCAATGAGGTGATCGCCAAGTTGTCGCCGACGGGTTCGATCTGCGTGTACACCAACGCAGCGGCCAACGTCCTCGTGGACGTGGTCGGGCACCTCTGATACCACCGACGCAGCGCCGGTTCTTCCCGGCCTGCGTCACGGAGTCACCGAAGGAGAGCGACACCTGCGGGTGTCGCTCTCCTCGCGTCCGGGGCCCGGTCGGCTCGAACGTCGGTTCGTGAAATGCCTCAAGTCGTGGGGTGGTCGTGCCGATGACGGCTCATGAGACTGTTGCGCCTCGGCGCGCTCGTCGGCAGCGTGGTGCTGCTGGTCGCGATGTCGGTCTCGCTCGTGAACAAACGATCGGAGCTGCGAGACGAGCAGGATGCGCGAGTGGTCGCGACCGCACTCGTCGTCGAGCAGTCGGTGGAGAGCACCGTCGCCCGGGCCGCCGTGGTCGTCGATCTCGCCAACGTACTGACCGACCCGTCCGAGCTCGTGCGGTCGTTCGCCGACGACGCTGCCGGATGCATCGTGACGGACGGGGCGCGCGACTGCACCGCCGGCGGCACGTTCGAGGCGTCGAACGTCGCTTCGGCGGCGACGACGTCCGAGCAGCGAGGCGCGCCAGTCTTCGACGTGGACGCGGCGACCGGGTCGCTCCTGGTGGTGTCCCGCGAGTCGGTCACGAGCGCGCTCCTCCTCCCTGCGTCGGCGTTGATCGACGAGCGCGCAGCGACCTCGATCAACGGGTACGGGGTCGACGTCGACATCAGTCTCTCGGGCGCGCCGGTCGACGGTGTCGAACGCGCTGGTCCGATCACCGACGGGGGTCGCCGGATCATCGCCGAGTCCGTCGGACTCCCCGGCGACGGCGGATCGGTCCGAATCGTCGCGTCGACGCTCGACGACGCCGGCTTCGTCGGTGACGACCTGGCGCTGTACGCAGTGCTGCTCACCCTGGGCACCGTGCTGCTGGCGCTTGCGGGATGGACGTTCCTCCTCGATCGGCGAGCGCTCGAACGCCGGGCGACCACCGACGAACTGACCGGCCTGTTGAACCGTCGTGAGTTCGAGCGGATGGCCGAGGAGATGCTGCTCGCGGCGGACCGGTTCGAGAACGGCATCTGTGTCATGTTGATCGACCTCAACGGCTTCAAGGAGATCAACGACACGCTCGGCCACCAGACCGGTGACCTGGTCCTCAAGGCAGTGGCCGAGCGCCTGAGGTCTGCGGTGCGCGACACGGACGTGGTCGCGCGATGGGGAGGTGACGAGTTCGTGCTCCTCCTCCCCGGCATCGAGGACGGCACCGGTGTGCGGGCCGCGGCCGAACGGATCAGCCGTTCGCTCGCTGCGACACCGGTCGTCCGCGACGTCAGCATCACCGGAGCGATCGGCGCCGCCCTGTTCCCCCGCCACGGCCTCGGGCTGGGCGAGCTGCTGAGCGCTGCCGATGTCGCGATGTACAGCGCCAAGTCGGCAGGGGTCACCCACCGGCTCGCCGACGTGCATGCGGTCGAGTTGGCCGCGGAGGAGTTGAGCACGTCGTCGGGCTACCGCGGCCCCGACCGTCGTCGGCACCCCGCCGATTCCGAGGCGGCCGGTCGCGACTGACCGCGTCGATGTCGACCGGGTCACGTTCGTCGAACACCGGCGCGTCCGCTCAGCTCGCGAGCGCTTCGACCACCTGCTCCGCTCGAGCGCGGCTGCCGGTGGCGTTGACGTGCACCGGGTCGAAGAACCAGTCGAGGTGTTGCTCTGCCAGTGAGTACCAATCGATCACCGTGAGATTCGGGTCCACCGTTGCTCGTGCATCGAGCGCGGCGTTGAAGCGCATCGATGCACCGACGAAGTCGAACGCGATCCTGGGATCTCGGTGATAGTCGACGTTGACCCACCAGACACGCGAGTTCGGGGTGACGACGGCGAGCATCGAGTCGATCATCGACGCAGCAACGATCGGGTCACCGCCGTCGAAGATCAGGTCGTTGGACCCGAGCGCGACCACCCAGCAGTCGGCCTCGCCCCAGCTCGATCGAACCTCACGCGCTGCCGTCACGCCGCTGTACGGGGCGCGGACGGACTCGGGGATGCGTCGACTCGGTTGAGCATCGATGATGTTCGTGTAGCCCGCTTGATCGAGGGAGCGGGCCAGATACCAACGAGCGTTGTCCATGAGCGAATCTCCGATCACCGCGACCCGCTGACAGCTGGGCAAGGGAGGCAACGGTTTCAGCTGAACCTGTTGGCCGCGTACCGCTGGAGCAGAAGCGCTCGCTCGGCCGTTGAGTTCGAGTGCCGCATCGGACGCGTCGAGCATCGAGCCGGTGGCGCCGGTGGAAGGGACGTTGGCAACCAAACCCAACAGCAGACCGCCCGCAATCAGCAGGTGGGCCATGCCGGGGAATCGTCGCCGCACGAGTGCGACACTAACCCGAGCAGTCTCCACGCGCACCGAACGCTGCTCCGTCCGGGGAATAGGATGGCGTCGTCATGCCCCCGGTGCCGAGTCCCGCTGCGACGCGTCCGAAGCGCCGGTCGTTCGCGATGCTGGCTGCCCTCGCCGTCGTCGCGGTCGGGATGGTCGTCGCCAACCCCGACGGCAGCGCCGAGGGTCTCGTGCTGAGCAAGGACATCACGCTGCCGTCGGCAGGCCCGCTCGGCCCGGTGACGGTCGTCGGAGACTCGGTCCTGCTCGGATCGGCGCTGTGGAGCCCGACCCTCCCGGATCAACTGCAGGCCTCCGGGTGGGGGCCGATCAGGTTCCGTGCCGCCGTCGGTGGCCAGGCCGGCCCGACCCGGGGCACCACGAGCGCCGGTTGGTGGATCGAGACCTGGCGCCAGCAGGGATGGGACGCCCCGAACGTCATCGTGAACCTCGGCGCCAACGACTCGGGGATCTGCCGCACCGATGTCGCCTGCTCCCGCAGGCGCATCCTGGATCTCGTCGAGGTCATCGGACCCGGGCATCGGATCTGGTGGCCCATGATCACGCGGAATCCTGCTAGCACTGCAGAGGCAGTGGCCTGGAACACCGCCCTCGCGCAGATCGCTGCCGAGCGGGACGACTTCTTCACCTGGGACTGGCCGACGGAGATGGCCGTAGGTGGCTATGCGAGTCCTGACAACACGCATCTGGACGCGGCCGGCTACCGGCGGCGTTCACTTCGGATGGCAGGGGAGTTCACGGGCGATCTGGCACGTGCGACACGTGTGGGAGGCGACGCGGAACTTCCGGTTCCGGCGGCATCCCCGAGCACGTATGTGGCACTCGCCCCGACTCGAGTGGTCGACACACGCCACGATCCCGTCGGCCGACGCCCCTCGGGGAGCGAGCTCGTGGTCGACTTCGGTGATCGACTCCCTGCCGGAGCGAACGCGGTCGCGATCGGCCTCACTGCGGTGACACCCGACGCTGCGGGATACCTCTCGGCCGGCCCGTGTGGAACGCCGAACGACGGATCGAGCGTCAACTTCACCCCGGGCGGGGCTCGGGCTGCCATGACCGTCACGCCGCTCGGGTCCGACGGGCGGGTGTGTGTCTTCAACAGTACGGGCACCGACATCCTCGTCGACCTCCAGGGGGTCTTCGTCGACGGCGCCGGCGAGAGCAGCTTCACGCCGCTGCCCACGAACCAGCGGCTGATCGACACCCGTGCGACGGGTCGATCCCGCGTGCTCGTCGTCGACACGCCGCCCGGGGCCAGGGCAGTCGCGGTCAACCTCACGGTGGTCGGCGCCGCCGAGCCGGGCTGGCTCCGCGCGACTCCGTGCGATGCCGTCGCCGAGGTCTCGAACGTGAACTTCCTTCCGACCGAGGCCGTTGCGGGCTCGGCGTTCGTCGCGACCTCACCGCAGAACACGATCTGTGTCGAGACCAGCACCTCTGCCGACGTGATCGTCGACCTGACCGGCACGTTCGGCGAGGGCGGGCTGTCCTTCGTCCCGGTTCGGCCGACCCGCATGCTCGACACGCGCAATTCGATCGGTGGCTGGTCGCCGATCCACGGCGCCGACCAGACGCTCGACGTGCGTGTCGCTCCGGATGAGGCCGAGGCGGTCACCGGCACGCTCACGATCGTCGGTCCCATGAGAGCCGGCTACCTCGCCGCGTTCGGTTGTGGACCGACGCCGATGACATCATCGGTCAATGCCGATACTGGTCGTGCGCTCGCCAACTCGCTCACGACCGGTGTGTCCGATTCAGGAAGGCTGTGCGTGTACTCCGACCCCGTGACCCATTCGCTGTTCGACGTGACCGGGTGGTGGGTCCGATGACACCGCGTTCCGCGACCACCCCTCGGCGACCGGTGCGTCGAGTGGTCCTCGGCTTCGTCGGCGCGCTCGTCGCAGCCGCGTCGGTGTTCGCGCCGCCGGTCGTGGAGGTTGCTCATGCCGCACCACCCGAGCATCGCGTCACGCTGTTCAGCGATTCGGTGGGGCTGGGCGCCGCAGCGGCGCTGCCGAAAGCCTTTCCGTCCGACTGGGATGTGAACACGTTCGGCACCCCGGCGTACATGGTCGAGCAGCTCTTGCAGGGCCACGTGATCCCGCAACTCACCTCCAACCGATCGGTCATCGGTGACCACGTGGTGATCGGCAGCGGATACAACTATCCATACTGGGATCCGGCGCGCTTCGATCGTTCGATCGACGCGATGGTCGACACGCTCGTGGCCGCCGGTGTCGAGCACGTGTACTGGGTGAAGCTGCGCGAGGTGAAGCCCGAGTATGTCTCGGCCTCGGCGTGGCGCGAGGGGCTCAAGTACCTCTGGTACTTCCCGACGGTCAACGAACACCTCGAGCGCGCGGTGCAGCGCCACCCCGCGCTCACCCTGGTCGACTGGGCGACCGCAGCCGATCAGCCCGGACTCACCTACGACGCGATCCACTTGAACCCGACGGGCGCCGCGCTCTACAGCCAGCTGATCGCCGACGAGGTCCGTAACGCGGAGACACGCCTCGACAACTCGTCGGTGACCAGGGTCCATGTCACCGACGACCCGGCGACCACCGCAGTCGCCGTCAATCTCACGGCGACCGGGACCCGTGCCATCGGGTGGCTCGGCGCGTACCCCTGTGACTCCCCGCGGCCGGACGTCAGCAACCTCAATCACGGCCGGGATCACACCGTGGCGGCCGCAGCGATCGTTCCGGTCGGCCCGAGCGGCGACATCTGTGTGTACAACGAGAGGTCCACGCAACTCATCGTCGACCTGTTCGGTCGATTCGACGACGCCGCGAAGTTGGTCGCCGCGGTGCCGGCGCGGCTGCACGACAGTCGACGACTCGGGCTCCGCCAGCCCGCGCAGCAGGAGCTCCGAGTGCGAGTCGCCGATTCCGACGCGGGCGCCGTGGCACTGAACGTCACCGCGCTCGAACCGGATGCGGCCGGATTCGTGACGGTCCACCCGTGCGGACAACAGGCCCTCAGCACGTCGAACGTCAACGTCGCGCCGGGAGCGGTCGCCCCCAACCTGGTGATGGCCGAGCCGAATGCCGAGGGAATGGTGTGTCTGACGGCGTCGACCACGACGCACCTCATCGTCGACCTGTTCGCCTCGTTCGGTGCCGACGCGCCGATCGACCTGGTGGCGCCCGTGCGCGTGCGCGACACACGGTCGGACGGTTCGGTCCCGGCGCCGGGTCGGGTGGTTCGGTTCTCGGTCGGCGAGTCGGGGCTCGACACCGGGGCACCGATCTCCGGCGTCTTCATGAACCTGACGGTCGTCGAGGCGCAGGGCGCGGGCTTCGGCACCGTCTATCCGTGTTCTGCGGGTCGTCCCGACACGTCGAACATCAACTTCACGACGGGCCAGACGATCGCCAACTTCGCCGTGGTGCGTCCGGACGGCAACGGCGAGATCTGCGTCTACTCCTCCGCTGCGGCGGACATCCTGGTCGACGTGATGGGCTCGGCGGGGCCGGGCTTCGTGGGGATCACGCCGTCGAGACGCGTCGACACGCGGTCAGGGCTCGGAACGCCCTGACCGGTCGCTCCGGCGAGACGCCGGCTGCTGCACCTGATGCGTACAGTTGCCGTGTGGCTCTGACCGATCCGCTCACCAGCAAGCTCGCGGGCTTCGGCACCACGATCTTCGCCGAGATGTCCGCGCTGGCGGTCGAGACCGGAGCGATCAACCTCGGCCAAGGCTTCCCCGACACCGACGGCCCGGCCGAGGTGCTCGACGCCGCGGTCGCGGCCATCCGTGCGGGCGTCAACCAGTATCCGCCGGGGCCGGGGATGCCCCTGTTGCGCGAGGCCATCGCCCGGCACCAATCGAAGTGGTACGGCGTCGACCTCGATCCGGCGAGCGAGATCGTGGTCACCGCTGGTGCGACCGAGGCGCTGGCCGGCGCGTTGCTGGGGATGCTCGACGCCGGTGACGAAGTCGTGGTCTTCGAGCCGATGTACGACAGCTACCAGGCGTGCATCGCGCTCGCCGGGGCGCGTGCGGTGCCCGTGCTGCTCGCTCCTGGTGACGACGGGCGGTACGTCTTCGACCCCGACGAGCTGGTCGCTGCGGTGTCCCCGCGGACCAAGATGATCCTGCTCAACACCCCGCACAACCCGACCGGCAAGGTGTTCACCCGGGACGAACTCGACGCGATCGCCCGGGTCGCGATCGAGCACGATCTCATCGTGGTCACCGACGAGGTGTACGAGCACCTGCTCTTCGACGGTCGGACCCACGTTCCGATGGCCAGGTTGCCGGACATGGCCGAACGGACGCTCACGATCTCCTCGGGCGGCAAGACCTTCCACACCACCGGGTGGAAGATCGGCTGGATGTCGGGCCCCGAACCGCTGGTGACCGCGGCGAAGACGGCGAAGCAGTTCCTCACGTACGTGAACGGCGCGCCGTTCCAGCCGGCGATGGCCGTTGGTCTCGGGTTGCCGGACGTCTACTTCGAGGATCTCGCCGCGACGTTGCAGACGGCGCGCGACCACCTCGTCGCCGGATTGTCCGAGGCCGGTTTCATCGCCTACGAACCCGAGGCGACCTACTTCACCACCGTCGACATCCGGCCACACGCGGCCGACGGCGACGGGATGGCGTTCTGCCGGTCGCTGCCCGAGCGCTGCGGTGTCGTCGCCGTGCCGAACGAGGTCTTCTACGCCCGGCCCGAGCACGGCCGCCACCTCGTGAGGTTCGCCTGCTGCAAGCGCATCGACGTGATCGATCAGGCGGTCGAGCGGCTCGTGGCAGGATTCGCGTCATGACGGTGGTTCGCGTTGCAGCAATCCAGCACGACATCGCGTGGCACGACCGCGAGGCGAACTTCGCGCACCTGTGGCCGATGATCGCCGGCGCAGCTGCGAGCGGAGCGCGGGTGGTGCTCGTCACCGAGACGTTCTCGACGGGGTTCTCGTTCGACTCACCCGACATCGCCGAGCCCGAAGGTGGCCCGTCGTCGCAGTTCCTCGCGTTGATGGCGACGACCCACGACGTCTGGGTGGGCGGCTCGTGTCCGGAGATCGCCGCTGACGCTCCCGCCGACGACCAGCGGCCGTCGAACGTGTTCGTGCTGGTCGCGCCCGACGGAACCCAGCACCGCTATCGCAAGATCCATCCGTTCTCGCACGCCGACGAGGAGCGCTACGTCCGCGCCGGCACGGACTTCGTCACCGTCGAGATCGACGGGCTGCGCTGCGCACTGTTCGTGTGTTACGACCTGCGCTTCGCCGAC
>DATKXG010000039.1:0-30444 GCA_035529175.1 Ilumatobacteraceae bacterium
GCCGGGGTGGCCTACCTCGCCGATCGGCTGCAGAAGCCGATCCTCGTCGAGGGTCCGGCGGGCACGGGCAAGACCCAGCTGGCGAAGTCGATCGCGGAGATCACCGACGCCCGCCTCATCCGCCTGCAGTGCTACGAGGGCCTCGACGAGAGCAAAGCCCTCTACGAGTGGAACTACAAGAAGCAGCTGCTGCGCATCCAGACCGAACGTGGCGAACAGGGCGAGGACTGGACCGAGATCAAAGACGACATCTTCTCCGACGAGTTCCTGCTCACCCGCCCGCTCCTCGAAGCGATCACCGCCACCGATCCGGTGGTGCTGCTGATCGACGAGGTCGACCGCGTCGAGGTCGAGACCGAGGCGTTGCTGCTCGAGATCCTCTCCGACTACCAGGTCTCGATCCCCGAGCTCGGCACGATCACCGCCACGCAGATCCCGCTGGTGTTCCTCACCTCGAACAACACCCGCGAGCTGTCCGAGGCGTTGAAGCGCCGCTGCCTGTACCTGCACGTCGACTATCCGCAGCTCGAACGTGAGAAGGAGATCGTGCTCGCGAAGGTGCCGGACATCACCGAGCACCTCGCCGATCAGGTCGCCCGCATCGTGCGCTCGATCCGCCAGCTCGATCTCAAGAAGGCGCCGAGTGTGTCCGAGACCCTCGACTGGGCCCGCACGCTGATGCTGCTCAACATCGACAACATCGACGAGCAGACCGCCAAGGACACCTTGAACGTGCTCCTCAAGTACCAGACCGACATCGCCAAGGCGGCCAAAGAGCTCTCCGTCGACGAGTGACGGACTGACTGATGCTCGATCTGCTCAACGGCTTCGTCGTCGAACTCCGCAACGCCGGGCTGCCCGTCAGTCTGACGGAGAACCTCGACGCCATGGAGGCAGTGCAGCACATCCCGATCGAGGACCGCGAGGCGTTCAAGTACGCGCTGGGCGCGACCCTGATCAAGAACCACGCCCACTGGCGCAGCTTCGAAACTGTCTTCGAGGTGTACTTCAGCCTGCGTGGCCCCGAGTACAAACTCGTCCAGGACAGCGACACCGACACCGATCTCGACGAACTCTGGCGAGAGCTGCAGGAGCAGCAGAAGCAGGAGGGCCAGGGCGGAGCCGGTGGGCTCGAGAGCCTCACACCCGAAGAGATCGCCCAGATGCTGATGTCGGCGTTGATGAACGGCGATCAGGGCGTGATGCGGGCGTTGGCCAAACAGTCCGTGCAGCGTTTCGCCGGCATGGAGCCGGGCCGGCCGGTCGGCGGTACGTACTACCTCTATCGCACGCTGCGGAACCTCGACCTCGACGGCATGCTCGACAAGATGATGGACCAGGCCCGCCAGGAGGCCGACGGGGATCTGACGCCGCTCGAAGAACGCCTCGAGAAGGAGGAGTTCGAGGACCGGATCGAGAAGTTCAAGGGTGAGATCGAAGCCGAGATCCGCCGCCGTCTGGTCGCCGACCGTGGTGCCGAAGCGATGGCGAAGACGCTGCGCAAGCCGCTTCCCGAGGACGTCGAGTTCATGCACGCGTCACGCGACGAGATGCAGGCGCTCAAGAAGTCGCTCTACCCGCTCACCCGCAAGCTCGCGGCCCGCCTTGCCCGCAAGCGCCGCCACGGCCGCAAGGGCCCGCTCGACTTCCGCAACACGGTGCGCCACTCGCTCAGCTACGGCGGCGTGCCGGCAGAACCGAAGTTCAAGTACCCGCGGCCAGCCAAGCCCGAACTGATCGTCGTGGCCGACATCTCCGGCTCGGTCGCAGCGTTCGCCCGCTTCACCCTGATGCTCGTGTACGCGATCCAGAACCAGTTCTCGAAGGTGCGCTCGTTCGTGTTCATCGACGGCATCGACGAGGTCACCGACTACTTCAGGGCCACCGAGGACATCACCGAGGCGATCCACCGGGTGAACACCGAGGCCGATGTGGTGTGGGTCGACGGTCACTCCGACTACGGCCACGCCTTCGAGGTCTTCTGGGAGCGCTACGGCAAGGACATCGGCCCCAAGTCGACCGTGCTCCTGCTCGGCGACGCCCGCAACAACTACCACGCGAGCCAGGCGTGGGTGGTCAAGGAGATCGCCCAGAAGGCTCGCCACGTCTACTGGCTCAATCCCGAACCGCGCAGCTACTGGAACACCGGCGACTCGATCGTCGGCGAGTACGGCACGCACACCGACGGCGTCTACGAGTGCCGCAACCTTCGCCAGCTCGAGGCCTTCGTCGAGAAACTCGCCTGACGGTTACGAGAGCCAACTCGCCAGAGGGCCAGCCGCCCTCGCGCCATCGCCCGCCACTCGCGTGGAAGGTCGGCAAGGGTGTCCAGCGCGAAGTCGTCAGCGGCCTGGCGGATGATCTCGGCGTGTGACGGGTACGGGTGGACGGTGCCGAAGAGCTTGCGGAGCGAGATGCGGTTGTCGATCGCGATCGTGAACATGCCGATCAGGTCGGTGGCACCGGGGCCGACGATCGCCGCCCGCAGGATCCGTCCGGTGAATCGCTCGACGTCGAGGACCAACCGTCCGTCGGCGATGTCGTCGGTGTAGCCACGGTCGACATCGGAGTGGTCGACCACGATGCGGCGACGCGAACGCTCGGGGATCGCGGCGAGTTCGTCGAGCGTGACCCCAACGGACGCGACCTCGGGATCGCCGTAGGTCGCGTTCGGGATGACTCCGACTGATCCGACCTTCGGGAGCTGAGGGAGGGCGATCGCCCGGACGGCTCGTCGTCCGATCGCACCAGCGCCGTGGGTGGTGAACGTGGCGCCGGTGACGTCGCCGACCGCCCAGATCCCCGGGACCGAGGTGCGGCCCCAACTGTCGATCGTGATGCCGTTTGGCGAGTTGGCAACACCGGCAGCGTCGAGTTCGAGACCGTCCAGCCTCGGCGTCCGTCCGAGTGCCATCAGTACCTTGTCGACGCCACCGACGACGGACCCGTCTGCCAGGTGCACCGTTGGGCCGTCGACGCGATCGACGATGGTGCCGAGGTGGAGCTGCACGCCTTGTGACCGCAGCGACCGCTCGATGATCTCGGTGATCAGGGGGTCTTCCGACTCGAGCAGCCGATCCTGCTGCTCGACGATGTGGACACGGGTACCGAGCGCGGCGAATGCCGTCGCCATCTCGATCGCGACGGCGCCACCACCGAGGATCAACAGCGCTCCGGGAGGAGTTTCTAGTTCGAACAGCTCGATGTTGGTGACCACGCGATCCTCGTCGAGCCCGTCGATCCGGACCGTCGTCGGTCGCGACCCTCCGGCGATCACGACATTTTCCGCACGAACTTCGTGGACCGAGACGCCATCATCGACGCGCACGACGTGGGGATCGCGAGTGGGAGTGAGCGAGGCCCAGCCTCGCACGAGGTGGATCCGTTCGTGTTCGGCCATCTCCTCGTGTTCGCGGTGGGCCAGGTCGTCACGCTTGGCCCTCGCCCATGCCAGCGGGTCGTCGATTCCGCTCTGGGCGGCATGCAACAACGCCTTGGACGGGATGCACCCGACGTTCGTGCAGTCTCCACCGATCGCTCCGCCCTCGATCAGCACGACGTCGTGGCCCAATCCCGCAAGACCGATCGCGAGTGTGAGGCCGCCGGATCCGGCGCCGATGACGGCCGCTCGGTAGGCGCGGGAGGGGTCGTGGCCGATCATGAGGGTTGCAGCAGTTCGGAGATCATCAGCTCGTCGAACGCCGGCGCTGTCGGAGGCGTTCCCGCCCGTGCCCGAGTTTTCCGTTTCGTCATGCGCATCGCCGGCGGACCAGGAGCCGGTCGCTGCGTCTCGCCGCGGTCAGGAACGCTGGTAGTTGGGCGCTTCCTTGGTGATCGTCACGTCGTGCGGGTGCGATTCCTCGCGCCCTGCGGCGGTGACGCGCATGAAACGGGCGCCCCGCAGCGCTTCGAGCGTCGCTGCGCCGGCGTAGCCCATACCCGAGCGGAGGCCACCGACGAGCTGGTAGACGACCTCGCCGAGCGGGCCCGCATACGGCACCCGTCCCTCGATGCCTTCCGGCACCAGCTTGTTCGATCCCGCGCCGACGGCGGTGGTTCCGCCCGACGACTGGCCGGTGGCGTAACGGTCCTGGCTGTCGCCGGTCATCGCCCCCATCGATCCCATCCCGCGGTAGCTCTTGTACCGCCGGCCCTCGAACAGCTCCATCTCGCCGGGGCTCTCCTCCGTGCCGGCGAGCAACGAGCCCAGCATCACGGTGGACGCCCCGGCGACGATCGCCTTGACGATGTCGCCCGAGAAGGTGATGCCACCGTCGGCGATGATCGGAATGCCGAGTTCCCGCGCCCGCTTGCAGGTGAACCAGATCGCCGACAGCTGTGGCATGCCGGCGCCGGACACGACGCGGGTGGTGCAGATCGACCCGGCTCCGACACCGACCTTGACCGCGTCGGCACCGGCGGTGGCGAGCGCCTCGACGCCCTCCTCGGTGACGACGTTGCCGGCGGTCACGGCGAGGTCCGGCCACGACCCCTTGATGCGCTGGATGGCCTTGACGACGTTGGCCGAGTGGCCGTGAGCGGTGTCGATCGACACGGCATCGACACCCATGGCCACGAGCGCTTCGACGCGCTCTTCGAGGTCGGCGCCGACCCCGACGGCGGCGGCGCAACGGAGCCGGCCACCCCCGTCACGGGAGGCGTTCGGGAAGTCGAGTCGCTTCTGGATGTCCTTGACGGTGATCAAGCCGGCGAGTCGGCCCTCGGAGTCGACGAGCGGCAGCTTCTCGATGCGATGCTGCTGGAGGATTGCCTTGGCCTGGTCGAGCGATGTGCCGACCTCGGCGGTGACGAGGCCGTCCGCGGTCATGAACTCCGTGACCGGGCGTTCGAAGTCGGACCCTTCGCAGAACCGGATGTCGCGGTTGGTGAGGATCCCGACCAGGCGTCCGTCGGGGTCGGTGATCGGGACCCCGGAGAACTTGAACTGGTGCATCAGGTCTTCGGCGTCCTGCAGCAACGCGGTCGGCGGCAGGGTGACCGGATCGGTGATCATCCCCGACTGCGACCGCTTGACCTTCTGCACCTCGGCGGCCTGATCGGCGATCGACATGTTGCGGTGGATCACACCGATGCCGCCGTGACGGGCCATGGCGACGGCCATGCGTCCCTCGGTGACCTTGTCCATCGCTGCCGACACGAGGGGCACGGCGAGTTCGATGTCGCGGGCGAACAGCGCGCTCGTGTCGACGGCGTCGGGCAGGGTTTCGGAGTAACCGGGGACGACGACGACGTCGTTGAACGTCAGCGCTTCGTAGCGGTCGAAGAGTTCGTCGTTGGGGTTCGTGCGAGTCATACGGAGATCTCCGTCAGATCGGTGGTGTGGTCGGGTGCAGAAGTGCAGAGTTCGTCGAGGGCTTCGACGAGGAGCCGGTGTTCGGTGGCGTGCATCAGTGACGCGAAGGCGTCGAATCCCGCCTCGACGTCGATCACGACCGTCGCGGTGCCCAGCACCGGGCCGTCGTCGACGCCCTCGTCGGGAACGAGGTGGACCATGACGCCGGTGGACGCGCGGGAACCCTCGAGCGCCTCGTCCCACGCCCGCTCGATCGCACGCGTGCCGGGGAGGTCGCCGGGGAGTGCAGGATGCAGGTTGACCACCCGCTGGGGGAACCAGCCGAGGAAGCTCATCGTGAGGATGCGCATCCAGCCGGCGAGCACGACGAGGTCGGGGTCGAAGCCGGCGACGACGTCGGCGAGGCGGGCGTCGTAGTCGGCGCGCTCCTCGCCCGGATGCACGCCGACGTGCACCGCGGGAACGCCGGTTGCGTCGGCGCGCTGGAGTGCGAACACGTCCGGCTTGTTCGACACCACCGCCACGACATCAGCGTGGAGTCGGCCGTCGGCGCAAGCGTCGATGATCGCCTGCAGGTTCGACCCGGAACCGGACACCAGCACCACCAGTCGCTTGCGGCGGGCGGCGGAGGTTCCCATGTGTCGAACCTATCGATCGGCCGGACCGCGCGGCCACCAGCTGAACGAAAAGTCACGCCGATTACATCACGGGTCAGACCCGTGATGTCATCGTCACCTCAGGTGGACTCGGCCGGTTCCGGAAACCAGTTCGCCGATGACCCAGATCGGCTCGGCGATGGCGTCCAGGAGCGCGGGGAGGTCACCCGGAGCGCAGATGACGACCATGCCGATGCCCATGTTGAGGGTTCGGTACAGCTCGTCGGTCGACATCTGTGGCGTGAGCTCGCGGGCGAGCTGGAACAGCGGCGACACCGGCCACGAGCCGAGCCGGATGACCGCATCGACCTCGGCCGGCAGCACCCGCGGCAGGTTCTCGGGCAGGCCACCCCCGGTGATGTGTGCGAGCGCCTTCACGGTGCCGGAGTCGAGAGCCGGACGCAGGACGTCGAGGTAGGAGCGGTGCGGCTCGAGCAGGGTCTCGCCGAGGGGACGGTCGAATCCGTCGGGCACGACGTCCATCGGGATCCAGTCGAAGATCTTGCGGAGGAGCGAGTAGCCGTTGGTGTGCGGCCCACTCGACGCCACCCCGACGAGCACGTCGCCGACCGCAACGTCGGGGCGGGGGAGCAGCTCGGAACGCTCGGCGACGCCGACCAGGGTGCCGGCGATGTCGAACGCGCCGGGCTGGTAGACGCCGGGCATCTCGGCGGTCTCGCCCCCGAGCAGGGCGCATCCGGCGGCCTTGCAGGCGTCGGCCATGCCGCGGACCACTTCGGCGACCATGTCGGCATCGAGCACCGACGCCGCGATGTAGTCGAGGAAGAACAACGGCCGGGCCGACTGCACGAGCACGTCGTCGATGCAGTGGTTGACGATGTCCATGCCGACGCCACGGACCATGCCGAGCCGCGCGGCCAGCTCGACCTTGGTGCCCACGCCGTCGGTCGACGCAACGAGCACGGGATCCTCGAGTTCGAGAATCGCCTTCGCCGAGAAAACGCCGCCGAACGAGCCCACGCCCTTGAGGACGCCGTTGTCGTGGGTCGCTTCGACCGCTGCCTTCATCTCGCTGACGGCCCGGGTGCCCTCGTCGATGTCGACGCCCGCCGCAGCGTACGACGTCAGTTCGGCGCCGAGCGCTCGCCAACCGATGTCGCGGCGGAACTGCATCCCGTCGAAGTGGATACGCCCCATGTGGTCGTAGGCGGCGGCCCGCGCCTCGGCGAGATCGAAGCCGATCCCGGTCACCGCGAGCACCCGCCCGCCGGCGACGCGGCCGTCATCGTCGACACCGGCGTCGAAGCGCAGCGTGGTGGTGCCATCCGGCCCGATCGCACCGCTCGCCATCTCGTCGTTGATCGCCGCCCCGCCGATCGGAGCACCGGGATAGCCGGCTGCTGCGGCCACGACGGTGACGGCGGCCTGCGAGCGGACGATCACGGGAAGCTCGTCGAGTTGACCCTGGGTGGCGAGCAGGGCGAGTTCGGCGATGTCGGTCTCGACGAGGGGAAGCACGGTCTGTGCCTCGGGGTCGCCGAGACGTACGTTGTACTCGATCAGACGCGGTCCAGCGGCGGTCAGCATCAGCCCGGCGAAGATCACGCCGACGTACGGGGTGCTCGCCGCAGCGAAGTGGTCGACGACAGGCTGCACGAACTC
Organism: Ilumatobacteraceae bacterium; assembly: GCA_035529175.1. GTDB lineage: Bacteria > Actinomycetota > Acidimicrobiia > Acidimicrobiales > Ilumatobacteraceae > Sva-07. The sequence goes on from DATKXG010000039.1 coordinate 7,594, forward strand.
GGCGACCAGGTCGTCGGCGCCGTAGGGCACTGGTGCCGGCGCGTAGGCGCCCATGCCGCCGGTGTTCGGTCCGGTGTCGCCCTCGCCGAGACGTTTGTGGTCCTGGGCGAGCGGGAGCGCGACCGCTCGTACACCGTCGCACAACGCGAGCAGCGAACACTCCGGCCCGGTCAGGCGCTCTTCGAGCAGAAACGCACCGCGGGTCGAATGGATGGCCTCGATCGTGGCGGCCTCGCCGTCCGGCACGGTGACGCCCTTCCCGGCGGCGAGACCGTCGAGCTTGACCACGATCGGGCGGTCGAGTTCGCGCCACCAGGCGATCGCGGCGTCGTGGTCGTCGAACGCGGCGAACCGCGGGCCGGGAATGCCGAGCGACGTGGCGAGCTCGCGTGCGTAGGTCTTGGACCCCTCGAGCCGGGCCAGTTCCGCGGTGGGTCCGAAGCACGGGATGCCACGACGAGCGCACTCGTCGGCGACACCGGCGACGAGCGCAGCCTCGGGCCCGGGGAACACCAGGTCGGTGTCGCCGGGCGATGCATCATCGAGATCCGGCGCGAGCCGGACATCGTGGCCGTGGTGCCGGCACGCCCAGGCGATCGCCTGTTCGCGCCCGCCACCGCCGATCACCAGTACCCGCATCAGCCGCCCACCCGGCGCGCGTCACGCCCCTCTCGTGAACAACACGCGCACTGGGTGCGCAACGTGTTCACGAGAGGGGTGGAACGGGTCATGCGAGGACGCCTTCGAAGGCGAGCTTGGCCTGGGCATCGCCGACGTGGATCGGGTACTTGCCCGTGAAGCAGCCGTTGCAGTAGCCGTCGTCGCCGCCGCTGTCGCGAGCCGCGACCGCCTGCATCATGCCGTCGAGCGACAAGAACGCGAGGCTGTCGGCGCCGATGTGCTCGCGCATCTCCTCGACGGTCATGCGAGCGCCGATCAGATCGCCGTCGTGGCCCATGTCGACACCGAAGTGGCACGCGTGGGTGATCGGCGGGCAGGTGATGCGCACGTGGACCTCGGTTGCCCCGGCGTCGCGGACGAGCTTGACCAGCGGTCCGGCGGTCGTGCCGCGCACGAGCGAGTCGTCGATCATCACCACCCGCTTGCCCTCGAGGTTCTCGCTGAGTGCGTTGAACTTGAGTGCGACGCCGCGCTCGCGGATGTCCTGGGTGGGTTCGATGAACGTGCGGCCGATGTAGCGGTTCTTGATCAGCCCGTCGTTGAACGGGATCCCGCTCTCGTTCGAGTACCCGATCGCCGCCGGGATCGAGGAGTCCGGCACCGGGATGACGACGTCGGCCTCTGCCGGTGACTCCACGGCGAGGCGGTGTCCGAGCCGTTGGCGGACGTGGTGCACGTTGTGTCCGTCCCAGACCGAGTCGGGACGCGAGAAGTAGACGAACTCGAACGTGCAGCGAGCGCTGTGCGGCTGCGGGGCGAGCACCTGCGAGCGGTGCAGTTCGGCCCCCTGGAGGGTCACCATCTCGCCCGGCTTCACCTCGTCGATGTCGACGCAGCCGAGGGTGGACAGCGCACACGTCTCGGATGCGACCGCATGTCCGCCGTGGGGGAGCCGCCCGACGGACAACGGCCGGAAGCCCCACGGATCGCGGACGGCGATCACGTGGTCGGCGGCGAGCAGCACCAGCGAGAACGCGCCCTTCCAGGCGGGGAGCGTGCGCTCGATGCGCTCCTCCCAGGTCTGCCCGCCGGCGGCGGCGAGCATCAGCGTCATCACCTCGGAATCGCTGGTGGCCGTGAGGCCGAACCCGCGGCTGAGGAGTTCGTCGCGCAGCGCCGGCGCGTTGACCAGGTTGCCGTTGTGGGCGAGCGCGAGTGGGCCGTGCATCGTCTCGACGAGGAACGGCTGGATGTTCCGTTCGGCGCTCGAGCCCGTCGTCGAGTACCGGGTGTGCCCGATGGCGTGGTAGCCGCTCAGGGGAGCGAGGGCCTCCGGGGTGAACACGTTGGCGACGAGGCCGGCCTCCTTGTGCACGCGGGCCCGGGTCCCGTCGCTGACGGCGATACCGGCGGCTTCCTGGCCACGGTGCTGGAGTGCGAACAGACCGAAGAAGGCGAGTTGGGCGACGCCTTCACCGTGGGGTGTCGACACGCCGAGCACGCCGCACTCGTCCTTCGGGGTGTCGTCGTCGGCACCCGGCCGGGACCGTCCAGCACGCCCGGGAGGCTCGGCGATGGGTGTGTGCGCGATGGGGATGCCCATGTCAGTCGATGTCCAGTCCTGCCAGTACGGCGTTGATCCGTGGTGCTACAGGGTAGGCGCCGGGCACGAATGCGGTGCCCGTGAGTCGCTCGAACGCGTCGACGTACCGGCTCGCGGTGGCGTGCCACACTTCGGCGGGTAGTTCGGGAACCGGCCCGTCGCCGGTGTAGCCGGCGTCTGCGAGCGCCCGGCGGACCACCTCTTTGTCGAGGCTCTCGGGTTCCTCGCCGGCGGCCAGGCGTTCGTCGTAGGTGGCTTCGACCCACCAGCGTGACGAGTCGGGCGTGAGCGCCTCGTCGATGAGGAGCAGTTCGCCGTCGCGGTCGACGCCGAACTCGAACTTGGTGTCGGCGAGGATCAGCCCGGCATGCAGCCCGCGCTCGGTCCCGCGCCGGAAGAGCTCGATCGCTGCCGCCTCGACGCGGTCCCAGAGCTCGGCGGGAACGTGGCCGCCGGCGACGACGTCCGCCGACGACAGCGGCTCGTCGTGGGCGCCGTCGGCACCCTTGGTGGTCGGTGTCACGATCGGCGCGGCGAGCGGCGTGTTCTTGCGGAGCCCGTCGGCGAAACGGTGCCCGTAGATCGTGCGTTCCCCGGCGGCGTAGCGGGTCCACAACGCGGTGTCGGTGACTCCGGTGATGTACCCGCGGACGATGACCTCCACCGTGAGCGGGGCCGCTTCGGTGCCGATCAGCACGTTCGGGTCGGGCGTCGACAGCGCGTGGTTGGCCACGATGTCGCGGGTGTGCTCGAACCACCACCACGACAGCTGGTTCAGTACCTGTCCCTTGAACGGGACGCCGGCGATGATCCGGTCGAACGCCGACAGGCGGTCGGTGGTGACGAAGAGCCTCCGATGGCCGGGGAGCGAGTACGACACGCGGACCTTGCCGACGCGTTGGTCGGGGAGCGGCAGCTCGATGTCGAGCAACGGGTCGGGCAACGGCTCGCTCAGCTTCCTCGGCATCGCCTAGACGCCCTTCGCGTGGCGGATGCCGTTGTGGAACAGGCGCAGGCCGAGGTGTTCCTCGCCGCCCCCGCCACGCGAGTATCGCGGGTGCTGGCGGGCGACGATGTGGTTCTCGGGATGCGGCATCAGACCCAGCACGACGCCGGACGGGTCACTGACCCCGGCGATGTCGGCGACGGAACCGTTCGGATTGGTGCTTCGGTAGCGCAACACGACCTGGCCGTTCGCCGCGAGAGCGTCGGGATCAGGATGCACGTAGCGACCCTCGCCGTGAGCGATGGGGCAGTGGATCGGGGCGTCGAGTCCCATCGTCCACACCGACACGCTGCCCGGCACTGCGTCGAGGACCACCCACCGACAGTCGAAGCGGCCCTGTGCGTTGTGGCCGAGGGCGCCGGGGAGGATCCCGGCTGCGGTGAGCACCTGGAAGCCGTTGCAGATCCCGAGGAGTGGTCGGCCGTCCGCGACGAAGCCGCGCAGTGCGTCACCGACCCCGAGCGCCAGGTCGAGAGCCAGCATGCGACCGGCACCGAGCGAGTCGGCGTAGCTGAACCCTCCGGCGACCACCGCGAGACCGACGTCGTCGAGCATCGCCGGCTCGGCGACGAGCTCCGATGCGAGCACGATGCGAGTGTCGGCCCCGGCGAGTTCGAGCGCGTCGACGACGTCGTGGTCGCGGTTGGTGCCCGGCCCGGCGATGACCATCGCTCGCACCCTGCTCATCGCGCACCTCCGTTGTTGAAGGCGTCGGCGAGGCGGTCGACCGGAATCGGCTCGACCCCGACGATCGACAGCAACGAGTCGTCGGTGACGGTGCCGATGCGGAGAGCGGTCCGGCCCATGATCTTCATGAACGCGTCGAGGCTGCGCGGGCGCACCTCCACGATCAGCCGCCCCGACGACTCGCTGAACAGCGCCGTCGTGAGATCGTCGTGGGGGAGTGTGTCCATCTGGGCGCCGAGGCGGCCGGCGATGCACATCTCGGCCAGCGCGACGGCGATGCCGCCCTCGCTCACGTCGTGGCAGGCGACGACCAGCCCGGCCCGCATGGCCGAGTGCAGGTGCCGGTACGTCTCGGGTGCATCCGGATCGGGTGCGGGCGCCACACCCACGTTGCGGGGCTGGCCGTTGACCTGGTCGAGATGCGAGCCGGCGAACTCGGTCTCGGTCTGTCCGATGAGGACCAGCAGGTTGCCGGGCTCCGCCAGGTCCGGTGTGATGCAGCGGTCCGCATCGGGGACGTGGGCGACGGCGGTGATCACCAGTGTGGGCGGGACGGCGTGGCGCTGACCGTCGGCGCCGACGTACTCGTTGTTCAACGAGTCCTTCCCGGAGACGAACGGGGCGTTGTACATGCGGGCCGCAGCGCAGCATCCGTCGACTGCCGCGACCAACTCGCCGAGCGTCGACGGACGGCGCGGGTCGCCCCACGAGAAGTTGTCGAGCAGCGCGACCCGGTCCGGGTCCGCGCCGACAGCGACCACGTTGCGGATCGCTTCGTCGACGACGGCGAACGCCATCGCCTCGGGGTCGTGGAGCCCGTACCAGGGGTTGACGCCGATCCCGATCGCGATGCCGTCGGTGGCGCCGGGGTCGGCGAGGACCACACCGTCGGCCGGGCCGTCCGCCGCGGCTCCGACCAGTGGCCGCACGACGGTCGCGCCGAGGATCTCGTGGTCGTAGCGGTGGATCGTGTCGGCCTTGGAGGCGATGTTCGGGTGCGCGAGCAGCGCCAGGATCGTCACGGCAGGGTCGGTGACGGTCCGGCCGACGGTGTCGTGGCGGTTCGGTGTGGGCAGCTCCGCGCTCATCCGACGCTGCGGGCGACCGTCGTGGAGGAACTCGGTGTCGAGGTCGACGACGACGTGACCCTGATGGCGCACCACCAGTTGCCCGTCGCCGGTGAAGGTGCCGACGTCGGCGAGGCGGACGCCCACGCGATCGCACCGCGCCTGCACGGCAGCAAGGTGCTGGGGTGGCACGGCGATCACCATGCGCTCCTGCGCCTCGGAGAGCCACACCTCCCACGGGTCGAGGCCGGGGTACTTGCGTGGGACCAGGTCGAGGTCGACGTCGGCGCCGACCCCCTCGGCCATCTCACCGATCGCCGACGACAGGCCGCCGGCGCCGCAGTCGGTGATCGCGGAGTAGAGATCCTCAGCGCCGATCAGGGCGTCGATCAGGAGCTTCTCGACGATCGGGTCACCGATCTGCACACTCGCGCCGGCGACCTCGCCGGTGGTGGCGTCCATCGTCGCCGACGAGAACGTCGCGCCTCGGATGCCGTCGCGCCCGGTGGCGCCTCCGAGCACGACCACGCGGTCGCCGGGGAACGGGCCGTCGTGGATCGGCCGGCTCGGAGCGGTACCGATGCAACCGGCGAACACGAGCGGGTTGGTGGTGTAGGCCGGGTCGTACAGGACGGCTCCTGCGACGGTCGGCAGGCCGATCTTGTTGCCGTAGTCGGCCACGCCGTCGATCACGCCGTCGCGGATTCGCCGCGGGTGCAATGCCCCGTCGGGCAGGTCGGCGAGCGGTAGATCGGCGGGTCCGAAGCACAGGATGTCGGTGACGGCGATCGGGCGGTGGGCGATGCCCAGCACGTCGCGGATCACGCCGCCAACGCCCGTGTTCGCCCCGCCGAACGGTTCGACGGCGGACGGATGGTTGTGGGTCTCCGCCTTGAGCGCGATCGTCGTTCCCTCGGTGAACTCGATGACCCCGGCGTTGCCGACGAACGCGGAGCGCACGAACGGCGCGTCGATCGAGTCGGTGCAGGCTCGCAGCTGTGCGAGCAGCGGGGTGACCTCGCCGGGTCCGTCGGGCCCTCCGGTGGTGTCGATCAACGCCCGGAACGTCTTGTGGGCACAGTGTTCGCTCCACGTCTGGGCGAGCGTCTCGATCTCGACGTCGGTGATCTCGCGTCCGAGGCGTTCGTACTCGTCACGGATCACGCGGAGTTCCTCGAGGTCGAGATACAGCGATCGTTCGACGTTGAGGGCGAGCAGTCCGTCGTCGTCGAGACCGCGGATCGTGATCAGCTCGGCATCGGCATGGCCCGGCGCGTCGTCGAGGTGGGGCGGCTCGACGAGGCCATGCCCCCAGCGCTCGATGACCGGGTTGGCGACCACTCGCCGCACGACTTCGTCCGCGAGATCGGGCTCGACGTCGGGGCCGAACTCGATCCGACGGGCCGTCGCGGCAAGGGTCAGTTCGATGCCGAGTTGGCCGGCGGCGTGCAGGACGGCGTCGGCTGCGGTGTCGGTCACGCCCGGAAGGAAGGTGATCTCGATCCCGTCGGATGTCGGTGCGTCCCAGCTGGCGTGTTGCAGCATCGGGTCCGCGACCGCGGCCACGAATCGGGCGCGATGCTCGTCGTCGAGCGCTCCGGACAGGTGGATCACGTCGGCCACCTCGACCGGTGCCGGCAGGTCGATTCCCAGGTGCGCCGCAGCGGAGGAGAACGAGGCGCCGCGCGGGTCGGGGTCGATGGATCGGATGGTCAGTCGATGCCGGTCGGCCACTGCGCTGACCCTACGGATCGCGCGCCGGACGGTCCCGGCGATTGTACGAAATGTTCACCGCCCATCCGGCCGGGCGTGCACCGGGTCCTAATGTCACCGTGATGGGCTCCATGTTCGAGGACCGAGACCACGGGACGCCGTCGACGGATGTTCGCCCGCCGGACGCGCCGTCAGCGTCTTCCGAGGCTGTCGAGCTCCGCAAGGAAGCGTGGGTGATGGCGCTCTACGTCGCCGTGTGCCTGCTCGCTGCGCTGGCAGCGGTGGCCGAGAAGGCGTCCGACGGCCACGTGCGAGCAATCGGGATCGTGTGGGGCACGACGATCGGTCTCGCCCTCGCGCACGCCTTCGCATTCCGGGTCTCGGCACGAATCGTGGCGCAGGGTCGGATACGGCGCAGTGACGCCAACGTGGTGCTCGCTCAGCTCGTCGGAGCGGCCGGGGTCGCCGTGCTCGCCACGATCCCCATCCTGTTGTGGCCGGCGACCGCCGAGTTCGACGTGGTTCGTGCGGTGCTGGCGTTGTTCATCTCGCTCGTCGGGTTCGAGGTGGCCCGGTCGAGTGGTGCGGGCCGTACTCGGTCGCTGCTCTACGGGGCCACGTTGCTGCTCGCTGCGGTCTCGATCGCCGTCGTCAAGAACATCCTGAGCGGCCACTGAGGTCTCGGGACCCCTCAGAGTCCGAGGCGGAACAGGACCTGGGCGGTGAGCGGCTGGACGCTTTCCGGGGTGGGGAAGACCGGCTGGAAGGCGTCGGGCGACACCGAGGTGACCGTGATGGTCTCGCCGCCCAGCTCGGGCGGCATCACGGACTTGCGCACGAGTCCCGTGTCGTCGACCCAGATCTCCATCGACAGCGTGACGCTGCCGGTGGTGTCACCGGCTTGGATCGTGTTCGGCTGCATGCTGACGCCAGGCGGCAGCGGAGGGGCCGGGGCGGGCGATCCGTCGGCCGTCGTGGCGGGGACCTGCGCGTCGATCAGGCGCAGCGGGTCGACGGACACCACGAGCCGGCGAGCCGGCGCAGTCTCGATCGACGACTCGTTCGCCTCGTCGATCGTGGTGAACTGACGGAGGTCGGGCGGCACCAGTTCGTCGAGCGTGCGGACCCATCGGCTGCGCCCCAGCGAGAAGTCGACCGGGAAGTCGCCGCGGGGCAGGCTGTACCAGGTCGGTTCGTCGTCCCGGCGCACGAGGGTCTGATCCCACAACGTCAGGATCTCGAGATCCGGAATGTCGGTGCGGGGGATGACGACCTGGGTGATGCCCGACTCGAAGTCGGCGGTCACCTCGTAGCTCTGGGTCCCACCGAAGCCGTCGAGTTCGCTGACGGTGAACGTGGCCGTGCGAACGTTGGCCGGCGTTGCCGTGGGGATCGGGTACACGAGTGGAGCAGTGGGACCGTTGTCCTCGTCGGGGCCATTCGCTCGCTCGACGAGATCGGGCCCGTACGTCACACCGGCGAACGCGATCCCGCCCAGGATGGCGAGCACGACCAGCCACTTCACGGCCCGGCGGAGCCCGCCGCCGCGTTGCGACGGCTTCTTGGCGGGTTCGGGCGCGAGCGCGCCGAACATCGTTGCGGTGAACGGGCTGGTGTCGGTCGTCGCAGGGCGTGGAACCGCCGGCGTCACGATGGGCAGCGCCGGACCGGCCTGGCTGATCTGCCCGGGCCAGGGAACGGGCGGCGGGGGAGGAGCGACCGCCACCGCCGAGGGCGCCGGGGGCGCTGCGAGCGCAACCGACGACGGCGGTGGCGGAGGAAAGCCCGGCCTCGTCAGCGTGTCGGTTCTGTCGTCCATACCGTTGGTGGTATCGGCTCGGAATCGGCGGGTCTTGAGTCATCCGTTCTACGCTGCGATCGTGGCGTCTTCTGATCGGGCTGACGGGGGCGTGACGATCGTGGTCGGTGCCGGATCGGCTGGGTGTGTGCTGGCGGGACGGCTGTCGGGCGATCCCGCCTGCACCGTGACGCTCGTCGAGGCCGGACCCGGCCTGGGGCCGCGTGATCTCGAGGGGCCGCTCGGCGGTGCCGATTTCCTCGCGGCGCTCGAGGTGCCCCACCGAACCTTTCCGTCGCTGATGGCAACACGGGCAACCGGCGGCCCGGCCAGCGTCTATCCACGCGGTCGCGGCGTGGGCGGATCCTCGACGGTGAACGCAATGGTGGCGTTGCACGGTGATTCCGAGCTGTACCGGTCGTGGGGGTGGGACGACACTGCGGCGGCCTGGGGAGCGATCGAGTTGCCCGAGGAACAGGCCGACGACGCCGAGCTCGGCGCGGTCGACCGCGCCCTGCTCGCCGCGGCGCCCGACGCCGAGCGTGCGCGGTTGACACGGCGCGGCGGGCGGCGGGTCACCTCCGCCGAGGTCTCGCTGTGGCCGGTGCTCGAGCGGGAGAACCTCCTCGTTCGGGTCGACTCGCCGGTCGATCGGATCGTCTTCGACGGCCGTCGGGCGATCGGTGTGCTGCTCGCCGACGGCGAGGTCATGCCCGCCGACCGGGTGGTGCTCGCCGCAGGGGCGGTCCACTCGCCGGCGATCCTGTTGCGGTCGGGCGTGGACACCCCAGGCGTCGGCGCCGGGCTGCAGGATCACGCGTCGGCGCCGATGACGCTTCAGCTGCGCGATGGCGCGGCTGGTGCGCCGGGCGAACTCGCCATCGGAACCCTGCTCCGGCGTGATCCGTGGCAGTTCCTGCCGATGAATCACCTGGGCGATGCCGCTCCCGGACTCGGCTTGCTGATGACGGCGCTGATGCGTCCGAGGGGACGGGCGGGCACGGTACGGCTGGCGTCGGACGACCCGCTCGTCGACCCGCTCGTCGACTTCGCCCTCCTCGACGATCCTGTCGACGTCGGCGCACTGGTCGCGGGCGTCCGCACCGCGCTGGAGCTGCTCGCGGCGCCGCCGTTCAAGGAGATCGTCGAGGAGGTGTACATCGATGCGTTCGGAACGACGAGCGCGGCGCTCGGTGACGACGACTCGATCGAGCAGTGGGTGCGTACCGCGGTCGGCGACTACGTGCACGCCTCCAGTAGCTGCGCGATGGGCACGGTGGTCGACGGCGACGGACGACTGGTGGGTTACGACGGGGTCTACGTGTGCGACGCCTCGGTGTTCCCGTCGATCCCCGACGTCAACACCCACCTGCCGACGACAATGCTCGCCGAACGTCTCAGCGCCCGCTGGCTGCGACCGCCCGCCGGCTGAGTCCCCGCGATGAGCCAACCGCCCCGATGGCGGCTTTTCGCTCATCGCTGGTGCCGGTGATGTCGTTGCGATGAGCGAACGGCCCGGATGGCGGCTTTTCGCTCATCGCTGGGGCCCGGCCGGGGACGGGCCGTGTCAAGATGGCCCCATGGCGACCACGGCCGACTACTCCCACGGCCTCCACGAACTCGACGACGGATGCTTCGCGTACCTGCAACCCGATGGCGGATGGGGATGGAGCAACGCCGGGTTGATCGTGGGCGACGGGCAGTCACTGCTCGTCGACACGCTGTTCGATCTCGAACTGACCGCAGCGATGCTCGACTCGATGGCGGCCGCGACCCGCGGGGCCCGTGTCGACATGGTCGTCAACACCCATGCGAACGGCGATCACTGCTACGGCAACGCCGAAGTCACGCGCCGCCGCCCCGGCGTCGACATCGTGGCCTCCGCGGCGACCGCCCACGAGATGGCCGACGTCCCTCCATCGATGCTCGCTGCGCTCATCCGGGCCCCTGGCGAGGTCGGCGAGCTCCTCCGGGCGTTCTTCGGCGAGTTCCACTTCGACGGGATCGAGCTGGTGCCGCCCACGCGAACGTTCGACGGGCGTCTCGACCTCGATGTCGGTGGGCGTCGCGTCGAGTTGTTCGAGGTCGGCCCGGCACACACCGCCGGCGACACGATCGTGTACGTGCCCGATGCCGGAACGGTCTACACGGGCGACATCCTGTTCATCGGAGGCACTCCGATCGTGTGGGCCGGCCCCCTGTCGAACTGGATCGCCGCGTGCGACCTCATGCTCGGGCTCGACGCCCACACCGTCGTTCCGGGCCACGGACCGTTGACCGATGCCGCCGGCATCGTCGCCGTGCGCGACTACCTCTCGTTCGTCGACGAGGCGGCCACGGCGCGCCATTCGTCCGGCATGGATGCGTTCGACGCGGCTCGCGACATCGGTCGTGAACTCGGTCTCGACGAACGGTTCGGTGAGTGGGGTGAGTTCGGCCGGATCGCCGTCAACGTCGAAACCGTGTACCGCACGCTCGACCCCGGCCACGTCACCCCCGGCGTCGTCGAGCAGTTCCGGCGCATGGCCGAACTCGAACGGCCGTGACCACGCCGACCCGCGATCCGGCCACCGATCGTTTCGACGTCGCCGTCATCGGCGACGGGCCGGCCGGGAGCGCGCTGGCGCGGGCGTGTCGGCGCCAGGAGATCGACGGCGTGCTCGTCGGCGACGACGCCCCGTGGACAGCCACCTACAGCACCTGGGCCGACGATCTCGTCGACGCCGCAGGCGTCGAACTCGTGGACATCGATGCCGTCGTGGCCATCGCGAGCGCCGAGGTGTGGGCCTACGGAGCCCGGCCGCACCGCCTGCCGCGCACCTATGCCACCCTCGACAACGACATGCTGCGGTCGGCGCTCCGGGACGAGGTCGAGCATCGGCGAGTGCGGGTCGATCGCGTGAGCGTCGCTCCCGACGGGCACCGCCTCGAACTCGTGGACGGGTCGGTCATCATCGCTCGCGTGGTGATCGACGCGACGGGCTGGCCTGCCCGGTTCGCCCGACACGACTCCGAACGCTCGCCCGCGTGGCAGACCGCGCTCGGGGTCGTGTTGCCGGAACCGCCGCCTGGCGAGCTCGGCAACCCGACGTTCATGGACTTCCGCCGGGTGCTCGGCCTCGATGGCGCGCCGTCGAGCGTCGGGCCGAGCGGTGTCACCACCTTCTGTTACTCGCTTCCGGTGCGCGACGGCTGGCTGGTCGAAGAGACGGTGCTGGCCGCGCGACCCGCGATCGAGCCGATCGCCCTGCTCCCGCGGCTCGCGGCACGCCTCGGACGACACCCCGACAGCGTGCTGGCCGACGCCATTCGCACCGAGTACGTCCGCATCCCGCTCGGGGGCTCCCGCCCCGGCCCCGAGCAGCCGGTCGTCGCCTTCGGTGCTGCGGCCGGGTACGTACACGCTGCCACCGGCTTCTCGGTCGCTGCGTCGATCCGTGCGGCTCCCCGCGTCGCTGCGGCCATCGGTGTGGCGCTGGGATCGTGCTCGGGTGCCGTCGATCCGGCCCCGATCGCCGAGGCGGTGTGGACGGCCCAGATGCGGCGCACCCGAGTGCTCCACGACTTCGGCCTCGAGGTCCTGCTCGACCTCGATGACGACGAGGTCCGGGCGTTCTTCGACGCGTTCTTCGACCTGTCGATCGTCGACTGGTCCGCCTACCTGCGAGTGGACAGTTCGCCAGGCGAGGTCAGTGCGGTGATGGCGCGTCTGTTCCGGTCGTCGAGCTGGCAGCTACGGCATCGGCTGGCGGGTCGGAATCCGGCGTTGCTGGCGCGGCTCCTGCGGCCGTGATGGAGGCGCGCTGCCGCGAGCGGACCGACCGGCGGACGGCGAGCACCCAGCCGACCAGCACGCAGACCGCGAAGATGAACCACTGCGCGGCATACGACAAGTGGGGGCCTTCGTCGAGGGTGGGTGCCGGAATCGGAGCGGGATCGTCCGGTCCGATCGTCGGGATCGCATCGATCAGGTCGAGGTAGACGGGTGCGACCTCGCCGGGAAGCTGCGCGGAGAGCTGGCCGAGATCGATGCGGCGTACCTCGGTGACCGCGGCGCCGGCCTCGCTGGTGTCGGTCAGTTCGCCACGCTGGCGGTCCTGGGGGATGCGCACCCGGGCGAGCAGTTCGGTCTCGACGGTCGGCGCTGCGGGAACGTCGAAGCCGAGCGGCACGAAGCCCCGGTTGACGACGACGGTGGTGTCGCTCTCCGCGACGAGCGCCGTGAGCACGTTGTCGCCGGCGATGCCGTCCTGCGAGCGGTTGAACCACAGGATCTGATCGGGCAGGTACCGCCCGGTGACGATCGTCTGGCGCCATTCGATCGACTCGGGATCGTCTCCTGCCTCGTCGAGCAACTGTTCGAGCGGGGCGGGCGGCTGGTCGATCTGTTCGGTGACGAGGTCGTTGAAGGCGCGTCGCTGGTCGAGGCGATCGAGCTGCCAGAACGCCAACCAGATCATCAACGCGATCGATCCGAGCACGAGCAGATGGAATGCAATCCACTTCGGACGCAGCAGGAAGGAGAAGCGCGACCCGGACATCTCGGGCACGACGGTAGCGGTCGCCGAGCACTACCGTGCCGCGCCATGCGTGCGCACGACGTCACCTCCGAATGGCTCTCGTCGGTGCTCGGCGCCGAGGTGGGGCCGGTCACGGCCCAGCGCATCGGTGACGGCCACATCGGGGTCAACGTGCGCCTCTCCATGCCCGACGCTGATGCATCGCTGCCGCGCTCGGTCGTGGTGAAACTCCCGGCCACCGACGACACCAGCCTCACCACCGCGGCGATGCTGCGCCACTACGAACGTGAGACGCGCTTCTATCTGGAGCTCGCCTCGACCGTCGACATGCGCGTTCCGGCCTGCCTGTACGGCGACTGGACCGCTGAGACGAACGCGTTCGTCCTGGTGCTCGAGGACATGGCGCCGGCGACGCAGGGCGACCAGCTCACGGGGTGCACGCTCGAGCAGGCCCGCGACGCCGTGCGAGAACTCGCGAAGTTGCACGGACCGCGCTGGGACGATCCGACGCTGTACGACGTCGACTGGATCGAACACGACCGCGGTGACGACCCCGAGGCGGGTGCTGGGCTGGCGATGATGTGGCAGATGTTCTTCCCCGGCTTCGCCGGCACCTACCGGTCGCATCTCAGCGCCGAGGAGTTCGAGTTGGCCGAGCGGTTCGGCTCGGTGATCGGTGCATGGCGCGCAGGCCGCACCGGTCCGAAGACGATCACGCACGGCGATTACCGCCTCGACAACATGCTCTTCGCGACGGCTGTGGGCGGTCCGCCGGTCACCGTCGTCGACTGGCAGACGCCGGCACACGGCAGCCCGATCACCGATCTCTCGTACTTCATCGGCGCCGGTCTGTTGCCGCCCGAGCGGCGCGAGCACGAACGCGAGCTCGTCGCGGTGTACCTGGATGCCCTCGGCGCGTACGGCGTCGTCCTCGACGAGGCCTGGGTGTGGGAGCAGTACCGGCGCGATGCGTTCGCCGGGCTGGCGGTGGCGGCGATGGCGTCGCAGATCGTGACGCTCAACGATCGCAGCGAGGCGATGTTCGGCGCGATGGCCCAACGCCACCTCCGCCAAGCGCTGGATCTCGACGCCTACAGCCTGATCTGACCGCTGGACCTGAGCGAGCGAATCCTCCAGCGGCGTGCAGTTCAGGACGGATCTGGTCGCGGCAGCTGGAACCAGAACCGTCGAGAATTGCGAGAGGTGCTGGTGAATCGGGTGGCGCCGGGCTCCTCGGCACGCAAGCTCCCCGTGCGACACTGGCCCGATGACCCAGCGACCTGCAGGCACGTGGCCGTCACCGATCACCGCTCGATCACTCGTCGGCGGGTCGGTAGGCATCAGCGAGGTGGTCCCCGACGGCGACGACGTGTGGTGGGCGGAGTCTCGGCCGGACAACGCCGGACGCACCACGCTCGTGCGCTGGCGTGACGGTGTGACGTCGGACGTGACCGCCCCGGAGACCAATGTCCGCACCAGCGTCCACGAGTACGGGGGTGGAGCGTGGTGGGCCGCCGACGGTGTCGCGTTCTACACCGATTTCGCCGACCAGCGCCTGCGGCGGATCGAGCCGGGCGGCGAACCGATGGTGCTGACCGCGGAGCCCGACGTACCTCGTGCCCTGCGCTACGCCGATGGTCGACCGACACCGGACGGCGACTGGTTCGTGTGCGTCCACGAACGCCACGGCGTCGGCCAGCCCGTCAACGAGATCGTGGCCGTGGCCACCGACGGATCGATGCGCACCGAGGTGATCACGACCGGGGCAGACTTCTATGCGTCGCCGAGGTTGTCTCCCGACGGCCGATCGATCGTGTGGATCCAGTGGATGCATCCGAACATGCCGTGGGACTCGACCGAGCTGTGGATCGCCGACCTCGACGGACCGTCGATCCGCAACGCTCGCAAGCTGGTCGGCAACGGTGACGAGGCCCTGCAGGAACCGCTGTGGTGGAGCGACGGCGCGCTGGTGGTCGTCACCGATCGCGACGAATGGTGGAACCTCTACCGAGTCGATGTCACCACCGGTGAGCTGACCCCGGAAGCGGTCGGTCCGTTCGAGATCGTCGAACCGCACTGGGTGTTCGGCGGCGCGAGCCACGCCGAAGGAGGCCACGTGCGTCGCGATCGCCACGGCGACGAGCTGGTCGTCGACGACCACCTCGAACTCGACCTGCCCTACACGATGATCGGCTCGCTGCGGCGTGCGGGGGACGCGTTCTGTCTCGTCGGAAGCTCCTACACCGCCAGCAGCGAGGTGGTACGGCTCCGGGGCGGCAACGTCGAGATCCTCCGCGCCGGGCACGACCTCGGGTACGACAACGCCTTCCTGCCCGAACCCGAACTCGTCACGTTCCCCACCAGCGGCGGCGATGTCGCACACGGGCTGTACTACGCGCCAGCGAATCCCGACGCCGAACTCCCCGACGGTGAACGGCCGCCGCTCATGGTGTTCGTCCACGGCGGCCCGACCGGGTCCGCCCAGCGGCGCCTCGTGCCAGGCCGAAGTCACCGGTTCTGGACCAGTCGGGGCGTCGCCGTGATCGACGTCGACTATCGGGGCAGCACGCTCTACGGCCGCACCTACCGGCGCAAGCTGCTCGGCAACTGGTGCGTGTTCGACGTGGACGATGCGGTGGCCGCCGCACGGTTCCTCGCCGAGCGGGGTGACGTCGACGGCGAACGGCTCGTGATCGAGGGCGGAAGCTCTGGCGGGACGCTCGTGCTGCTGGCCATTGCCAACCACGACGTCTTCGCGGCGGGCACGAACCTGTTCGGTGTCACCGACATGTCGGCCCTGATCACCGATGATCACAAGTTCGAGTCGCAGTACGCGTTCGGCCTCATCGGGCCCTGGCCCGAGGCGGCCGGCGAGTACGCGAAGCGGTCTCCGATCAACTTTCCCGAGCGCTTGTCGGCGCCGCTGCTCGTACTGCAGGGCAGCGACGACACCGTGGTCCCCCCTGCGAACTCCGAGCGCATCGTCGAGGCGATGCGTGCCAAGGGACTGCCGGTCGCATATCAGAGCTTCGAGGGTGAGGGCCACGGGTTCCGTGCCGCGGACTCGATCGTGCGATGGTTCGAGTCGGACCTGTACTTCTACGGACGGGTGCTGGGCTTCGAACCGGCTGACGACGTGGCGCCGTTCGAGATCGAGAACCTCGATCGGTAGGCGGTCCGACCGCACCTGACCCGGGGCCGGGTGGGCTACTACGGTCGAGGTCGTGAAGGATCATCCTGACGACCACCTTGCCGAACGCTTCGACGCGATGAGCGATCGGGACAAGATCGACTTCATGATCGAGACGAACGGATGGGCGCTGGAGGCGATCCAACCCGACGCCGAGAGCACCCCACCGACGCCCGGCTATGCCTACACCATCGGGCTCACCGCCGACGTCGGGTTCCCCGAGGTCGCCGTGTTCGGCCTCACGCCGGCCGCGTCCAAAGGTCTGCTCACGCTGGTCGCCGACGCGTGCCGTGGCGGTACCGAGATCCCGATCGGCGTCGAGGTGGTCGGTCTACTCGACAACGAACTTCGCTGCATGTTCGCGCCGGTCGACCTCGGTCCCTGGGGGCCGTACTTCGCCACCGCGACGGCCTGGTACGACGGCCGACCCTTCGAGCTGGTGCAGCTGATGTATCCGGACCGCAACGGCTTCATGCCGTACGAGACCGGCTACGAGCAGCGCATGGTCCTCGCGCAACCCGTCATCGGCACGATCGCCTGATCCGCCCGACCGCCCCTGCCCAACCCAGCGATGAGCGAGCCGCCCGGATAGCGGCGTTTGGCTCATCGTTGGGGGTGTGGTCGGGTTTGTGATGAGGCAACCGCCCGGATGGCGGCTTTTCGCTCATCGCTGGGTGGCCGAGTGGGGTGCGGCCGGGCAGGCGCGACGGATACTCCCGGCAAGGCAGCGAGCCGCGTTGCTACCATGCGCCGGACGGGCAGTGCGATGATCGTGTCGGCCCGTCCCGATCCGATGACGACTCCTTCGCCTCCTCCGGTGACCGGCGCCTGGTTGCCCGGTGACGAACCGGGGCACCGGCAGTTCCTCACCTTCGCGACCGATCGCCGGTTCGCGCTCGACTGTGGTGTGGCGCTGTCGGACGTCGTGGTGGCCTACGAGACGTGGGGGCGCCTCGACGCCGATGGATCGAACGCCATCCTGCTGTGTCATGCCTGGACCGGCGACAGCCACGCGGCCGGCCCTGCCGGCAGGGGGCACCCGCAACCCGGCTGGTGGGACGACACCGTCGGGCCCGGCAAACCGATCGACACCGACAAGTACTTCGTCGTGTGTGCCAATGTGCTCGGCGGATGCCAGGGTTCCACTGGACCGGCCTCGCCACATCCGCTCGACGGCAAGCCGTACGGATCCCGTTTCCCCGTCGTCACGATCCGCGACATGGTGCGTGCCCAGGCGCAACTGGGCCAGTTCCTCGGGGTCGCCCGGTGGATGTCGGTGATCGGCGGATCGATGGGCGGTATGCAGGCGCTCGAGTGGGCGGTGATGTACCCGCGCCGGGTCGGCTCGCTGGTCGCGGTCGCCACGTGCATGCAGGCCACCGCCCAGCAGATCGCCTGGGGAGCGATCGGGCGTCGTGCGATCCGGCTCGATCCGAAATGGCGAGGCGGCGACTACTACGACGCCGAGCCAGGCGACGGGCCGACCGAGGGGCTCGAGATCGCACGCATGGTCGCACAGGTGACGTTCCGCAGCGACAACGTGTTCACCGACCGGTTCGGCCGGGAGCTGGCCGACAAGGCGACGGTCGGTGACACGCTCGGCATGTGGCAGCGATTCGAAGTCGAGCGTTACCTCGAATACCACGGTGTGAAGCTGGCGCGCCGCTTCGACACCAACAGCTACCTTGCGATCGGCAAGGCGATGGACCTGCACGACGTCGCTCGAGGTCGCGGGTCGCTCGAGAGGGCGATGCTGCGGGTGGCAGCGCCGACCATGGCCGTCGGGATCTGGAGCGACATGCTCTATCCCGCCTACCAGCAGCAGCAGATCCAGGAGGCGGTGGCGGCCAACGGCGTGCCGAGTGAGTACGTCGAGATCGACTCGCCGCACGGCCACGACGCGTTCCTGATCAACAGCGACCAACTCGCCGAGCCGTTGGAACGCTTTCTCGGCAGCGCTGCGAAGTCGAACTCGTCGACCTCCTGACCATGCCCGAGGGTCTCGAGGCCGAGATCTGGCGTCGTGCGAGCGAGCCACTGATCGGGCGGACGATCATCGACGTCGTCACCGACGCCCGAGTGGTCGAGGAGGGGTTCGCCGAGGCGGTCGTCGGGGCGACCTTCGCGGGGCCCCGGCGTCGCGGCAAGGTGGTGCTGCTCGACACCGACGGCCCCACGATCGGGCTGCACTTCGGTATGACGGGTCGGCTGGTGATCGACGGGGACGCCTCGATCGACCGTCTGGCCTATGCATCGGGCCGTGACGATCCGGCATGGGATCGACTCGTGCTGTTTGCCACCCCGGGCGGCCGCACCCCGCCACCGGCGCTGCGGTTCAACGATCCTCGACGGCTCGGGCGCGTGTCGCTCGACCCGGACCTCGGTCACCTGGGCCTCGACTTCACCGAGGTCACACCGCGGCGCCTGGAACGGGCATTCGCCGGTCGGCACGGCGTGCTGAAGTCGGCGCTGCTCGACCAGCACGTCGTCGCCGGCCTCGGCAACTTGTGTGTCGACGAGGTCCTGTGGTGGGCCGGGCTCGACCCGCGGCGCGCCGTCGACTCGCTCACGGCACCCGAGGTCGACCGCCTCGCGTCGACGATCCGCCGTCGCCTTGCGATCATGCTCGCCCGCGGAGGCAGCACCACCGGCGTGTTGAGTCCCGCGGTACGTGCCGCGTGCCCGCCGTGTGAACGCGACGGCGAGCCCCTCGAACGGCTCGTAGTGGGCGGCCGCACCACCGTGTGGTGTCCTCGGCATCAGCGTTGATCCGTGGCGATACGGCTCGGAACTGGCACAATCGTGTGCCCGTGCCCGTCATCGCTTCTCGTCTCGGCTCCATGCCATCGTCGGCCGTCGCACTCGTCGGTGCGGGCGACCCCGGTGCGAGCCGGCTCGTCTACTCGATGGTGATCGGCCTGGTCGTGATCGGCCTGCTGCTGATCGTTCTCGGGATCTGGATCGTCCGCCAGACGCGTGTGGATCTCGACGTGCTGGCCCCGCTCGAGCGGATGGGCGACGGGGAGTGGAAGAAGCGTGACCGGGCGACGCAACGTCGCATGCTCGACGAAGTCCGTCCGGACGGGGCTCGGCCCCTCGCCCCCGCGAACCAGCCGCCAGCGCTCGACGACGAGTTCGAACTCGACGAGCACCCCGTCACGTCGTTCAGCGATCTCGGGCCCGGCGTCCCGTCGGAGGAGCGCGACCCGACCCCGGTCGGAAACGATGCCGACGAGCCGGCCATCGGACCGCTCCTGGTGCCGCTCATCGACGTGGACGACGAGGTGCTCGCCGAGCCCGAGCCGGAGCCCGAGCCCGAGCCCGAGCCGGAGCCCGAGCCCGAGCCCGAGCCGGAGCCCGAGCCCGAGCCCGAGCCCGAGCCCGAGCCCGAGCCCGAGCCCGAGTCCACCCCCGATTCACGCACCTGACGACGTCAGCCGACGTTGCGGTCGTGGCCTTCCCAGTACGGCGCACGAAGCTCGCGCTTGAGCACCTTCATCGCTCCTGACAACGGCAGTGGGTCGGAGCGGAACGTGACCGCTTTGGGCACCTTGTAGCCGGCGATGTACTCGCGGGCGTGGTCGATGATCTCCACGTCGGTGGCCTCCGCTCCCTCCCGCAGCACCACGATCGCGTGCACCGCCTCGCCCCACTCGTCGCTGGGGACGCCGATCACCGCCACCTGCAACACCGCCGGGTGGCTGGCGATGGCGTTCTCGACCTCCGCTGAGTATACGTTCTCGCCGCCGGTCACGATCATGTCCTTCACTCGGTCGACGAGGTAGAGGTAGCCGTCGTCATCGAGATAGCCGGCGTCGCCGGAGTGGTACCAGCCGCCGGCGAACGCCTCGGCGGTCGCTTCTGGCTTGTTCCAGTACCCGATCATGTAGTTCCCACCCCGGGCGCAGACCTCACCGGGAACGCCGACGGGCAGCGCGGAGCCGTCCACGTCGCGAATCGACAGTTCGACACCGGTGACGGCGGAGCCGGCGGACCGCAACAGTGCGCCGCCCGTGCGGTGATCCTCCGGTCGCAGCACGGTGAGAACAGGCGACGCTTCGGTCATTCCGTAGACCTGCCACAGGTCGAGTTCCGGGTAGAGCTGAGCGAGCTTCTCGAGCAGCACCTGTGGCATCGGCGACGCTCCGTATCCGATGTCGGTCAGCGAGGCGAGCGCGTCCGGTGTGAAGTCGGGATGCGAGAGCGTCATCCCGATCATCGTCGGGACCATGACGGTGAACGTCGGCTGGTGCTCGCGGAGTGCTCGCATCACGGCGACCGGTTCGAACATCGGAATGGTCACGATGTGCCCACCGGCCGCGGGGAGCGACGTCATGGTCAGCGTCGACGCCGCATGGAACATCGGGGTCTGCAGCAGGAACGACGAACCTCGTTCGTACGGGAGTGTCATCAGGCAGTGATACGCATTCATCACCTGTCCGCGCTGGTCGGACAGCACACCCTTGGGAAGGCCGGTCGTTCCGCCCGTGTACATCAGCACAACAGGATCGGACTCGTCGCCCTCGTCGGGGATCACCGGTGTTGCCGACGCCAGCAGGTCGCCGTATCGCAGCGTGTGAGGAGCGTCGCCGTCACCGACGAGCACCACGTGCTCGAGTCCGGCTTCCTCCTTCACCTGATCGATGATCGGAGCGAAGTGCTGATCGACGAAGCACACCGTGCTGCCCGAGTCACGCAGTACGTAGGCCAGTTCCTTCGGGGCGAAGCGGAGGTTCAGCGGGTTGACGACTCCACCGCCGAGCAGCGCTGCGTGGAACAGCACGAGGTACTCGGGTGAGTTCGCCATCATGAGTGCGAAGCGATCGCCGCGATCGACGCCGAGCGCTCGGAGACCTCCGATCGCACGAGCAACCTCGTCGAAGTGCTCGCGGTAGGTGTGGGTCGCGCCGGTGGCCGCATCGGTGGTGCACGGTCGGTCGGCGTTGCGTTTCGCAGCGGGCAGCAGGAGCCGGTGGAAGATCAACTCCTTTCGGACGCTGGAGGCATTCTGGTGCTGGCGATCGGTAGTCGGCGCGGAGCTGTCCGGCATGTGGGTCTCCTCTGTCGGGTGCCCGAATGATTGCACAGGCCGCGATGATGCCCGGACGCCGGACGAGATCGTCGCTCGAGGTTGCTCGAAACGACGTCGAGACCGCTATCATGCTGCTTCGCATACGCCGCTCACAGCGGTCTCGCGGACGTGGCTCAGTTG
Organism: Ilumatobacteraceae bacterium; assembly: GCA_035529175.1. Taxonomy (GTDB): domain Bacteria; phylum Actinomycetota; class Acidimicrobiia; order Acidimicrobiales; family Ilumatobacteraceae; genus Sva-07. Next base: position 29,011 of record DATKXG010000039.1, read on the forward strand.
GTAGAGCGCAACCTTGCCAAGGTTGAGGTCGCCGGTTCGATCCCGGTCGTCCGCTCCAGAAGCCCCTGCTCAGGCGGGGGTTTCTTCGCGTCTGCGATGAGCGAGATCGCCGTATGCGGTTGGTTTGCTCATCGGTGGGTGTGCTGCTCCGCCTGAAGTCGGGATCGCGCCGGTCCGTACCATCGGGTGATGGCCCCAGCACCTCGCCCTGAACCCGCCAGTCCGGCGTGGCTCGATTCCGTTTTCGAAGATGTCGTTGATCCCGATGCGCCGATCATCGATCCGCATCACCATCTCTGGCCCGTCGGCGGCTCGTTGCCGTACGGGCTCGCGGAGCTCGAGGCCGATCTCGGCAGTGGTCACAACGTCGTCGACACCGTGTTCGTAGAGTGCGGCGCTGCGTACGACCGCACCGTCGGCGACCCCTTCGCGCCGGTCGGCGAGACCATCTTCGTCAACCGTGAGGCCGAACGCAGCGAACGCACGGTGATGGGCGGGATCGTCGCGCACGCCGACCTTCGCGACGGGTCGAATCTCGATGCGGTGCTCGACGCCCACGACGCGGCGGGGCGCGGACGTTTCCGCGGGATCCGCCACGCCGGGTCGCATGCGCTGCATCCCGAGGTGCTGACGATCCCGGGCGGCGCGCCGGCCGGGCTCTACGCCGACCCGGCCTTTCGTGCCGGCGTGGCCCGGCTGGGGGAGCGAGGCCTGACCTACGACACCTGGCACTACCACTACCAGAACCGCGACTTCCTCGAGCTCGTCCGGGCGGTGCCGGGAACCACGCTGGTCCTCGATCACTTCGGTACCCCGCTCGGGGTCGGGCCGTACGAGTCCCAACGCGAGCAGATCTTCCAGCAGTGGACGACCGACATCGCCGACATCGCGGCTTGCAGGAACGTCGTCGCCAAGATCGGCGGGCTCGCGATGCCCGACAACGGTTTCGGCTGGCACACCGCCGAGCGTCCGCCGACGTCCGACGAGTTCGTCGAGGCGCAGGGTCGCTACTACCTCCACACGATCGAGCAGTTCGGCCCCGAACGGTGCATGTTCGAGTCGAACTTCCCGGTCGACCGCTTCTCGCTGTCGTACCGGACCCTGTGGAACGCGTTCAAGAAGCTCGTCACGGGCTTCAGCGCCGACGAGCGCGATGCGATGCTCCGGGGGACGGCGGCGCGGATCTACCGGCTCTGATCACTCCGATGGCGGCGCCGCCATCGCGGCCATCACCTCGGCCATCATCTGCGAGCGCGGCGGCAAGCCGGGGAACTCCTCCGGCCGAGAAGGATCCAGTTGTTCGCCGATGCTGTGGAACCGCTCGACGGCGATCTCGAGGAAGTCGGGGTGGGGGAAGACCCAGAAGCGGTCTGACCGGACCGCGTCGGCGACCAGGTCAGCCACTGCTCCCGGCTGCATGCCTTCGGCGATGGC
>DATKXG010000040.1:0-4648 GCA_035529175.1 Ilumatobacteraceae bacterium
CTTCCCGTCGGAGTCCGCCCACCGGTCTTCCCCGACGAACCGGCGACCTCCCGCATCCTCGACACCTGGGTCGACGACTCCACCGACGACACCGAACGACGCTGCCGAACCCTGCGCCGAACCGCCATCCTCCACGCCGCCAGCCTCGACGGCTGGGACCCCGACGCCAACGTCAGCCACCTTTCCTGAGCACCGCTGGCGGCGCTCCACCCGGTACGGCTCCGTACGAGCCCGGCCCGTCCGAATCGACTCCTGCGATGAGCGAAACGACGGGATCTGGGCGGTTCGCTCATCGCGGGGGAATTCCGAGGCGCGATCCTGCAGACCTTCGCCCCTGGTCGAGATGCCGGCGGGCCCGGAAGCTGGAACCTGGACCGCGAAGGGAGACCCCAGATGGCACCGACCGCACTCAACCGTCTCGTCCTGCTCATGTCGTCGGTGGTGCTCGCCGTCGGGGTGATCGACGGCATCGTCAGCCACGAGTGGGACTTCCTCGCCGTGTTCACGGCAGCACTGGCACTGCAACTGCTCCTGCTCGCCCGGCTCTCGTCCCGGCGACCGGCGGTGCCCATCCGCCGCGACCTCGTCGCCTGGCTCCGTGACGAGGCGGCGCTGAGGGGCGAGCCCATGGAGGCGGTCGCCGACCGAGCGGTCAGCGCTTACCGGGCAGGGTTCTCCGACCTCGGCGATTCGACCCGGGTTCCGGCGAGCCTCGACGACCCCGTCGAGCAGGATCCCGGACCGTGACGACCCCGTTCACCCTCGTCCTCGACGGCACGTGCACCGATCCGAGAACGCTCGGCGGCAAGGGAGCCGCGCTCGACCGGTTGATCGGCTGGGGATTCCGCGTCCCGGACACCGGCGTCGTCACGGCAGCCACGTACCGAGCGGTCGCCGCCCTTCCCGGGCCGGCCGGGCTGCTCGACCGGCTCGCGGCCGGCGAGGCCTGCGGCGTCGACGAGATCGACCGGGCGTTCTCGGACGTCGTGCTCCCCGATGCGCTGCGCTCGGAGATGGCGGCGCTGGGCCGACGGATCGGAGCCGGTGGCCGCCTCGCGGTCCGCTCGTCGGCCACGGTCGAAGACCTCGCTCATTCGTCGTTCGCCGGGCTCTACCGATCGGTCCTCGACGTCGACTCCGCCGATCCCGACGCCGTCGTCGCGGCCGTACTGTCGGTGTTCGCGTCGCTCTGGCATCCACAGGCGCGGACCTACCGGGACGCGCTCGGAATCGAGGACAGCGACGCGGCGATGGCCGCCGTGGTCATGGCGATGGTGCCCGCCGAGCGCGCCGGTGTCGCCTTCACGGTCGATCCGGCCGACGACTCGGGACGCGCGCGCGTCGAGGCGGTCCAGGGGCTCGCCGACACCCTCGTCTCGGGCGAACGGACCCCGGACGCGTGGCTGCTCGATCCGCGCGATCAACATCCGGACATCCCCGCCGAGATCGAGGCAGCCCTTCGGGAGTCGTGTCGCATCGAGTCGCTCGCCGGAGCTCCACAGGACGTCGAGTGGGCATGGGCCGACGGAACCCTCTGGATCGTCCAGGCGAGGCCGATCACCACCATCGGACCCGACGACGACGGGGACGGCTTCGACTCACCCGAAACCGACGCCGACCTGACCACTGCCGGGATCGGCGAGATGCTTCCCGGCGTCCTCCCGCCGTTGCTCTGGCAGGTGAACTCTCACCTGGTCGAGCAGGCGTTCCGGGCCGTGCTCGACGGGCTCGGGCTCCCGGTCGACCTCGTCGGTCGCCACGGACTCCTCCGGCGCGTGCGGGGCCGTGCGACGCTGAACTTCTCCGAGCTCCACGAGATGGCGACGCAGCTGCCAGGGGGCGCCGCTGACGAACTCGAACGCCAGTACTTCGGCTCGCGACGTACCGGCCGGGCGGTCCATCGCGCCGAACCGCCGGGCAGCCGGCTCGCCAGGACCCGCCACGACCTCCGGGTACTCGCCCAACAGCACCGGGCTGCCCAAGACGCCGAAGTGGTCTGCGTCGCTGTCGCCGAACTCCGGCACCGGCGCGGCGACCTGACCGAACTGGACGACGAGGCGCTCGCCCGCTACCGGTTCAGGCTCCTCGACCTCGGCGTACGGGCGATGACCGCCGAACTCGCCTCGGCAGCCGCCGCAGCTGCCGCCTACCGACGACTCGAGCTCACGCTGTCGTCCTCGTTCGACGACGACGAGGCGGGGCGGCTCGCCGGGATGGCGACAGCCAGGTCCGGCATCGTGGCGGTGCCACACACGCACGCATCGACGGCAGTGTTCGCCGGACCGACCTGGGAGGAGACCGGTCGCGCCGTCCCGGTCGCGACGACCCCGGCGACACCGGATGTGGAGAGAGATCCGCTCGCGGATCTCCACCGGCGCCTCGACACCATGGAGCAGTTCGGTGCGGATGCCCCGCTCGGATGGTTCCGCCGGCGGCGCATCGACCGCGCGGTCGAGGGAGCCGTCGACCACCTCGGCCGCCGCGAGCACACGAAGGCCGCCGTGCTGGAACTCGGCGGGGAGGTCCGCCGCGTGCATCTCGAGTTCGGAGCGCGGCTCGTCGCCCGTGGGGCCCTGGACGACCGCGCCGACGTCGACCTGCTGACCTGGCGCGAGGTCGAGGCCGGACTCCGCGGCGCCGGGCCACCGTCGGGGATCGTCGCCCGGCGCCGGCGCTGGAGTCGCCGCTACCAGGACGAAGGCCCGCTCCCCGTCCGCTTCCGCGGCCGGCCCGAGCGACAGGTTCCGAGCCTCCCCGCCGGCGATCGGCTCGAGGGATGGGCGGCGAGTGCGGGACGGTGCAAGAACCAGGCGGTCTTCATGGACGAGCCGGACGACAGCTTGCCGAGGGGTGCGATCCTGCTCGCCGAGGCGACCGACGCATCGTGGTCGCCGGTGTTCGTGCGCGCCGGCGCGATCGTGCTCGAGCGCGGCGGGCCGCTGTCGCACGCGGCGATCCTCGCGCGGGAACTCGGTGTGCCGGCCGTGCTCAACGTCGGCACGGCCGTGCGCTCGCTGGACGGTCGCGTGCTGACCGTCGACGGTTCGAGCGGGATCGTGGTGGTCCACGACGAGGCGGACGGGGAGGGCCGATGAGCCGCCGTCGCCCGACCATGCGCGAGCTGGGGCTCGACCGGCTCAACATCTTCGTGCCGGCGCTGATGTCCGTCGGACTGCTCTTCTGGTTCGCGGAGATACTCCGAGATGCACTCCGCTGGCGCGGCGCCCGGGCCCGACAGCACGGGAGCGAGCGAAACGGACGCGCGGTGGCGGAACTGACGGTCGGTCGACGCGAGGGCGGAGCGGCTGACGCGGTCGCATTGCACCCACGCGCGGCCTACAGCGTCTGGGCGCTGGTCTTCCTCGTGGCATCGCTGTACATCGCGATCGGGGCGTTTCTCAACTACACCCGGGTCGGGGGTTACGTGTCCGACATCGCCTGGTTGCTGGCCCTCGCCGTCACGCTCGCAGTCGCCTTCGCCTTTGCAGCCGGGGTGAGCGCGGCCCTGTGGCTCCGCTGGCACGACCCGCCCAGGTGGCTGCGCGCGACGGCGGTGCGGACACGCCTCGCCGCGAGCACGTCGCCCGACGAGCCAGGCCTGCCGGGATGGAGACTCACGACGGCGGTCCTCGTGACGTCGGTGGTCGCTGCCATGTTCGCCCTGATGGTCGGATCGGCTCCCCACGTCGTCGACGGCCCCGACGAGTCGGTCTCGGACTGGATCCGATCCCGCGGCATGTTCGATGCACTCCGATTCCTCGACCCCTGGGGATCGACCGAGGTGTCGTTGGCGCTCGCGGTCGTGATCGGGCTGGCCGCGTTGCGTTGCCGCCCGGCGGCCCTCACGTTCGTCGGCGCGATCGTGACCGGGCTCGCGTTGCACGCGTGGCTCCGCAACGTCGTCGAGCGGCCGCTACCGGATGCCGAGGACATCCTCACCCACGCGTTCCCCAGCGGCCACGTCCTCCAGGCAGTCGCACTCGCGGGACTCCTCCCACTCGCGTTGGTGTCGATCACGGGTCGGAAGCGCCTGGGTCCACCGGTTGGAGCGCTGGCCATCGTCCTCGCCGGCGCCGGCGCGATCCATCGGGTGTACGAGGGGACGCACAGCCCGTCCGACGTCGTCGGTGGAGCGCTGATCGGGCTCGCCATCGCGCTCGCATCGTGGTGGGTCATCGAGCACCAGCGCTGGCACGTGATCTGCCGAGGTTGCGTGTGGGCACCAGAGGGTCACGAGCCGCGCCGCCGCGCGGCAGTGCGGGTCGGAGCGCCCCGGCTGCCGACGATCCGTCGGCTCGCCCACCTCGCCGGCGCTGCTGCCGCCCTGGGCCTGGCCGTGCTGACGATCACGGTCGGGGTCCCGGCCAACCCGGAGGGCACGGTGTTCGGACCGGACATCGCAACGCCACTGCAGCTGGCCTTCGCCGGCCTCGTCTCCGTCGGGGCACTCCTGGCATGGCGATGGGACGCCGCCGGCGCCGTGCTGATCGCGTTCGCTGCTGCCGGGCTCGGGATCTTCGCGGCCGTCGAGTACGCGCCCACGGTCGCGCTCGCGATGACCGTCACGCTCCTGGTCCCGGCATTCCTGCTCTGGGTCGGATGGCAGCACGAGCGCACCTGGGCCGAGATCGTCGGACTGGCCGCGTTC
>DATKXG010000041.1:0-4030 GCA_035529175.1 Ilumatobacteraceae bacterium
GTCACCGGCGAGGTCGTCCGCCTCGGGAATCGCGTCGAGTGCGGCGAGTGCGGCGGCGGGCCCGTGTACGTGGTCGACGGCGATCGCCCGGTTCAGCGCGACGAGCGCGCTGGGCTGGCGCCGCAGGAGCACGTCGTAGAGGCGTAGGACGGCTGGCCAGTCGGTGGCCTCGAAGGTGGGTGCGGTGGCGTGCAGGGCGGCGATTGCCGCCTGGAACTGGAAGGGTCCACCTCGTTGGAACGAGTGTGCTCTCGCCAGCTCGGCGAGACCGCGAGCGATCATCGGTTGGTCCCACAGCGTCCGGTCCTGGTCGGCGAGCAGGACCGGGCTGCCGTGGCGGTCGAGCCGACTCGGTCGTCGGGCATCGGTCAGCAACAGCAGCGCATGCAGGCCTGCGACTTCCGGATCGGTGGGGACGAGCGTGCTCAGGAGTTCTGCGAGCCAGATCGCCTCCTCGCAGAGATCTCCTCGGATGAGCGCCGTGTCCGTTGCGCTGGCGTGGCCCTCGGTGAAGATCGACGAGATCACCTCGCACACGGCACCGATGCGCTCGGTGAGCGTGTCCCGACTCGGTGGGTCGAAGGGAATCCGCGCGGCTCGGATCTTCGCCTTGGCGCGTGTGAGTCGACGCGTCATCGTCTCCTCGGACACCAGGAAGGCACGCGCGATCTGCGGCGTCGAGAGCCCGGCCACGATCCGCAAGGTCAGCGCGACCTGCGCCTCCGGGGAGAGGGCGGGGTGGCAGCATCCGACCAGAAGCGCGAGCTGATCATCGAGGTCCTGCCCAGCGTCGAGGTCGACGTCAGCCGGATCCGTGCCGTCGAGCGTGACGGTCGCGGTCTGGGCGGCCAACAACGGGATGCGATCCTCGAAGCACCGCGTTCGGCGAATCTGGTCGACGGCCTTGCGGCGGCCGGTCGTGATCAACCAGGCACCCGGTCGCTCGGGGAGCCCATCGACGGGCCACCGTGTCGACGCCTCGATGAACGCGTCCTGTGCCGCGTCTTCCGCAATCGCGAGGTCGCCGACGTCGCGCACGAGGGTGGCCACCAGCCGTGGCCACTCCGCGCGGAAGACGTCGGCGACACCCATCGGGCCCGTCAGCCGTCGAACGACATGACCGGTCGAACCTCGATCGTCCCGAAGTGAGCGTTCGGGATCCGGGCGGCCCAGTCGAGCGCTTCGTCGAGGTCGGCGACGTCGATCACGTAGTAGCCGCCGATCACTTCCTTCGACTCGATGAACGGCCCGTCGGTCACGATGCGCTTGCCATCGCGAACCTGGACGGTGCTCGCGGTGTCCGCGCCCTGCAGCGCTTCGCCGGCGACCATGGCGCCTGCCTCCGCGAGCGCCTGGCTGTAGGCAGCCCATTCGCCCATGTAGGGGCCGAACGCTTCGCTGCCGGGGGCCGGTTCGTCGGCGGGATTGCTGGCGAGGAGGAGCATGTACTTCATGTCGTGATGTCCTTTGTGTCGGTGATCATTGTTGATTGTCACAGACACGACGAACGGCAGATCGAGATCCGGACACATGCGCCGAGAATTCGCGCAGAAATCCGGGTCGTTCTGCTGATGGCGGTGCTAGAGCAGCTCGGCGGCGAGGCTCGCGACGTCGCTGCGCTCGCACGCGGTGAGCGTGATGTGCCCGAAGCAGGGCTGGCCGGCGAACGCAGAGGCCAACACGCTGAGCGCATTGTTCGATTCGCCGAGGTACGGCGCGTCGATCTGGCTCGTGTCGCCGGTGAAGATCACCTTGGTGCCGTCGCCGACTCGCGTGAGGATCGTCCGCAACGTGGTCGGTTCGAGGTTCTGCGCCTCGTCGATGACCACGAACTGCTGTTGGAGCGATCGTCCCCGCAGGAACGTGACCGACTCGAGCGAGAGTTGGCCGCGGTTGGTGAGCTCGTCGACCATGTTGCGTGCGTCGTTGATGCTGCCGCGATCGGTCAGGGCCACGACGGCGTCGTGGATCGCTGCCATCCACGGATCGAGCTTTTCGTCGAGCCCGCCCGGCAGGAAGCCGACGTCGGCTCGTCCGACCGGGACCAGCGGGCGGTACACGGCGAGCCGCTCGTAGCGGCTGTGCTCGACGACCTGCTCGAGCCCGGCGGCGATCGCCATGATCGTCTTGCCCGTGCCGGCGCGGCCGTCGAGGGCGACGACGGCGATGTCGGGGTCGAGGAGCAGTTCGAGCGCGAACCGTTGTTCCTTGCTGCGAGGTCGCAGACCCCAGGCCTCCGGGGTGTGCTGCGAGAGCAGGACGAACTCGTCGTGCACGGCGCGAACGAGCGCGGATTGCGAGCCCGAGCGCAGGACGGCGAACTCGTTCTCGTTGAACTCGATCACCGAGTCGGGCGCCGACTCGGTGAAGACAGCGTCGATGGCGACGGCGCCGGCCGCGTAGAGGCAGTCGATGGTCTCGTACGGCGCCTCGATCGTCGACCATCCGACGGCGGGCCGGTCGCGGTCGGAGCGGGTCAGCCGATGCTCGGCAGCGTCGACCCCCAGATGCGCCGCCTTGATCCGCAGCGCAGCGTCGTTGCTGATCATGGTGGTCGGCCCGAAGTCCGACTGTCCGATCGCGGCGCCGATGATGCGGTTGTCGGGGACACTCGGATCGAGGCCATGTTCGACCAGGAGGTGCTTGCGGATGTTGTTGATCTCGATCTGGAGCGTCGCTGTGCCGTTGCCGGTCGGCACGGGCTTGGCGAGCGAGCCGCCGTGGGCGACGCGCAGCTCCTCGAGCGTGCGCAGGGCCGTACGGGCGGATCGGCCCACGTCGTCGGGTCGGCTCTTGAGTCCGTCGAGCTCCTCGACCACCGTGAGCGGCACGATCACGTCGGCATCCTGGAACTCCAGGACACAGGTCGGGTCCGCGATCAGCACCGAGGTGTCGACCACCAGCCGAGTTCGCTGCGCTTTGTCGGGCGTGTTCGGCTCGGACCCGTCGGACGCCCGGAGGGGCGAGCGGGTCGGTGCGTCAGCGGACGGAAGCAGGTCGGTCACCATGTCTCCTCGACGGATCGTCTGTCATACCCAACGGAGCCAGTTTGTAGCGCAGGCACCGCGCGACGTGGTGGATGCCACCGAATCTCAATCCCGGCAAGGGCCAGACGGCCATGTCATTGCAAATGCAATGACATGGATGCTTGAACAGCACGGGTCCCAGTCGGTCACATGGTCGTGTTCCGCCGAACGACTGGCGGAAACGGTCTCGGTGCTCAGCGCCGGGGTGAACAGCATCAACACCCATCCGAAAGAGGACTCAATGGCAACCAAAGCAGAACTGATCGACGCAGTGGCCGACGCCGCAGGCGTCTCGAAGGCCGACGCAGAGCGCACGCTCGGTGCCTTCTTCGACCACGTCGTCAAGGCCACCAAGAGCGGCGAGAAGGTCGCGTGGCCCGGCTTCGGCTCGTTCAGCACCACCAAGCGCAGCGCCCGGACCGGCCGCAACCCGCAGACCGGTGCACCCGTGCAGATCAAGGCCTCGACCGCGATGAAGTTCTCGGCCAGCTCGACGCTGAAGTCCGCACTGAACAGCAACTGATCTGATGGCCGTCAAGAAGGCTCCGGCCAAGAAGAAGGCACCCGCCAAGAAGGCTCCGGCCAAGAAGGCTCCGGCCAGGAAGGCTCCAGCGAAGAAGGCTCCTGCGAAGAAGGCTCCTGCGAAGAAGGCTCCGGCCAGGAAGGCGCCGGCCAAGAAGGCTCCTGCGAAGAAGGCTCCGGCCAAGAAGGCGCCGGCCAGGAAGGCTCCGGCCAGGAAGGCTCCTGCGAAGAAGGCTCCTGCGAAGAAGGCTCCGGCCAGGAAGGCTCCTGCGAAGAAGGCTCCTGCGAAGAAGGCTCCTGCGAAGAAGGCTCCTGCGAAGAAGGCTCCGGCCAAGAAGGCGCCAGCGAAGAAGGCTCCGGCGAAGAAGGCTCCGGCCAAGAAGGCTCCGGCCAAGAAGGCTCCGGCCAAGAAGGCGCCAGCGAAGAAGGCTCCGGCCAGGAAGGCTCCAGCGAAGAAGGCTCCTGCGAAGAAGGCTCCAGCG
>DATKXG010000042.1:0-6624 GCA_035529175.1 Ilumatobacteraceae bacterium
GAGGTCCGGGCTGTAGTCGCCGAATGCCTGCCGGACGACGTCGACGCCCTCATCCCACGACACGGCCGACGCCGCCGACGGCAGGGGAGCGACGAGATCCCACCACGGCAGACCTCGTTCGCGCTCGTGGCCGTGGAGCGCCGCCTTGGTGCGCATCCAGCGGCGCAGGTCCGGCAACGACGACGTGACCGCCGACTGCATCGCGTCGAACGTCGGGCGGCTCACGCTGTTGGCGAAGAGTGACGCATCCACCGGGGAACTCCAGCCGCGACGACGGTTCAGGGCGATCGCCTCACCCTTGATGGCGTTCATCGCTGCCGCGACCGGCACTTCGACCGTCGGCCAGGCTCGCAGTTCGGCGTCGTACGCGGCTTGGCGGACGACGGGATCCGGGTCGGTCGCCAGCCCTCGCACCGCGGGCATCGGCAGGGTGTGGACACCGTCGGGCAATTCGACCTCGGCGGTGAGTTGCGAGGTGACGTCGGCGTGCAGTCGGCCCCACGCCGACGAACCGGTGAGCGAGAGTTCGGCTGCCAGATGCTCCTCTCCCTCGGTCATCTGATGGCCGGCGCGGGCGGCCAGGCGACGCAGCGGACCGCAGTGGTCGTGGACCTCGCCGCTCACGTCGGCCAGGTCGTCGACGCCGAGCGCGGCCACCCAGTCCGCGAGCCGGGACGACAGCGGGCGCAGCGTGGCGTCGAGCCGGCGGGTCTCGCTGAACACGGCTTGGGCACGTTCGTGGCGGGAGTCGGTGGCCACGGTCGCGTAGACGTACGCACGCAGCAGGTTGACCGCGTCGGTCACCCGGTTCAGCTCGCGCAGTGCCCGATCTGCCGCCGCGCCGTCCTCGGCTGTCACCGGACGGGTGTCGGTGGAGCGGATGTCGAGTTCGTCGAACAACGCCACGAGCCGGTCGGCGTCAGCGGAGGCTTGCTCGAGCGCGTCGGTGAACGATCGCGCATCGAGCGACTCGTGCACGTCGGTGACGCTCCACCGAGGCAGATCGGTCATCGTCAGGTCGGTCGTGGTCACGTCGGGGAGCCTCCGGAGGGTGCGATGTCGGCGACGAACGCCGCGTTGGTCGAGTGGACGGTGAAGCCCAGTCGCCGGTACAGCGTGACCGCAGGAGTGTTGTCCGCGTCGACGTACAGCATGCCGACGCCGATTCCCCGGCTGGCCAGGTGCTCGAGACCCGCCAGTGTGAGCTGAGCTCCGAGACCCCGACCGTGGAAGTCGGGATCGACGGCGATCACGTAGATCTCGCCGATGTCCTGGCCGGCGTTGCGGTCGTGGCCGGTGTCGGCCGCCGGGTGGACCTTCGTCCAGCAGAACCCGGCCATCCGGAGGTTGCCGTCGTCGTCGACCGCATCGAGCACCCGGAAGCCGTCCGCATCGAACCACGGCTCCTGCTGGCGCTGGCAGAACGTTTCGAGCGTCCACCCACCCTGCTCGCCGTGGCCGGCGAACGCGCGGTTGTTGACGCTCAGCCACGCCGCATCGTCGGCGCCGGGGACGAACGAGCGGGTCTCGATCGTGACGTCCATGTTCGTGGGCAGGCTGCGCCGCATCTGGTGCAGCGTGCGGCCGCGGGTCATGTGGGCGGCGTCCGCCAGCGCGTTGTGGGCGGTCGTGGGTTCGAACACCCACCAGTTGACCCGCCCACCGCCGTCGGCAGCGACGACCTCGATCGCCGCCTCGATGAGCTCCGGGCCGATCGTGGCCATCTCGTAGCGGTGGTGGGGGTGGATCACGAGCTCGAACGCATGCGCGTCGTTGCCGCGGGAGATCTGTGCGTAGGCGACGGGATGGTCGTGGCCCGGCTCGGACGCCAGGAATCCGGCGAATCCGTCGAGGCCGCCATTCACCAGGTCGAGATACAGGTGATCCGACAGCGGCCGACGGCCGTCGGCGCGGGCGGCAGCGTCGAGGAGTTCGGTCACACTCGCAATGTCATCGCTCGCCATCTGGCGCTTGATTTCGAGACACCGCATGGCTCGCAGGGTACCGGTGGGACTTCGGCCGTGTGTATAGTTCTCGTCAACCAGGTTCCCGCCACCTGGTTGTTGCGACGGTTGGGATCCGCCTCCTGACCTCGCACCGAGCGACGGCCCCTCTTTCGAGGGGCCGTCGCCACTTTCGCTCGCCTCACCAGGGGTTTCAGTCGTTCAATCGCATGCCTTGATCGCACGGATCAACGTGCGTTCGGCAATGCGAAGTTGGCGCTCGGCCTCGTGGATTGCAGTGACCACGTCGTCACGCTCCGTGCCGATCCACGGTTCGGCGAGGCCCGCGACCCGGTGGCGGTACTGCGCCACGTTGTCGGCGATGGCGCCGAGTTCTGCGGCGGTCGACTCGGTGGATCCGGCCATGTCGGCAAACCCTACCGGGAGCCCGGCGAGCCCTCCCTCTACACTTCGCCCGGTGATTCCCGTCCGTGACGACCTCCGTGCCCTCGAGGGTTACCACTCCGCCCAGGTCGACGTGCGCGTGCGGTTGAACACCAACGAGTCGCCCGAGCCACCGCCCGCCGCCTTCCGCGACGCGGTCGCCGCGGAGGTGTCGCGGATCGAGTGGCATCGCTATCCCGACCGCGCCGCCACCGAGCTGCGAGAGGCGATCGCAGCGACGCACGGTGTCGACGCCTCACAGGTCTTCGCCGCCAACGGCTCCAACGAGGTGCTCCAGACAGTGCTGCTGGCCTACGCCGGGCCCGGCCGAACGGTCGCCACCTTCGAGCCCACCTATCAGATGCACGCCCAGATCGCCCGGGTGACCGGCGCCACGGTCGTCGAGGGTGAGCGGGCCGACGACTTCACCCTCGACCCCGCCGAGGTCGAGCGCGTGCTCACCGAACACCGCCCTCACGTGGTGTTCCTCACCTCGCCGAACAATCCGACGGGCCTCGTCGAACCCGTCGAACGGGTGCGGCAGCTCCTCGAACTCGCTCCCGGGCTGGTCGTCGTCGACGAGGCCTACGCCCAGTTCGCCGACTGGTCGGCGCTCGACCTCATCGGCGAGGACGTGCCGCTCGTGGTCACCCGCACGTTCTCGAAGACCTGGTCGATGGCCGGTGCCCGCCTCGGCTACCTGATCGGGCCGTCATGGCTCGTCTCGGAGCTCGACAAGGTCGTGCTGCCGTATCACCTCGACGCGGTCAAGCAGATCGCAGGTCGGCTCGCGCTGCGGTTCTCGGACGACATGAACGACCGTGTCGAGCACATCGTCGCCGAACGCTCCCGCATCGTCGCTGCGATGTCCGAGCTCCCGCTCGACGTGTTCCCGAGCGGCGCCAACTTCGTGCTGTTCCGGGTTCGCCCCGGCGCACATCCTGGTGCGCTCGGCGGCCGAGACGTGTGGCAGGGCCTGGTCGACCGCAGCGTGCTGATCCGCGACTGTTCGAGCTGGCCGCGACTCGACGACTGCTTGCGGGTCACGATCGGGACCCCCGACGAGAACACCGAGTTCCTCACCGCGCTGGCCGACGTGCTGGCACCCGCATCGACCGGAGTGATGTCATGACACGCACAGCGCAGCGCCGACGGGCGACCAAGGAGACCTCGATCGAGATCGACCTCGACCTCGACGGCACCGGCACCACCGACATCTCGACCGGCATTCCGTTCTACGACCACATGCTCGACCAGATCGGCCGGCACGGTGGTTTCGACCTCCGTGTACAGGCGGTCGGCGACCTCCACATCGACACCCACCACACGGTCGAAGACGTCGCGATCGCCCTCGGCGAGGCGTTCGCCGAGGCCCTCGGCGACAAGGCTGGCGTCCGCCGGTTCGCCAGCGGTCGCTATCCGCTCGACGAGGCGCTGATCGACGTCGCGCTCGACCTGTCCGGGCGGCCGTGGGTCGAATGGCACGTCCCCATGCCCGAGTCGCTCCCACTCGGCGACCCTGCATTCGACCCGCAGCTCGCTGAGCACGCGATCGCCTCGTTTGCGACGGCAGCGAACATCACGCTGCACGTCGAACTCGTCCGCGGCCGCAACGTCCACCACATCATCGAAGCGACGTTCAAGGGGCTGGCGCGCACCCTGCGAGATGCCGTTCGGATCGATGACACCGGTGGGGTCCCGTCGACGAAGGGCGTCCTGTGAGGACCGTGTCGTGACGCGACCGCTGCTCGCCGTGCTCGACTACGGCATCGGCAACCTGCACTCGGCGCAGAAATCGCTCGAGCACGAAGGCGCCGACGCTCGGCTCACGGCGGACCCCGCGCTGATCGCCGATGCCGACGGAGTCGTGCTGCCGGGTGTGGGTGCGTTCGGCGCGTGCATGAACGCACTGCGCGCCGCCGGTCTCGAGGGTCCGGCTCACGACGCCGTGGACTCCGGTCGACCGTTCCTCGGGATCTGCGTCGGGATGCAGATGTTGTTCACGAAGTCCGAGGAGAACGAGGACGCGGCCGGCCTCGACGTGATCCCGGGGACGGTGACGTGGATCCCGGCCGGTCCGAAGATCCCCCAGATGCAGTGGAACCGCCTCGACATCGTCGACCCGGCGGAGCCGATGCTGCACGACCTCGGTGACGAACCGTACGTGTACTTCGTGCACTCGCTGCACGGCGTCCCCGACGATCCCGGTGTGGTCGCGGCAACGGTCGAGTACGGCACGACGTTGAACGCTGCGTTCCGGCGCGACAACGTGTTCGCCGTGCAGTTCCATCCGGAGAAGTCGAGCCGCCCAGGCCTGCGTCTGCTGCGCAACTTCGTCGTGGAGTGTTCGCGGTGATCGACCTGTATCCCGCGATCGACCTGCTCGGCGGTCGCGTCGTCCGGCTCCGTCAGGGCGACTACGCCGACGAGACGGTCTACGGCGACGATCCGGTGGCGGTCGCCAGGGAGTTCGCGGCGGCTGGTGCTCGCTGGATCCACGTCGTCGACCTCGATGCTGCTCGCTCCGGCGATCCCGTCAACCGACCCGTCGTCGCCGCGATCGTGGCGGCCGTCGGCGGCACCGCACGGGTGCAGACCGGCGGTGGCGTCCGTTCGCTCGCCGACGCTCGTGAACTCGCTGACGCCGGGGTCGCCCGAGTGGTGATGGGATCCGCAGCGGTCAGCAATCCGTCGCTGGTCGAGGCGGCGTCCGACGTCGTGGCGGTTGCGGTGGGGCTCGATCATCGCGACGGCGACGTCGCCGTGCACGGTTGGACCGAGGGGAGTGGGCTCGCCCTCGACGACGCGTATGCGCTCTTTCCGACTGCTGACGTGTTCGTGATCACCGACATCGGGCGCGACGGCATGCTGGTCGGCCCCGACTTCGAGGGCCTCGCTCGTTCTGCCGAACTCGCCGGGGCGCCCGTGATCGCGAGCGGCGGCGTGTCGAGTCTCGACGACGTGATCGCGCTGACGCGGATCGAGAACCTGGGTGGCGTCATCACCGGCAAGGCCCTGTACGAAGGGCGGTTCACCATCAGCGAAGCGCTCGCCGCGGTCGGGTCGGGGTCGTCGTGAAGGTCGCGTCGTGAAGGTCGCGCCGTGAAGGTCGCGCCGTGAAGGTTGCTCGGGTCATCCCGTGCCTCGACGTCACCGACGGTCGCGTCGTCAAGGGCACCAATTTCGTCGACCTCCGCGATGCCGGCGACCCGGTGGAGCTGGCCGCCCGCTACGACCTCGAAGGTGCCGACGAGCTCGTGTTCCTGGACATCACGGCGTCGAGCGACAACCGCGACACCACCGTCGAGATGGTGCGTCGGGTCGCCGACGAGGTGTACATCCCGTTCACCGTCGGTGGCGGCATCCGGACCTTGGAGGATGCGAGGCGGATGTTGCGCGCCGGTGCCGACAAGGTGAGCGTCAACACCGCGGCGGTCGAACGGCCGGAGTTGATCTCCGAGATCGCCGCGGAGTTCGGTGCCCAGTGCGTCGTGTGTGCGATCGACGCGAAGCGCCGCGCTGGTGGTCCGGCCGACAGCTGGGAGGTCTACCTCCACGGTGGTCGTACGCCGACGGGCATCGACGCGATTGACTGGGCACAGGAGGCGGTGCGGCGCGGTGCCGGCGAGATCCTGCTGACGTCGATGGACCGTGACGGTACGCGCGAAGGATTCGATCTCGATCTGACGCAGGCGATCGTCGATGCTGTCACCGTGCCGGTGATCGCGAGCGGCGGCGTCGGCTCGATCGAGCACCTGGTCGAGGGCGTGGCGGTCGGTCGTGCCGACGCCGTGCTCGCCGCTTCGATCTTCCACTTCCGCGAGCACACCGTCGCCGACGCCAAGGCCGAGATGTCGGCCGCCGGCATCCACGTCCGCCCCGTCTGATTGCAGCAGGGGTCTGGGTCCTGCTGCAATCTTCGACCTCCGGCGTGGTCGCGTAGGTTCTCCAGGATGAGTACTGCTGCAGTGACGACCGAACGACGTGACGGGGTGCTGGTCGTGCACCTCGACGACGGCAAGGCGAACGCGTTGTCGTTCGACATGATCGCCGCGATCCACGCGGCGATCGACGAGGCCGAGGGCGACGACGACATCCGGGCGATGGTGTTGCACGGTCGGCCGGGCAAGTTCTCGGCGGGGTTCGACCTCGGCGTGATGTTCGGCGACGACATGTCGGCGATCATCAACCTGGTCGCCGATGGGGGAGGGCTGGTCCACCGGCTCTACGGATCGTC
>DATKXG010000043.1:0-4889 GCA_035529175.1 Ilumatobacteraceae bacterium
CATCCACGACCTCGATCCCGACGAGTTGCGCGACATCGCCGCGACCATCCCGTTCGAGATGGTGCAGGAGGTGCTCTTCGTCGGCAACACCGAGGAGCTCACCGCGCAGTTCGAGGCGTACGCCCGCAACGGTCTCGAGCATGTGGTGCTCGCCAACATCACCGGCGTGGTCGGCGGCATGGACGAGATCATGGCGCGCGGCATGGAACTTCCGATGCTCAAGCAGATGCTGTCCGACCTGTGACCGACACGCCCCGTCCGATCCGAAACCCGAGGAGTCCACGATGACCACCGATCTCGCAACGTTCAACCCGTTCGACCCTGCGGCGATACAGTGCCCGTTCCCGCACTATGCGCAGATGCGCGACGAGGCGCCGGTGACGCTCGTCGAGTCGGTCGGCATGTATCTCGTGACCAATCACGAGTCGGTGATGCAGGTGCTGCGCGACCCGGCAACGTATTCGTCGCTGTTCGGCGGCGCCAGCATGCCGCTGCCGTCAGATGCCCGGGAGAAGATGGCCGAGGTGATGGCCGACGGCTATCCCCGCGTCCCCACGATGCTGACCGCCGACATGCCCGAGCACACCCGGTACCGGAGGCTGGTGTCGAAGGCCTTCACCCCGAAGGTGGTCGCCGAGCTCGAACCGGTGATCCGCTCCATCACGACCCGGCTGATCGACTCGTGGATCGACAGCGGACGCATCGAGTTCGTCGAGCAGTTCGGCGTGCCGCTGCCGGTCGAGGTGATCGCCCACGCCCTCAACGTGCCGGATTCGCGACTGGCCGACTTCAAGCGTTGGTCCGACGACTCGATCGCCGGCATCGGGACCGACATCTCGCTGGAACAGCGCCTCGAAGCCGAGCGCGGTGTCAACGAGTTCCAGCACTACTTCGCTGCAGAACTCGAGCGGCGTAGGAGCGAACCGCAGGACGACCTGCTGACCGCGCTGCTCAATGCCCGCGTCGACGACGACGACCCGGAAGTGACCGACAAGCGCCCGCTCGACGTGCCCGAGATGCTGAGCATCATCCAGCAGCTCCTGGTCGCCGGGAACGAGACGACGACGAAGCTGCTGACCGAGACGATGCGACTGCTCGCCGAGAACCCCGATGAGTGGGCGCGGCTCAAACAGGACCCGACGAGGGCTCCACAGATCGTCGAGGAGGCGCTGCGGCTGTCGACGCCCACGCAGGGCATGTTCCGCATCTCGACCAAGGACCACGAACTCGGCGGCGTGCACATCCCGAAGGGGGCGAGGATCGTCATCGTGTTCGCGTCGGCGAACCGCGACGAGTCGCTGTATCCCGATCCCGACGGATTCGACCCCGATCGTGACAACCTGCGCGATCACCTCGCGTTCGGCAAGGGGATCCACTTCTGTCTCGGAGCGGCGTTGTCACGACTCGAGGGCAAGGTGGCGCTCGAAGAACTCTCCAGCCGGCTCGAGAGCTTCTCGCTGCCCGAGTCCAACGAGTACCAGTACTTCCCGAGCTTCCTGCTCAGAGGGCTGACCAGACTCGACGTCGACATCGTCGCGGCAGGTGCGGCCTGATGGCCGGTCCACTCGCCGGCAAGATCGCGGTCGTCACCGGATCGAGCCGAGGCATCGGTCGTGGCACCGCGGTCGCGCTCGGAGAGCAGGGTGCAACCGTCTACGTCACGGGTCGCAGCACTGGCGACGGCGAACTCACCATTGACCGGACGGCGGCGCTCGTCGACGAAGCGGGCGGTCACGGCGTTCCCGTGCAGACCGATCACGGCGACGACGCGCAGATCGCCGCGCTGTTCGACCAGGTGCGCAAGGAGCACGGCAAGCTCGACATCCTGGTCAACAACGTCTACAAGATCCCCGACCCGCCCGCCTGGGGCGGCGGGTTCTGGGACCATCCGATCTCGATCTGGGACGACCAGGTCGGCATCGGCCTGCGGGCGCACTACGTGGCGTCGTGGTACGCAGCGCCGTTGTTGTTCGAGGCCGGCCCAGGTGGCTTCATCTGCAACATCTCGTCGCCGGGTGGTCAGAGCTACCACTTCAGCTCGTCGTACGGCGCCGGCAAGGCGGGCCTCGATCGGCTCGGCGCCGACATGGCGATCGAGCTCGAACCGAAGGGGATCGCCGTCGTCACGGTGTATCCCGGCACGGTGTCGACAGAGTTCATCGTGGAGTGGTCCGGTAAGCGCGACACCGACCTCGACGGTGCGCAGACCCCGCTCGTGGTGGGTCGCAGCGTTGCCGCGCTCGCGACCGCACCGGACCTGATGGAGCGTTCCGGATCGATCCAGTGGGTCGAAGATCTCGGCGAGGAGTTCGGCCTCGTCGACGAACACGGCCGCTCCCCGGCCAAGTACGCCCGCCGCCAGTAGCGCTTGACGGTTCCGCGAGACCCGGGCGCGGGGGACTCAGCTTGGTTCCCCGCGCCCGGGTCTCGCGGAACCTTGATCAGTCGGCGAGGACGGCGCGGATGGTCTCGACGACCTGGTCGGCGCTGGCACCGGGAGTGATCACCGCGGCGATCCCGGCTTCCATCAGCGGCTCGACGTCTTGGTTGGGCACGATGCCGCCGACGACGACGGGGATCTCACTGCCGAGCTTGCGGACCTCGTCGACGACGAGCGGTGCCAGGGTCATGTGGGCGCCCGAGAGCATGGACAGCCCGATTGCGTCGACGTCCTCGTCGACGGCGGCAGCGGCGACGGTCTGCGGCGTCTGGAACAACCCGGTGTAGATCACTTCGTACCCTGCGTCGCGCAGTATGCGGGCCACCACCTTGATGCCGCGGTCGTGGCCGTCGAGGCCGACCTTGGCGACGAGAATGCGTTCACTCATGTTGGCCTCGATGCTCAGATCACGGGGACTTCGGTGTGGCGGCCGAACACGTCGGCCATGGCTGCCATCATCTCGCCGAGCGTGGCGTAGACCTGTGATGCCTCGATCAGCGTCGGCATCAGATTGACCTCGGGGTCCGCTGCCTCGGTGCGGAGCTTCGCGAGCACGGCGTCGACGGCGTTCTGGTCGCGGTCCTGGCGGACCGCGTCGAGGCGCTTGCGCTGGCGGGTTTCGTCTTCGTTGGAGATGCGCAGGATGTCGAGGTCGTCGTCGTCGTTGCCCTCCTTGAACCCCGACACTCCGACGATCACTCGCTCGCCGGCGTTGAACGCCCGCTCGAGTTCGTAGGCGGAGTCGGCGATGCGGCCCTGGAACCAGTTCTCGTCGATGCCCTTGATCACGCCGTCGAGCAACGAGCCGTCGCCGAATTCGTCGAGTGTGTCGAAGATCTCCTCGGCTTGGCGCTCCATCTCGTCGGTGAGTTCCTCGACGAAGTACGAACCGCCGAGCGGATCGGCGACGTGGCTCACGTTGGTCTCGTGGGCGATCACTTGCTGGGTGCGCAACGCGATACGAGCGGCCTTCTCGGTGGGCAGGGCGAGCGCCTCGTCCATCGAGTTGGTGTGCAGTGACTGGGTGCCGCCGAGCACGCCGGCGAGCGCCTCGATCGCCGTGCGGACGATGTTGATCTCGGGTTGCTGGGCGGTGAGCGACACGCCGGCGGTCTGGGTGTGGAAGCGCAGCTGCATCGAACGCTCGAGCTGTGCGCCGTAGCGCTCCTTCATCCAACGTGCCCAGATACGGCGAGCGGCACGGAGCTTCGCGATCTCCTCGAAGAAGTCGATGTGCGCGTTGAAGAAGAAGCTCAGCCGGGGGGCGAACGAGTCGATCGGCAGGCCGGCCTGCAGGGCGAGTTCGACGTAGGCGAATCCGTTGGCGAGCGTGAATGCCAGTTCCTCCGCCGCCGTCGATCCGGCCTCGCGGATGTGATAGCCGGAGATCGAGATCGAGTGCCAGCGAGGCATCTCGGCGGCGGTGAACGAGATCGTGTCGCGCACCAGGCGCATCGACTGGCGCGGCGGGAACACGAACTCTTTCTGTGCCTGGTACTCCTTCAAGATGTCGTTCTGCAGCGTGCCGCCGAGGCGGCTTCGGTGCACGCCGGCCTTCTCGGCCTGGGCGACGAACATCGCGAAGATCGGCGCCGCCGGGCTGTTGATGGTCATCGACGTGGTGATCTCGCCGAGGTCGATGCCGGCGTACAGGTCCTCCATGTCAGCGAGCGAGTCGATCGCGACGCCGCAGCGTCCGACCTCGCCCAGCGACATCGGATCGTCGGAGTCCAGACCGAGCAGCGTCGGCATGTCGAACGCCGTCGACAGTCCGTCGCCGCCGGACTTGATGATCTCCTTGAACCGCCAGTTCGTGTCCTCGGCGGTGCCGAACCCGGCGAACATGCGCATGGTCCACAGGCGCGATCGGTACATCGACGCGTACGGACCGCGCGTGTAGGGGTAGACGCCGGGGAACTCGCCGTCGTCGGGGCCGTACACCGGCTCGAGCGGGACGCCCGACATCGTGGTGAATCGGCCCCCGCGCAGTGTGGAGTCATCGAACGCGTCTCGCCAGATCTTGCGGTTGTCGGTCACGGGACGATGGTATCGATCGCCGGGTCGTCGCTGCGAGTGGTGCGGGTCGATCGGTGGGATGAACGTGCGGGCGGGTGCATGGGATCGCTCGATCCACGCAACCGGTGATCCGTCACCCGTCCCGGCCGGGCGGGTCCCGGCAGCGTGACGTCTGGCGCACCGAGCCACGCGAAAAGCGGCATCGGTACCTGTTCTGTCATACCCTGTAGTCGTGGACCGGCCAGCGCCTGCGATCTCGGAATTGCTTGCCATTCCGGAGTTCGGTGCTTTCATGCTGTCGGCGCCCTGGCTCGCCACGGCTCCTCGCGGCACCGGCCGTCGAGTGCTGGTACTGCCCGGGTTCACCGCGGGTGATGTGTCGACGGCACCGCTGCGTTTCGTACTCCGTGCGCTCGGTCATCGACCCGCGCCG
>DATKXG010000044.1:0-3461 GCA_035529175.1 Ilumatobacteraceae bacterium
GCATCGTCGAGCAGACCGCGAACGACCGTCAGGTGCTGCTGTTCTCGGCGACCCTCGACGGCCCCGTCGCCAAGCTCGTCGCCGATTTCCAGCACAACCCGGTCCGGCACGAAGTCGGTCCGAAGGGCCCCGACGTGCACGCCGCCAAGCATCACTTCTGGCTGGTCGACCGCGAGCAGCGCGTCGCCACCACCGCCGACGTCATCCAGCGGCTGGGGTCGACGATCGTGTTCACCCGCACCCGTCACGGCGCCGACCGCCTTGCCAAGCAGCTCGGCCGTAGCGGCGTGACCGCAGAGCCGATCCACGGCGGTCGCAGCCAGGGCCAGCGTGACCGTGCGCTCGCCGCGTTCAAGAAGGGCCAGGCGTCGGCGCTGATCGCCACCGACGTCGCCGCCCGCGGCATCCACGTCAACGGCGTGAACGCCGTCGTGCACTACGACCCGCCGGCCGAGGACTCGACCTACCTACACCGCTCGGGTCGTACCGCTCGCGCCGGCGCCACCGGCACGGTCGTGTCGCTGCTCGACCACAGCCAGAAGAAGGATGCGCTCAAGATGCAGCGCGGCATCGGCATCGACGAGCCCGTGACCAAGGCCGCTGTGCACGATCTGGTGATCCATGTAGCACCAGCAGTCGCGAAGCAGGCCCACACCGAGACGCTCGACGTCGAGCACCGCCAGACACGGATCGTACGCGAGCCGAAGGTGGCTGCCGAGCGCCCGCAGCGTTCGGCGAAGTCCGACACCAGCCGCCCGGTTCCCACAGGCGACGCCGGCGACGCCAAGGGGACCGTCAAGTTCTTCAACTCGGGACGCGGCTATGGGTTCATCACGCCCGACGGCGGCGGCAAGGACCTTTTCGTGCACTTCTCGGTGATCGTCAACGACGGCTTCAAGACGCTCGACAACGGTGCCCGCGTGGACTTCAGCGTCCGCGAGGGACGCAACGGTGACGAAGCGTTCGACGTCCGCGTGGTCCCCTTCAACTGACCCGACGGTCCCAGTCCGGCGGCTCCGCACACCACGCGGAATCCCGCCGGAATAGGGTCGGGCGGTGCACGCGAACCGGGACCTCGTCGAGAAACGGATCCAACGGGAGCTGTGGGAGCGGGTCCTCCCGCTCGCGCATTCCGACACCCGCACCCTGAGCATCGAGGCCGGCCCGGACCTCGATCACCTCGAGCCCTTCGCTCCACGGACGAAGTGGGGTGCGCCGTGGGCGACCACGTGGTTCCGCTTCACCGGAGAGATCCCGCCCGAGTGGGTGGGTCGGCAGGTCGAAGCGGTCATCGACCTCGGATTCCATCCCGACGCCGCCGGATTCCAGTGCGAGGGGCTGCTCGTCGACGTGCACGACGACGGCAGTTTCTCCCCGCTGCAGGGCATTCATCCCCGTCGAACCAACTACGCCGTCGATGCCGTCCCCGGACCGGTGGTCCTCCACCTCGAGGCGGCGTCGAATCCGACATTCCCCGGCTACCAGCCTTCGCAGTTCGGGCTGCTCGAGACCGCCGGCGAACGACCGCTGTACCAGTTCCGGCGGGCGTCACTCGTCGTCGTCGACCTCGAAGTCCGTGCGCTCGCATTCGACATCGAGGTCCTCGACGGTCTGATGCGGGCGCTCGACACCGACGACCCGCGCCGGGCCCGACTCACACGGTTGTTGGCCGACGCGCTCGACCGCGTCCCCGACGTTGCGGCGGCGCGGCGAGTGCTCGCCCCTGCGTTCGCGGAGGACTTCGGTGATGCCGTGCGCCACCGTGCCATCGCCATCGGCCACGCGCACATCGACACGGCGTGGCTCTGGCCGCTGCGTGAGACCGTGCGCAAGTGCATCCGTACGTTCGCGTCAGCGGTGGCGCTCATGGACGACTACCCCGAGTACCGGTTCTGCGCCTCCTCGGCGCAGCACTACACGTGGATCGAGGAGCGCCAGCCGGAGCTGTTCGCGGCGATCAGCGAGCGCGTGAACCGCGGTCAGTGGGTCCCCGTCGGCGGGATGTGGGTCGAGGCCGACATGAACCTTCCCTCGGGCGAGAGCCTCGTCCGCCAGATCGTGTTCGGCCAGCGCTACTTCGAGGGCAAGTTCGGTCGCCGCTGCACCGAGGTGTGGATCCCGGACGTGTTCGGCTACCCGGCCGGGCTCCCGCAGGTGTTCGCGGCGGGCGGCATGCGCCGCTTCGTCACCCAGAAGCTCAGCTGGAACAAGCAGAACCGTTTCCCGCACAACACGTTCTGGTGGGAGGGCCTCGACGGCACCCGCGTGCTGACCCACTTCCCGCCGGTCGACACCTACAACGCCGAGATCACCCCGGCCGAGTTCGCGTTCTCGGTGACCAACTTCCAGGACCACGGCTGGAGTACCGACTCGTTGATGCCGTTCGGTCACGGCGACGGCGGCGGCGGGCCGACACGCGAGATGGTCGAGCGGGCGCGTCGCCTGGCCCACCTCGACTCCCGCGCAACGCTCGAGATCGGCACCCCGGCAGCGATGTTCGAGCGGATCGAACGCGACGCCGACCGCGGCGCCGCGGTCCCGGTGTGGCGTGGCGAGCTGTACTTCGAGATGCACCGGGGCACGCTGACCAGCCAGTTGAAGACCAAGCTCGGCAATCGGCGCTGCGAGCGGCTGCTCGTCGAAGCCGAACTGTGGGCGGCGACGCTGGGCCGCAGCGCCGATGTCGACGACCTGTGGAAACGAACGCTGACCCAGCAGTTCCACGACATCCTGCCCGGCTCGTCGATCGCGTGGGTCCACCAGGACGCCGAGCAGATTCTCGGCGAGGTCGAGGCCGAGGTCGAAGACCGCATCGCCGGGCTCCTCGCCGAGTTGGCCGGCGCCACGACGTCGATCGCCAACCGGGGTGACGTGGCGGTCGACGAGGTCGTCACGCTCGATCTCGGTGACGCCGACCCACGGGATCTCGTCGAGGCCGAGCTGGACGGTCCCGTCCAACGGCTGGCCGACGGCACGACGGCACTGCGCCTGTCGGTCCCTGCGATGGGCGTCGTCCCCCTCGAGGCACTCGCCCTCGACGACCGCGTCGTGCTGTCCGACACGTCGATGACCAACGGGCACCTCGCAGTGCGCTGGGACGCGCACGGCAACATCACCTCGATCATCGACCTCGTAGGTGCCCGCGAGATCGTTCCCGAGGGCGCGTTCGCAGCTGCGCTCGAGCTCGCCGTCGACCATCCGGTCGAGTACGACGCATGGGACGTCGAGTCGTGGACGGTCGACAGTGGCACGGCACTCACCGGTGGCCACGGCGTGTCGGTCCATGTGGCCGACGCCGGCCCGCTCGTGGGTCGCGTGCGCGTCGAGCGGGCATTCGGGCCGTCGACCGCCGTGACGACGTACGAACTCCGCGCCGGATGCCGCCAACTCGACGTGCACGTCGAGCTCGACTGGCACCACGACGAGCACCTGCTGTCGATGGCGTTCCCGCTCGACGTGCG
>DATKXG010000045.1:0-11172 GCA_035529175.1 Ilumatobacteraceae bacterium
CGCCTGGTCAGACCTGGTGGAGACGATGGGAATCGAACCCACGACCCCCTGCTTGCAAAGCAGGTGCTCTAGCCAACTGAGCTACGTCCCCGAAGGGATGTCCCCCGAAAGGAACCGCTCCACGATACCGGCACAACGGCCGAGGCGGTCCGCGCCGTGAGCAGTGGATCCACTCCCGGGCGATCTCGAATCCGACGCTTCGGTACAGCCCGAGCGCGCGGGCGTTCTCGGCCTCCACACCGAGGCCGATGATCCTCGGTTCCTTCCCCGCGAGCCGTCGGCACGACTCGATCAGGAGCACACGTCCGAGGCCGTGCCCTCGCGCCGTTCGAGCGACGCCGAGCTGCGACACCCACCCCACGCCGCCGGTGAACGTGCGAGCGACCGCACATCCCTCCAAGGGCCCGCGACCATCGTCGTTCCGCGCCACGACGACGAGGTCCGCGTCGAACCATGATCCGGCGAGGATCAACGACCGCCATTCGTCGATCGGGCGATGCGTGTGACCCGGCACATCGGTCCAGAACGAGTAGATCATCTCGTGGAGTTCCTCGTCGTCGACACCGAGACGGAACGGCACCGGCACGATCCCGTCGGGCCACGTCGGATCCGGGAGGTCCGCGGTGTCGCCGGGTCGTTCGAGTTCGAAGCTCGACGGCAACGGCGTGAAGCCGAGTGCGTCCAGGTCGCCCAGCCGTTCAGCGTCCTGCGCCGGCGAGTCGATCTGTACGTCGTCACCGAAGTCGGCCAACCAGGCGAACAGCGCACGCCTGACCGCTGACGCGTCCCCGTCCGCCGAGTCGACAGCGACGCTGGTGTGCCCGTGGCCGACCGCCATCGCCACACCGACGACGGAGCCGTCCACCACGGCGACTCGGGCGCCGACATCGAGCGAGCCCATCGCTCGGCGAACCCGTTCGAGTTCATCGCGCACGTCGTCGAGGTCGCCGTCGGGTGCGCCCCACCACGAGGTGTCCTGCGCGTGGACCACGCGAGCGATCGCCTCGAGGTCGCCCTCGACAGGTGCGCGAAGGTCGATGCCGGCCATCGCCTGATCGTTGCACTTCGGAGGTCCGGTCGCGCCGCCGATTTCGGTGCTCCCAACCATCACAGCTTGCCCCGGTTGCGTTTCGGAACCGTCATCGCCCCCACCACACGACCAGCGCACCCCGCGATCAACCGTTTGTGTTGCATTCCGGCTGGGACGGGCCCGCCGGAATGCAGCGCAAACGTGAAGTGGGGAGTGGGGAGTGGGGAGTGTGGCTGGGGTCAGTCGTCTTTGAGGGCGACGGCGTTCGGGGTGACGTTCATCTTCGGCTCGTATTCGGCGAGTTCGACGATGCGCCCCTCGGCCCGAAAGGCGTCTCGGAGCTGCGACCGACAGGCCTCGCACGGACCGTAGAAGTCCTCGGTGACGTCGCCATTGCAGCGGGGGCAGCAGAACTCCATGTGCGAGGACGCTAGTGCGCCTACGATCCTGATCGATGCCGTCCCCGCCCGACCTCTTCGACGACGAGGACGGCCTCGAGCCCGACCGCGAGGCGGCGCTGCAGGCACCACGGCGCGCAGACGTGTCATCAGCAGCCACGTCTGCAGCGGACGCGTCGGGCGATCCCGGCCGGGGCGGCGGCCCGAACTACCTCTTCCGGCGGGCCGTCGTGGTCGGTGGTGTGGTCGCCGTACTCGCCACTGCGTCGATCGTGGTCGGCCAGCTGATCGGATCTGGTTCGCAGGACTCCACGTCGGGTGCTGTCAGCACCGACTGGAACCGCGTCGTGCTGGTCGACGACCGCACCGGACGCGTCATCGTCGACGACGAGCAGGGCGAGGAGGTGGCGCGGATCGAATCCGGTGTTCGCAACCCCACCGCATCCGCCGTCGTCGACTCGACGCTGATCGTCGCCGGTACCGACAACGTGGTGGTCGTCGACGTCGGGTCCGAGAGCATCGAGGAGTTCGACCTGGGATCCGAGGCGATCGTGCGACCGTCCGGCAGTGCACTCACCCTGCTCGCCCCGGCGCCCGACAGCGGGCGCGCCGTCCTGGCGCACGGCCCGAGTGGCGACGTGATCGACACCGACACGTTCGCTCCCGTCGTCGGCGCTCGCTACGAGTTCGACGACGCACGCTCGTCGCCATCGGGTCGCGACGTCCTCGTCACCGATTCCGGCAACTTCCAGAGCGTGCTCGTCTCGTTCGATCGAGACGAGCCCTCGTTCTTCCCCGGCCTCGCGCTCGCCGTCGACGCCGACCTCGTGATCACCGCCCAGAACGTGGGCAGCGACGCGACGATCAACGTGTTCGACCACACCGGCGAACCCGTCACGACAGGCAGGACCTCGTCCGTGCGGGCGGGCATGATCACCGACGCAGGGGTGGTCCTCGTCACCGTCGAGGGCGTCGTCGTCACGATGTCCACCTCGAGCGGCGACACCTCCGACGGCGCTCGGCTCGACATCGGGACGATCGAGTCGGGCAGCGTCACGCCCGGCGGCGATCGGCTGGTCGTCACCGGGGCAACCGGCACGGCACTCGTCGGCGCAGACGGCGCGGTCATCGCGAGCTACCCCGCCCAGCGTCCCGCCGGCGGCCTGCCCCTGATCGGGTCGACCTGCTTCGCGACCGTCACCGCGGACGACGCCGCCGAACCCCAGATCACCGTCGCCGACACGATCGACGGGTCCGTGCTCGCCGAAGCAAGCGGCACCGAGCCGTTGCTCTCCGACGCGTCGGGATGCACCGTCGTCGTGACGGCGCCGTCGGGATACGAACTGTTGAGCGCGGAGGGTGTGAGCCAGTTCCAGACCGACGACACCGCACGCTCGCTCTCGCTCGACGGCGCAGCGGTCGCCGTCGAACGCGACGGCCGGCTCGCCCTGACCGGCCTGGACCCCGACGCGTCGACCGACCCGATCGATCTCGGACCGCGTGGCAGGACCGTTCACTTCACCCAGGCATGAGCGACGAACCGACCGACGAGCCGGACGACCGGGCGTACGTCGAGATCGTCCGTCCCGGCACCATCTGGCGTTTCGAGCGTGAGTTCCTCGAGTCGAACTGGACCTGCCTGTTCGGCAACGGCTGCAAGGGCATCCTCGATGTCGACGCCACCGAGTCGAACCAGGGCTGTTGTTCGCTGGGTGCCCACTTCGGCGATGGCCCCGCCGGCGTCGCCGAAGCGATGAACATCGATGCGTATGCGGCGATGCTCACCGTCGAGCAGTTCCAGTTCCACGACGTCGCCCACACAGCACCGGAACCGGATGCCGACGGCGAGGCCAACGGCATCTTCGGCGACCTGGAGCGAACCCACACCCGCGTCGTCGACGGGGCCTGCATCTTCCTCAACCGTCCAGGGTTCTCCGGTGGCGAGGGCTGCGCGCTGCACATCGCCGCCCTCGCTGCCGACGAGTCACCGACCGAATGGAAACCATCGGTGTGTTGGCAGCTACCGCTGCGTGTCGACTGGCAGGAACTCGACGCGGACACCGAACGGGCCACGGTGCGTCGGTGGACCAGACACGACTGGGGCGATCACGGCCGCACGATGGCATGGTGCTGCACCGAACGCGACGAGGGCGCCGAGGCGTACTGCGGCGACGAGCGAGTCGTCGACTCGATGGCCGACTCGCTGATCGCGCTCGCCGGTACCGAGGTGTACGTCGAACTCCGTCGCCGGATGTGATCGTTGCCGGCGTCAGTTCGAGCGGAGCATCCGACCCGCGAACGCGCCCGTGTGCTCACCGTGATCCATGAACACCTCGCCGTTGACGAGCGTGTAGTCGTAGCCGCTCGAACCCTGGACGTAGCGGCCGGCGTCGTTCGGGAAGTCGTGCACGTACTCGGGAATCGGCAGCTGCAAACCCTCGAAGTCGATCACGTTCACGTCGGCGAACGCTCCGGCGACGAGTCGCCCGCGATCGGCGACACCGAACAGGTCGGCGGTGTCCGAGGTGAGCCGGCGGATCGCCTCCTCGATGCTCCAGCGCTGGCGCTCGCGCACCCAGTAGGTGAGCAGGAACGTCGGCTGGCTGGCGTCCATGATCTGACCGACGTGCGCACCCGCATCGGCGAGACCCAGGGTGACCAGCGGATCGTCGAGCATCGCTTCGACGGCGCCGAGGTCCTGGTTGAGGAACGGCATGCTCGCCACGAGCGCACCGTCGGTCTCGAGGATGAGTTCGATGAACGCCGCAGCGGGACTCACGCCACGCTCGACCGCGATCGAGGCGAGCGACGATGCGGGATCGCAGTCGTAGCGGGCGCCATCGCTCGACAGCACGAAGATCTCCTCGAGATCGAGTGGCGTGCCGTGCACGTCCGCCTCGGAGATCAGTGTCTGGCGGAAGGTCGCATCGCGAACCATCTGCAGTTTGCGGCCGTTGACGGCACCGCGCAGTTCCTTCCACGACGGCGCACGGTCGAACGGTGTCCGAGTCTCCAGGCCGAACAGGATGCCGACGCCGCGCGCCGTGGTCTGGGGACGAACGTTGGCGCCGGCGGCGTTCTCGGCCTTGACGAAGTCGATCACCCGCTCGTAGAGGTCGGGACGCCGGTTGCTCTGGGTCAGTCCGAAACTCACCGGTCGACCGCTGCGTCGGCTGATCTCGCCCATGAGCGCGACCTCTGCGCGCGAGTTGTCGTACGCCTCGTTGTCTCGCTCGCCGAGTCGCATGGCCCCCTCGAACACGCCGGCGCCGTGCTCGCGGAGCACCTCGGCAAAGGCGAGCAACTCGTCCGCAGCGGCGTAGGTCCCCGGGACCGGCCGCCCGTCGGGCACCTTGTGCAGGAACGTTCGGCTCGTCGACACGCCGAGCGCGCCTGCCGCCATCGCCTCGTCGACCAGGTGGGCCATCGCGGCAATGTCGTCGCCGGTGGCCGGACCCTGGTCGAGCCCGCGCTCGCCCATCACGTAGGTGCGCAGCGCCGAATGACCGACGAGTCCGCCGACGTTCGGGCCCTTCGGGAGGCGGTCGATCGAGTCGTAGTACTCGCCGTAGGTCTCCCAGTCCCAAGCGAGGCCGTCGAGGATCGCCTGGGCCGGGATGTCCTCCACGCTCTCCATCATCTCGGCCAGCGTCGCCCGGTCGTCGGGGCGGCACGGCGCGAAGGTGACTCCGCAGTTGCCCATCACGACGCTGGTCACGCCGTGCCAGCAGCTCGAGGTGCCGATCGGATCCCAGGCCAGCTGTGCGTCGAGGTGGGTGTGGATGTCGACGAACCCCGGGGTGACGAGGCGGTCGGTCGCGTCGATCTCGCGCCGGCCGGTGGCGCCGATTCCGCCGTCGGTGGCGTCGATGATCTCGACGATGCGGTCACCAGCGATGCCCACGTCGGCGACGCGCGCCGTGGCGCCCGTGCCGTCGACGACGGTGCCGTTCCGGATGATGATGTCGTGGTTCATGCCGCCTCGTACGAACTCGGGTAACCCGGTCCAACTGCTCGGTTCCGACGACGATGGTCGACGCCGGGCCAAAGGTCTAGCGCGACGATGTGACGGTGAGAACATCGGTGACGTTCCAATTCCGTGTCGCTCCGCATCACACCGGATGTCAGTTCCTCGCCGGCAGCAGGAGTGTCTCTGCACCGATCGGCGCGAAACCGCAGCTCAGAAAGGCTCTCAACGACGCCGCGTTGCCGGGGGCGACCTGTGCGAAGACGATCTCGCCCGCCGGAACCAGTCCGAGGGCCTCGACGATCAATCGGCGACCGGCACCCGCCGTTCCAACCTGGAACACCTCGACGGACACCTCCAAGCGGTCGACGAGACCACGGCCGATCGTGACCACTCCGGTCGCGTCGCCGTACACGTCGACGTCTCGTCGGTGGCGGCGCGACCTGACGACACGTGGGTGGTCGTCGAGATCCTCGCGCTCGGCCAGTCGCCCACCGCCGGTACCCCGAGCGGCCAGCACGGCGTCGTGCGAACCGATCCAGCCGTCCGGCCCGGCGAGCCACCGCAGCAGGTCGGGGTGTGACGCTCCACCGAAGCCGTCGGCGCCGCGTGCCAGCACGTCGTCGCGATCCCGATCGGTCAGCACGAACGAGTGACCTGTTAACTCGACGACGGCGTGGTGATCACCGGCCGTCGGCGCCACGATGTCGACTCCCCCGTCGACCGGCGGGAACCGTCCGCCGACCGCGTCGAGCAGAACGCGGTGAAGTTCGTGCACGACCGTCGAGATTACGGTCGTGCCAATGCGTGTCGACGTGATGACGTTCCCGAAGCCACTCGCGCAGATGGGCCCGACCGCACACCGCACCGAGCGGGCGGGCTTCGACGGGATGTTGTTCACCGAAGGCGGCCGCACTGCGTATCCCGCCGTCACCGCAGCAGCGCTCGCCGCGCCCGGTCTCGAGATGTCGACCGGCGTCGCCGTCGCCTTCCCCCGCAGCCCGATGATCACCGCTCAGGTGGCCTGGGAACTCCAGGAGCTGACCGGAGGTCGTTTCCGCCTCGGCCTCGGCACCCAGGTCCGCACCCACGTCGTGAGGCGCTATGGCGCCGACTTCGAACGACCCGGTCCACGGTTACGCGACTACGTCTCGGCGGTGAAGGCCTGCTTCGGCGCCTTCCGCGGCGAGCCGCTCGACCACCACGGCGAGTTCTACGACCTCGACTTCCTCAACCGTCAGTGGAGTCCCGGTCCGATCGAGCCGCCCGACCCGAAGGTCGACATCGCCGCGGTCAACCCGTGGATGCTGCGCATGGCGGGCGGGGTCGCCGACGGCGTCCACGTCCACCCGATCGGCGAGCCCGGCTACCTGGCCCGCCATGTCGTTCCGAAGATCGCCGAAGGCGCCACCCTGGCGGGACGCGACCCGAGCGATGTCGCGGTGATCGTGCCGGTCACCACGATCGTCGGCGACGACGACGCCGAGATCGCACAGGCCCGCGACATGGCGCGCGGCTCGCTGTCGTTCTACGGCTCGACCCCGAACTACGCCTTCATCTGGGACGAAGCCGGGTTCGAGGGAACCACCGAGCGCATCCGTGCCAAGCAGAAGGCAGGCGACGTCGAGGGCATGGCGGCCGAGATCACCGACGACCATCTCGCGGTGTTCTGTACCGAAGCTCGTTGGGGCGACCTCGCGGACGCCCTGATCGACAAGTACGACGGCACGGTCGACCGGCTGGTGTTCTACAACCCGGCGTTCGACTCTCCCGAGCGCTTCGAGCGCTACGGCGCCGTCGCGCGGGCGATCTCCGACCGCACGGCGAGTTGACCGCACGACGATGGTGGACATCCGGCGTGCAGGTCCCGGCGACCTCGACCGTCTCGTCGAGCTGCACCGCGAGTTCTGCGCGGTCGATGCCCATTCGTTCGACATCGGACGTGCCACGGCGGCATTCGCCCCACTGCTCGACGACGACCGCCGCGGCGTGATCTGGATCGTCGACGCCCCGCCCGCCTACGCGGTGCTCACCTGGGGCTGGTCGATCGAGGCGGGCGGCGCCGAAGCCGTGCTCGACGAGATCTTCGTGTCCGAGCGCGACGCTGGCGTCGGATCGTCCCTGATCCAGCACGTGCTGGCCGACGGGCGTCGACGCGGACTCGCCCGAGTCCTCCTGGAGACCGAGGCGGCCAACCTCCGGGTGCGCGAGTTCTACGAGCGGCACGGATTCTGCGTCGATGCCTCGATCTGGATGGCACACGAGTTCGTCGACCTGTCATGACCGATCGACGGCGACTCGTGGTGGCGCTCGCCGCTTCGGCGCTGCTCGCTGCGACCGGCTGCGGCAGCGAGGCCGCTCGAGACGCCGACGCCGACCTCGAGGCGGTGGTGGCCTCGACGGTGCGCATACGCGCTGACGGATGCGGACCGCGCACCGAACTCGGCACCGGCACCTCGATTCCCGATGGTCTCGTCGTCACCGCCGCGCACGTGGTGGCCGGCGCCGACCGGGTCGAGATCGTCGACCGGTCCGGCACGACACTCGCTGCCGAGGTGGTGCTGTTCGACCCCGATCTCGACGTGGCCGCGCTCCGACCGTCCATCGACATCGGCAGCTCGGTCGTGTTGCGTGACGAGGTCGGCCGGCAGGGCGAAGGCGGAGTCGTCGCGCTGATTTCGACCGACGGCGCCGCCGAGACGGTCGCCGTCGACGTCCTGCAGCGTGTCGTGATTCGCACCACCGACATCTATCGCGATCAGCCAGTCGAGCGCCCGGGCCTCCGAGTCGACGTCAGCGTCGAACCCGGCGACTCCGGCGCGATGGTGCACCTGCCCGGCGGGGGTGTCGGCGTCGTGTGGAGCCGCAGCACGACGGTCGACGATCAGGCATGGACGGTCGATCTGCCGACCGAACTCCTCGAGGCCTCCACACGTCGAGAGCTTGTCGATGCCGTCGATGTCGGCCGCTGCCTCTGACGCTGAACGGTGGTCGCGGCGTCCGCGTCAGGGCGCGCCGAGCACGCGATCGAGATAGGCGTTGCGGAACGTCCCCGCCGGATCGAGCTTGCGACGCCAGGTCTGGAACGTGTCCCACTCGGGGTAGCGGTGTGCCAGCGTGAGCCGGTTCTGGAAGTGCAGCTTGCCCCAGTGCGGTCTCCCGTCGTAGTCGTCCATGATCTGCTCGACACCCTGGAAGTACGCCTCGTACGGGACCCCCACGTACTGGTGCACCGCGATCCATCCCGAGTCGCGACCGTTGGCGGTCGACAGCGGGATGTCGTCGCCCTTCGACGAGCGCACCTCGATCGGGAACATCGGCGGGAACGGAAGCCGTGACGTCAGATCGACGATGCGGCCGATGGCGTCGGGCACGGCATCGAACGGGATGCCGTATTCCATCTCGACGAAGTGCACGCGGCGCGGGCTGCAGAACACGCGGTCGCTGCGATCGATCACGTCACGTTCGGCCGCCGCGGACATCACGAGCTTGGCGACCTTCGGTGCGAGCGAGGGAAAGCGGCGCCCGACCCGACACACGGTGCCGAACGCCAGGTTCTCGCCGATCCACTTGTCGCGCACGTAGCCGACCCTCGACTGCGGACGGGCCGGTTCGTCGGTGCGGGTGTTGCGTTTGACCTGGCACCGGCGTGCTCCCGGCATGAGATAGAACTCGACGTGATCCGTCGACCGCATCACGTTGCCGAAGTCGGCGAGCACGTCGGCGAGCACCTCGATGCTCTCGACGGCGTGGAGGTTGAACGCGGGGACGCATCGCAGCGTCACCTCGGTCAGGACGCCCAGCGCGCCGAGACCGACGCGAGCCACCCGGAGGAGTTCGGGCTCGTCGTGTTCGTCGGCACGCAACACGGTCCCGTCGCCGGTGACGATCTCGAGGCCGACGATGTTCGTCGCCAGGTTGGCGAAGTCGACGCCGGTACCGTGCGTCGCCGTCGAGGTCGCCCCGGCGATCGACTGCACGTTGATGTCGCCGAGGTTCGGCAGAGCCAGTCCGAGTTCGGAGAGCCGTTCGTTCAGATCCCGCAGTCGAATCCCGGCCTGGACGGTGACGTCGTTGCCGCTCACCGCGAGTACCTGGTTCATCGCATCGAGCGACAGCAGGTGCCCGTCGGTCATCGCGGTGTCGGTGAACGAGTGTGCGCCGGCGATCACCTTGACCCGCTCGCCCGCAGCGGCCGCCATCCGCACCACCCCGGCCACCTCGTCGGTGAACCTCGGCTCGTGGACCTGCGTCGGGAGGCAACGCTGGTTGCCGGCCCAGTTCTTGGTGGGGACTGCCATCGGACCAGCGTAAACCCAGGTGGTCGACGAGGGGCCAGCGATCGCCGAACCGGCGTCGATGCGCGTTCAGCCGAGCGCGTCGAGCAGGGCGTTCTCGATCACTTCGGTCAGCGCCGGGTGGATGTAGAACACCTGGCGTGCGACGTCGTCGGCGCGCTGATCGAACTGCATGGCCTGGACCAACGGCTGGATGATCGAGGCAGCCTGCGGGCCGAGCACGTGCGCGCCGATGATCAACCCGGTCTCGTCGTCGACGAGCACCTTCGCGAACCCCGAGGTGTCGGCCATCGCCCAGCCGTACGCCGTGCCGCCGTAGTCGCGACGACCGACACTGAACGAGCGGCCCTGTTTGATCGCCTCCTGTTCGGTCAGCCCGACGGTGGCCACCTGAGGATTGGAGAACACCGCGCTCGGCACTGCCTTGTAGCACTGGTGTCGAAGATCGTCCGGGTGCGCGATGTTCCAGAACGCGATCGCAGCCTCCGCATTGGCGAGGTGCTTGAGCTGGTAGTTGTTCGCGAGGTCGCCGATCGCCCAGATGCCCGGCACGTTGGTGGACATCGTGTCGTCGACCGCAACGGTTCCGTGGTGGTGACATTCGAGGCCGGCGGCATCGACGTCGAGCAGGTCGCTGTTCGGCTCCCTGCCGGTGGCCACGAGGATCTCGTCGACGACGGTCTCGCCGATGGCGCTGGTGATCTTGATGCCGTCGGCGACCCGCTCCACCTTGGTGGGCACGTGACCGAGCATGAGGTCGACACGTTCACCGAACACTTCGGTGAACGTGGTGGAGATGTCGTGGTCGAACTCGCGCAGCAGTGTGTTGGAACGGTTGAAGATCGTGACCTGGGTTCCGAGGCCCGAGAACACGTGCCCCATCTCGACGGCGATGAACCCACCGCCGATGACGCCGAGCCGAGCGGGCAACTCGGGGAGACGCATGATCGAGTCCGACGTGTGGAACCCGGTCTCCATCAGTCCGGTGATCGGGGGGACGACCGGCCGGGCACCGGCGGCGAGCAGGATGTGCGGTGCGGTGATGCGCCGACCCTCGACGTCGAGGGTGCGCTCGTCGACGAAGGCGGCAGTACCTTCGATCAGGGTCACGTTGGGGCTCCCCGTTGCCCGGTAGTCGCGGCCGCTCGAAACGATCGGGTCGATGAGACCGAACACCCGGTCACGGATCGCGGGCCAATCAGCACCGTTGAACTGGGTGTCGATGCCCAGCTTCGACGAGCTCCGCGCCGCAACCGCGACGTCGGCGGGATACACGAACATCTTCGAGGGGATGCACCCGCGGTTGAGGCAGGTGCCGCCGAAGACATCCCGCTCGATGATGGCGATGTTCCAGTCGTCGAGATACGACGGGATCGAGTTCCCGGACCCGCTCCCCACGATGATCAGATCGAACGATTCGAGGGACGGGTCGGTGTCGGTGCTGCTCACGAAGACATCACAACCGCAATCCGCCCCCAA
>DATKXG010000046.1:0-21121 GCA_035529175.1 Ilumatobacteraceae bacterium
CGAACACCCGGAAAGGTCCCGGCACCAATGCTCGTCATGCAGCGCCCCACCATCGAAGCTCTCGGTGAGGAGTCAGACAACCGCGGTCGTTTCGCCGTCGGCCCACTCGAGCCCGGCTTCGGCCACACGCTCGGCAACTCGCTGCGCCGCACTCTGCTGTCGTCGATCCCCGGCGCGGCGATCACCACCGCACGGTTCGACGACTCGCTCCACGAGTTCGACACGATCCCCGGCGTTGCCGAGGACGTCACCGACATCATCTTGAACCTCAAGGACATCGTGGTCACCTCGGTCTCCGAGGAGCCTGTCACGATGCGTCTCGACGCCCGTGGCGCCGGAGCGGTCACCGCCGGCGACATCGAGTGCCCGGCCGACGTCGAGGTCCTCAACAAGGACCTCCACATCGCCACGCTCAACTCCAAGGGTCGCCTCGCCATCGACCTCACCGTCGAACAGGGCCGTGGCTACCTGTCGAGCAACCGCGAGGACGACAACCGGGTCATCGGCGTCATCCCGATCGACGCGATCTTCAGCCCGGTGCGCCGGGTCGCATTCGAGGTCGAGCCGACCCGTGTCGAGCAGTCGACGAACTACGACCGCCTCGTCATCGAGATCCAGACCGACGGTTCGATCACCGCCGCCGACGCACTCGCTTCGGCGGGCGCCACGCTGCGCTCGCTGGTCGACCTCGTCGCCACGATGTCCGACGAGCCCAAGGGCCTCGAGCTGGGCGAGGTCGTCGACACCGCCGTCAGCTCGCCCGACCTCGACCTCCCGATCGAGGACCTCGATCTGTCGGAGCGTCCGAACAACTGCCTCAAGCGCGCCCAGGTCAACACCGTCGGTGAGCTGCTGACCAAGACCGAGGACGACCTGCTGAACATCACCAACTTCGGCCAGAAGAGCCTCGACGAGGTCAAGGCCAAGCTCGACGAGCGCGGCCTCACGCTGCGCGGCTGATCGCTGCGACGCACGTAACGAAAGACGATTGAACGATGCCAACTCCACGCCGCTCCCGCCGCTTCGGAAGCTCCGCTTCCCACCAGCGCCTGATGATGGCCAACCTCGCCGCGTCGCTGTTCGCCGCCGAGGCCATCACCACCTCCGAGGCCAAGGCCAAGCACCTCCGCCCCATCGCCGAGAAGCTGATCACCAAGGCGAAGAAGGCCCAGGAGGAAGGCCCGATGCAGGTCCATCGCATCCGTCAGATCGAGGCATTCCTCGGCGACAAGGAGATGACCTACAAGCTCGTGCACGACGTGGCCCCTCGCTACGCCGAGCGCAACGGCGGCTACACCCGGATCCTCAAGATGGGTCCGCGCCAGGGCGACAACGCCCAGATGGCGCGCATCGAACTCGTCTGAGGGTGAGGGTGACGGTGACGGTCGCGTGTCCGGCACGCGAAATGTCCGCCTGACCGTCGCCTACGACGGCACCGACTTCCGCGGCTTCGCCCAGAGCGACGGCGTGCGAACCGTGATGGGCGAGCTCCGCCGAGCCGTCGAGACGATCGTCAGGTCTCCGGTCGAACTCGCCGCTGCCGGCCGCACCGACGCCGGCGTCCACGGTTGGGGCCAGGTGGTCTCCGGTGAACTGCCCGCTGCCACCGACCTCCGTCGTCTCGAACGCGGTGTCAACGGGTTGTGCGCGCCCGACCTCGCGGTGCGTGACGTGGCCTGGGCCGAGCCGTCGTTCTCGGCGCGGTTCTCCGCCACCGGCCGCACGTACCGGTACCACGTGTGGAACGACCCGGTGCCGAACCCGTTGCTGGCTCGCACCACATGGCACGTGCCGCAGGAACTCGATGTTCCCGCGATGGGCGACGCTGCAGCGTCACTGCTCGGCGAGCACGACTTCTCCTCGTTCTGCCGTCGGCCGAAACCCGGCGCCGGCTACGACGAACCGAGCCTTGTGCGTCATCTGCAGTCGGCTCGGTGGGCGTCTGCCGACGCTGACCAGTGGGGCCCGTCGCTACTCCGATTCGAGATCACGGCATCGTCGTTCTGCCACCAGATGGTGCGCAGCATCGTCGGCACGCTCGTCGACGTCGGACTCGGCCGCCGTCGGGCCGACTCGCTGACTGCGACGCTGGCCGCGCTCGACCGCAACGCAGCGGGCCAGGTGGCGCCGCCGACGGGGCTGGTGCTGTGGTCGGTCGACTACAGCGGCGAGCGCTGGGACGCCTGAGCGTCGGCGACGGGCGCCACATCACCGAGGTCGATGCGCGGCAGCATCGCGATCAGTTCGTCGGCTGCCACCGCAGGGGAGTACAGCCACCCCTGGAACGCCGTGCAGCCGAGCTCCGCGAGTCGCTCGCGCTGATACGGCTGCTCGACACCCTCGGCGACGCAGCTCAGTTTGAGGTTGTCGCTCAGGCCCAGGATGGCGGTGGTGAGATTGGTCGCCGCCGGGTCGATGTCGAGACCAGCCACGAATCGACGGTCGATCTTGACCCCGTCGATCGGCAGCTCGAGCAGGTGCGCGAGCGACGAGTAGCCGGTGCCGAAGTCGTCGATGGACACGTGGATGCCGGCGAACCGGAGCTTCTGCATGTTCGCGAGCGATGCCGCTCCCGGCGAGAGCAGATCGGTCTCGGTGATCTCGACGACGAGATGGGTGGGGTCGGCACCGGCTCGCCGACAGCGTTCGAGGAAGGACGCCCCGAAGGCAGGCCGCGACATCACCTTGGGGTCGATGTTGACGTGCACTTCGATCTCGGGATGACCGGCCTTCGCGAGTCGGACTGCGAACTCCAGGGCGCGCTCGAGGACTTCGTCGTCGACGGCCTCGGCGAGCCCGGCCATCTGGGCGAGCGGAAGGATCTCGCCGACGCCGAGGACCCCGCGTAGCGGGTGCACCCAGCGAACCAGCGCTTCGACCGCGGTGATCGTGCCGTCGACGGAACAGATCGGCTGGAAGAACGGCTGGATCTGACCGTCGCTGAGCGCAGCGCGGAGCAACTCGAGCTGGCGCCGCCGTTCGTTGATCGCATCGACCGAGATCCCGCCGGTCTCGGGGTCGGCGAAACGCTTTGCCGACATCAGCTCGTTGCTGGCACTGACCAACAACGCGTCGAGCACCTCGGGACGCGCTTCGAACGCGGTTGCGGTGCGAATGTCGAAGTTGACGTCCTGGCCGCGAATCGAGATCGGCCGTGCAACGTCGCGCCGAACGCGCTCGCGGAGCATCTCGACGGCGCTGGTGCTCTCGGCCCGGATCGCGAGCACGAACTCGTCGCCGCCGAACCGGGCGGTGACGAGTTCGGGCCAGCGGATCTGATCGATCCGATCGCCGACCGCTGCGAGTACGGCGTCGCCGACCGGTTCGCCGTAGAGCTCGTTGATCGACCGGAAATGGACGATGTCGAGCACGAGGATGCCGAGACCGCCGCCCTCGTGCATCAGTGCGTGCGCTGCGCGCATGAACCCGTCGCGGTTGAGCAAGCCCGTGCGGCTGTCGTGTTCGGCGAGGAACTCGACTCGATTGCGGGCGTCGGCCAACGATGTCGCGATCTGCGCGCTGACCACGTAGCTCTCGACCACGGGATCGTCGAGCAGGTTGTTGACGGTGAACTCGCAGACCATCGGGTTGCCGTCGATGTCGAGCACCCGCGCATCCATCGTGAGCGATCCCTGGGGATCGAGTCGCTGCGCCGCGTCGAGCACGGCGTCGCGGTCGTCCTCGTGGAGGAAGTCGATGATCGGCCGACCACGAACAAGTTCGGGGTCGTGGCCGAGCAGCCTCGTCACCGCACCGTTCACGGAACGGACCATGCCGTTGGCGTCGGCGAGGATGACCATGCCGTGCATGTTCGCCATCACCGCTCGCAACACCTCGGTGTCGCCCTGATCGAAGTCGAGTCGGTGGCGGTCGGTGACGTCACGGGCGACGATGACGATCAGGCCGGCCAACGGGTCGTCGTCGTTGGGTTGCCGATAGGCACCTCGGAGCTCGAGATAGCGCCAGGTCCCCCGCCCGGTGCGGACCCGGAGCGTGAGCAGGTCGCCGAAGGCCTTGTCGACCACGGTGTGCAGCGCTGCCATGGCGAGGGTCACGTCGTCGGGGTGAACCAGGTCGAGCATGCCGGTGCCGAGCAGTTCGGTCGCGTCCCATCCGAGGACGTCAGCGGCGGTGTCGTTCGCGTACTGCAACGCGCCGGTCGAGTCGACGGCGAAAACGGGGTCGGCGAGATGGTCCACCGACGGCGCGTGCGGACGGCCGGGGCTCATATGGGTTCATCGGCAGGTCGTCGCACGAACTTGAGACTATTGTCCCGAGGACGTGCGGACGGTCGACCGGGGTTGGAGGCGGGTCCGGGCCGCCGTATCATTTCACGGTTCCCCAATGCGGGATACCTGACTCTTCGACTCTCGACAGATTGACTGCGCCATGCCTACGTACACTCCCAAAGCCAGCGAGATCCAGCGTGATTGGCACGTCGTCGACGCGGACGGCCTCGTGCTCGGCCGTCTGTGCACCGAGGTCGCCCGCATCCTGCGTGGCAAGCACAAGCCGACCTATGCCCCCCACATCGACACCGGCGACCACGTGATCATCGTCAACGCCGACAAGATCGTGATGACCGCCGGCAAGGCCGAGCGCACCATGGTGTACCGCCACAGTGGCTACCCCGGTGGCATCAAGTCCGAGAGCTACGCGCACCTGCACGCCCGCAAGCCCGAAGAGGCCGTGCGCAAGTCGATCCGCGGCATGCTCCCGAAGGGCCCCCTCGGCCGCCAGCAACTCCTGAAGCTCCAGGTGTACGCCGGCCCGACGCATCCGCACGCCGCCCAGACCCCCACCAAGCTCGAGTTCCCGGCCGCCAAGGCCCGCTGAACGACCGATTGCACCAGAGAGAAACACACATGGGAACCGCACCGCTCACGCAGACCACCGGCCGCCGCAAGGAAGCCGTCGCCCGGGCCCAGCTCCGCCCCGGCACCGGTCAGTTCACGATCAACGGCAAGTCGCTCGACGCGTACTTCCCGACGGCAGTGTCACAGATGGTCGTCTCCGAGGCGCTCACCGTGACCGACACCCGTGAGAACTACGACATCACGGCGTCGATCCACGGCGGTGGCGTCAGCGGTCAGGCCGGCGCGTTGCGCTTGGCGATCGCTCGCTCGCTCGTCGAGCTCGATCCCGAGAGCCGTGCGGCTCTGAAGAAGGCCGGCCTCCTCACGCGCGACTCGCGCAAGAAGGAGAGCAAGAAGTACGGCCTCAAGAAGGCCCGCAAGGCGCCGCAGTTCACCAAGCGCTGATCGGGCTCGCCCGATGCAGTTCGGCACCGACGGCGTCCGAGGTGTCGCCCTCACCGAACTGACCACCGAGTTCGCAACCAGGCTCGGCCGCGCCGCGGCTCGTGTGCTCGGTGCGGACGGCGTCACGAGTGTGGTTGTGGGCGGGGACACCCGCGAGTCCACCGGGGTCCTCGATCGAGCACTGTGCGACGGGTTCGCGCTCGTTGGTCTCGACGTGGTCCGCCTCGGCGTTGCGTCGACTCCGCAGGTGGCCTTCGAAGCCCAGCGTCGTGGGGCGATCGGTGCCGTCGTGTCGGCGTCGCACAATCCCTGGACCGACAACGGGATCAAGCTGTTCGCTCATGGTGGGGTGAAGCTGGCCGACGACGTCGAAGGTCGCATCGAGGCCGAACTCGCGACGCTCGCCACCGATGCGAGCGCTCGCCATACCGGTCGGATCGTCGACGCGACGGCCGACCACGATGCGTACATCGCCCACGTCGTGGGATTCCTGGAAGGGTTGGACCTGGACGGGCTTCGTATCGTGCTCGACGCAGCGAACGGCGCCGCACACCAGATCGGTCCCGAGGTGCTCCGCGCCGCCGGCGCCGACGTGATCGTCGTGGCGGCCTCGCCGGACGGTC
The DNA here is from genome assembly GCA_035529175.1 of Ilumatobacteraceae bacterium. GTDB lineage: Bacteria > Actinomycetota > Acidimicrobiia > Acidimicrobiales > Ilumatobacteraceae > Sva-07. The sequence goes on from DATKXG010000046.1 coordinate 5,885, forward strand.
GCAACATCAACGAGGGCTGCGGAGCAACGGCTCCGTCGCTCGTCGCAGACGCGGTGCTCGCCCACGGCGCCGACGTCGGCATCGCGCTCGACGGAGACGCTGATCGCCTGATCGCCGTCGACCACACCGGCCAGGTCGTCGACGGCGACCACATCATCGCGATCACGGCCAAGGACCTCCGATCACGCGGAGAGTTGCGCCACGACACCGTCGTCGTGACAGTGATGACCAACCTGGGCTTCCGCCTCGCGATGCGCGCCGAGGGCATCGACGTGGTCGAGACCGCCGTCGGCGATCGCTACGTGCTCGAAGCACTGGCCGCGGGCGGGTTCTCGCTCGGAGGCGAACAGTCCGGTCACGTGATCTTCGCCGACCATGCGACCACCGGCGACGGCATCCTCACCGCCGTCGCGTTGCTCGACGCCGTTCGACGATCGGGTCGCCCGCTCGCCGAGCTCGCCGGGGACGCGATGACCTCGCTGCCGCAGGTGCTCGTCAACGTGCGCGTCGCCCGTCGATTGCCCGACGTCGCGCACCGTCTCGCCGACGAGATCGCGGCGGCCGAACGGGAACTCGGTGGCACCGGCCGGATCCTGGTTCGTGCCAGCGGCACCGAGCCGCTCGTTCGGGTGATGGTCGAGGCCCCCACCCACGACCAGGCCCAGGCGGTCGCCAACTCCGTCGCCGCCGCCGCCCGTCTCCTCTCCGACACCTGACCGTCGGCACCACAACTCAGCGATGAGCGAAAAGCCGGTATCCGGTCGCTTGGCTCATCGCAGGATCGGGTTCGCCGGTTGCGATGAGCGAAGAGCCGATATCCGGTCGGCTCGCTCATCGCTGGGATGTGGACCGGCCGGAACCGGGCCGGAGTCGGCAGTAGCCTGACGGGCCATGTGCGGCATCATCGGTATCGTCAGTCGGCCACCGACGCGGGTGACGCCCGACGCCGCCGACCTGGTCACCGGACTCGATCGTGCGGTGACCGCGATCTCCGCCGTGCCGGCCGATGTCGTCGGTGCCGCCACGCAGGTGCGCCGCGTCGACGAGCTCCTGCGCGGGCTGCCCGGCGTGCTCGCGCTGGCCGGCCACGTCGACCTGGTGGCGGCGATCACGGCCCGCCTCGACCGGCTCGATGCCGCGGCGTCGGACATCGAGCACCGCCTCGACAACAACACCGATCGGCTCGACGCCGACTCGCTCGAGCGCGCCAACGCCGAACTGATCGATCTCAAGGACACCCTCTGGGCCACCCGCCACGATCGTCTTCGCTCGGCACGCGAGGTCGAGGCGCTCGCTGGACGAGACGCACCCCCGTCTGCGCTCGGCGGGTATCTCGCCGTGCAACAGGCGTTCTCGGCGATCGACCGGCTCGAAGTGCGGGGCCGCGACTCCGCGGGCCTGCACGTGTTCGTGTGGGGCCACGACATCGAGCCCGATGCGCTGACCACGCTCGTCGCCGAGCGCGGCACCGACCCGCTGTTCCAGTCCGGCAGCGTCGTGCAGGCCGACGAGTGCCTGTCGTTCGTCTACAAGGCCGCTGCCGAGATCGGAGAACTCGGCGACAACACCGCCGCGTTGCGCCGTGCATTGAACGCCGATTCGCTGCTTCGGCGGGCCCTGCAGTCGCCGGGCGCCCGGGTGGCGATCCTGGGCCACACCCGCTGGGCGAGCGTCGGCATCATCAGCGAGCCCAACACCCATCCGCTCAACTCGTTCGAACTCGAGCAGCCTGGCGGTGCACAGGCGCCGTACGTCGTGGCCGCGTTGAACGGTGACGTCGACAACCACGCCGATCTGCGCGTCACCCACGGGCTGCGGATCGCGTCGACGATCACCACCAACGCCAAGGTCATCCCCGCGCTCGTCGCACGGCACGCCACCACGACCGACCTGGCCGAGGCCTTCCGGCGCACCGTCTGCGAGTTCGAGGGCTCGGTGGCGATCGGCGTCGCCAGTGCCCAGGCGCCCTCCCGGCTGTTCCTCGCGCTGCGTGGCAGCGGCCAGGGCCTCTACATCGGACTCGCAGACGACTGCTACATCGTGGCCAGCGAGCCCTACGGCGTGGTTGAGGAGACCTCGAAGTACGTGCGGATGGACGGCGAACAGGGCGGCGAGATCGTCGTGCTCGACGGCGCCGACGCGGGCGACCTCGACGGCATCGTGCGACTCGCCTACGACGGATCCGCGCTCCCCGTCACGCCCGCCGATGTCGTGACCGCCGAGGTCACCACCCGGGACATCAACCGCGGAGATGCGCCGCACTTCCTGCTCAAGGAGATCTCGGAGGCGCCGCTCAGCTTCGCGAAGACGCTGCGCGGCAAGATCGTCGAACGTGACGGTCTCCTGCACGCCGATGTGGGCCAGCGTGCGCTTCCGGCCGACGTCGCCGCGCGGCTCGCCGCCGGCACGATCACCCGCGTGCGGGTCATCGGCCAAGGCACGGCAGCGGTCGCCGGTCAGAGCACCGCGGCGATTCTGGACGAGTTGACCGATGCCCGGCTCGACGTCGACGCGATCACCGCCACCGAGCTGTCGGGCTTCGGGATGCGTCCCGACATGAGTGACACGCTGGCGATCGCCGTCAGCCAGTCGGGTACCACCACCGACACGAACCGCACGGTCGATCTGCTGCGCTCGCGTGGCGCCGCGGTGCTCGGCATCGTGAACCGCCGCAGCAGCGACCTCACCGACAAGGCCGACGGTGTGCTCTACACCTCCGACGGCCGCGACGTCGAGATGAGTGTGGCCTCCACCAAGGCGTTCTACGCCCAGGTGGCGGCCGGTGCGCTGCTGTCCTGCGCGATCGCCGAGGCCACCGGAATCGGTGATGCCCGCCGGCGTGCCGACCTGCTCGCATCGCTGCGTGAACTCCCCGACGCGATGCGTGAGGTGCTGACGCGCCGCGACGTGATCGCCGACGCGGCCCGTCGATTCGCGCCGCCCAAGCGCTACTGGGCGGTCGTCGGCAACGGCCCCAACAAGGTGGCTGCCGAAGAGGTCCGCATCAAACTCAGCGAGCTCTGCTACAAGTCGATGGCCTGCGACTCCACCGAGGACAAGAAGCACATCGACCTGTCGTCGGAGCCGCTGATCCTGGTGTGTGCGGCCGGGCTCGTCGGCTCGACCGCCGATGACGTCGCGAAGGAAGTGGCGATCTTCACCGCCCACAAGGCGACGCCGATCGTGGTGGCGAACGACGGCGAGACCCGCTATCACGCAGCGGCGACCATCAACGTTCCCCCCGTCGACCCTGCGCTCGGCTTCGTGCTGTCGGCAATGGTCGGCCACCTCTTCGGCTACGAGGCGGCGCTCGCGATCGACGCGTCCGCCCATCCGCTCCGTGAGGCTCGCGAGACGATCGAACGGCTCGTCGGAGAGGACCTCTCGGGAGACGAGGTCGTCGATCGCTTGCGCGTCGAGCTTCGCCAGCCGATCGAACGGTTCCAGGACGGTTTGCGTTCGGGGCTCTACGACGGCCACCTCGAGGCGTCGACCGCCGCCCGTCTGTACGGCCTGTTGCGCGACGTGGCGTCCGAACGACCGATCGAGCAGTACCAACAGCAGTCCGGCAAGGTCGGCACTCCCGTCGCTCTGATCGACGACGTCGTGGCCTCCCTCACCCGCGCCATCGAGGAACTCACCCGCCCCGTCGACACGATCAAGCACCAGGCCAAGACGGTCACGGTCGGGATCTCGCGCAGCGACGAGGATGTCATCGATCGGGCGCTCGTCCAGGCGGTCCTCGCTGCGGGTGCCGGGCGCGACGTGCTCAGCTATCGAACGCTCAAGGTGCTCGCCGATCTCGATCCGGCCGTGGCCGATGTCCGCGGCTACACCCGCTACCGGATCGACGGCGACACGATCTCGATCATCGATCGCGGGGGCATCTCGCGTGACCTGCCGAGCCGCGTCGAGCATGGTGCCGAGCTGCGCGGAACGAAGCATCGGGTCGCGTCCGAGCGCGAGGTGCTGGTGGCGATCGGTCGCAGCGACGGGCGCACGTTGGCATTCGTTCCCGAGGTGAAGGGCGGCGAGACGACGGGCATCACGCTGCTGCATCTGGCCTTCCACGATCGGCTCCCTGCCGACGTCATGCGCGGTGTCCTGCAGGGCTACGACCGGCGCTACGACCGGCTGGTCGACTGGGTCACGGAGACCGAGGGCAGCTTCGACGAGTTGCTGCTCGGTGAACTCCCCGTCGCCGAACTGCTGATCCAGCCGATCTCCGACACCGCCGACCACTGGCGCCGGTGAGGGGCGACAGGGCGATGCCGTGGGCGTGATCGGCATCGGCGTCGACCTCGTCGACATCGAGCGCTTCCGGAGGTCACTGGAGCGCACGCCGTCGATGCGCACCCGCTTGTTCACCGAGGTCGAGCTCGCCTACGTGGCGCCCCAGGTCGACCCGGTGCCGTCGCTGGCTGCACGCTTCGCCGCACGAGAGGCGGTGATGAAGTCGCTCGGTGTGGGGCTCGGCGCATTCGGATTCCACGACGTGTGGGTCGAACGGGCCGAGTCGGGCAAGCCCTCGCTGGCCTTCACAGGTCGGGCAGCCGAACTCGCCGCCGAGGCAGGTGTCGTCACGTGGCATCTGTCGCTGACGCACAGCGACGTGATGGCCGCGGCGTACGTGATCGCCGAGTGACGACGCGACGGCGAGCGGCGCTCCTTCCGACGGCCGCCGGAAGGAAGAACTCGCCCTCGGTGAAGCGAAGAATCGGTTCGAAGCGACGCAGCAGCGCAATGTCGTCGACTTCATCAGCCGCCGAAGCCGGGTTCCAGATCCGTGGCGCCGACCTCGACTCCGATGTGGCCGACCTCGCGCATCTCGGCGGCATGAATCCAGCGGCGTCGTCCGCGGCGGATCTCCCCGCCCACCTCGCCGAGGACGTACGGTAACTGCACATCGACATCGCTGGCCTCGCCGCCACGGCGAATCCCACGGGATGGAAGACCCGTGGCATGAGCGGCTTCGGTGCCCGCCTGCCGGTCGACGTTCTCGAACGATTCGACTGAGCGCTGATCAATGAACCACAGGGAGAAGCACCATGGATGCCCAGCTGCGATCGATGCTGAACGAGACCGAGCAGGCGCTGCTGCGCTCGGTCCAGCCACGTCAACTGAAGCGCCTCGACGAAGACGCACTGACGGAACTGCACGACCGGATCCGACGCGCTCGTAACAAGTACAGCAAGCTGTACCGGCGTCGGGCGAGCGATCGGGTCACGTCCGATCGAACGAGGAGTCGGGCGAGCGCTGCGAACGCGAAGGCCGCACGGAAGGCAGAGGGCTTCGAGGACGCGCTCGCCAAGGTGTCGGAGCGTCTCGCGCAGGTCGCTGCGGCTGCGGCCGAGGAACTGAAGGCCGAGCGCCTCGCCGCGGCACGCCGTGCGCCGGTCGCGACGACCGCACCGACGGCCAAGAAGGCAACGGGTCGCGCCACGTCGAGCAAGAGCACGACCCGAACTCCGGCGAGCGAGAAGAAGCAAGCGTCGACCAAGGCATCCAACAAGTGAAACCAAGCTGCCCGCGACCGCCGCTCGTAGCACGGGACGGTCCGTCCGAGGGCGCCGTCGCACCCACCGACCCGATCGAGACGGCCCGACTAGGACTCGGGGTACATGCGCTGCGAACATGCTCGCCATGATCGAGGAGTACAAGCAAGCCTGGGACGAGTTGACGGCGCCTGGAGCGCAGTTCGCGACAACGACGATCGAGGTGCGCGGCGTCCCGATCAAGGTGTTCGAGTCGGCGTTGCCGAGCATGCGCAGCGTGTGGGAGATGGCGCGCGGCCACGGCGACCGCGACTACGTCGTCTACGAAGACGAGCACTACACGTTCGCCGAGGCCGATGCCATCATCCGAGCGCTGGCTGCGCGGCTCGTCGAGGTGCACGGCGTCCAGCCGGGCGACCGGGTGGCGCTCGCCATGCGGAACTACCCCGAGTGGGTGTTCGGCTACTGGGCCGTGATCTCGATCGGCGCTGCCGTGGTCGGCATGAATGCCTGGTGGACGACCGATGAGATGCAGTACGGGCTGTCCGATTCGAAGCCCAAGGTGCTGATCGCCGACGGCGAGCGCGTCGAGCGCGTCCTGCCGGTGCTCGACGCGCTGCGCACCGAGTCGCCGATGGCGCTGATGACCGTGCGCTACGACGGCGAGCTCCCCGACGGCGCCGAGCGCTGGGAGGACGTCATCGATCCGGCGGCGGCACCGGCGGAGCTCCCCGACGTCACTATCGATCCCGACGACGATGCGTGCATCTTCTACACCTCGGGCACCACCGGCTTCCCCAAGGGAGCACAGCTCACCCATCGCGGCTCGGTCCACAACCTGCTCAACATCGTGTTCATGACCACCGTCGCCGGGCTGGCTGCGGCGAAGGCGGGAGCCGTTCCGTCGCCGGCTCCCACCGATGCCGGCGGTCAGCCGAAGCAGCCGGTGTTCATGGCGCCGACACCGCTGTTCCACGTGACCGCCAACAACTGCCTGCTGCACCCTGCGACCATCGCCGGCGGGCGCATCGTGTTCACCTACAAGTGGGATGCCGGTCGGGCGCTCGAACTCATCGAACGCGAAGGCGTCACCAACTTCTCCGGTGTGCCCACCATGAGTCGCGAACTCCTGATGCACCCCGACTGGGCCAAGCGTGACACGTCGACCCTTGCTGGCATGGGCGGCGGTGGCGCACCCCTCCAGCCCGACCTGGTCGACAAGATCGACAAGTCGCTCGCTGGCGGCGCGCCGAGCACCGGCTACGGCCTCACCGAGACCCACGGCATCGTCACCGCGAACTCGGGCAGCCTCTACATCGCGAAGCCCTCGTCGTGTGGCCGCGTGGTGCCGACACTCGAGGCCAAGCTCGTCGACGAGAACGACAACGAGGTGCTGCCCGGCCAGCCGGGCGAGTTGTGTGTGCGTGGCGCGATCGTCATCAAGGGGTATCTCAACCGTCCCGAGGCCACCGCCGACTCGATCCGCGACGGCTGGTTCCACACCGGTGACGTCGCCACGATCGACGAGGACGGGTTCGTGTTCATCGTCGACCGCATCAAGGACATGGTGCTCCGCGGCGGCGAGAACGTGTACTGCTCCGAGGTCGAAGCCGCCATCTACGAACTCGACGGCGTCGCCGAGGCAGCGGTGTTCGGTGTCCCCGACGACCGCCTGGGCGAGATCGTCGGCGCTGCCATCGTGCTGTCGCCCGGCGCCACGATGACCGAGGAAGAACTGCTGTCGCGTCTCGGTGAGCACCTCGCCAAGTTCAAGATCCCCGAGCGGGTGTGGTTCCTCAACGAGTCGCTGCCGCGCAATGCGAACGGCAAGTTCGTGAAGCGTGACCTCAAGGAGTCGCTGCTCGGCGGCTGAGTCGATCCGGGGTCCGACCGCGGGCCTTGTCGAACGGTGCGTTTCGTTACGCTCGGATCCGTGATCCCGATCGTGACGCCCGAGGAGATGGGTGCGATCGATGTCGCCGCGCCCGAACCCGTCGAGGAGCTGATCGACCGCGCCGGACGGGCCACTGCGAGGGTGGCGCTCGACATGCTCGGTGGCACGTACGGTCGCGTCGTCAATGTCCTCGCCGGTGGCGGCAACAACGGCAACGACGGCCGCACTGCGGGCAGGTATCTCGAACGCCGTGGGGTGAAGGTCCGGGTGATCGACGCCGCGACGCCACCACCGATGCTGCCCCCGTGCGACCTCGTGATCGATGCGGCGTACGGCACCGGCTTCCGCGGCGACTGGAGCGCCCCGGTCATCGAATCGATTCGCGGTGACCGCCCGCTCGTGCTCGCCGTCGACATTCCGAGCGGGGTGAATGCGCTCACCGGCGCCGCGGGCCCCGGCGTGCTCGCCGCCGACCGCACGGTCACGTTCCAGGCACTGAAGCCGGGCCTGGTCTTCGGTGCCGGTCGCGAGTTGGCCGGACACGTCGACGTCGTCGACATCGGCCTCGACGTGTCGTCGGCGACACAGCATCTCGTGGAGGCGATCGACGTCGCTGCGTGGTGGCCGACCAGGTCGACCGATGCCCACAAGTGGCACGGCGCAGTGCGCGTGATCGCGGGAAGCGCGGGCATGCTCGGCGCCGGCAGGCTGTGCGCAGAGGCGGCGGCACGGTCAGGAGCAACACTCATCGCGCTCTCGAGTCCGGGAATCGATCCGCAGGCGCGCAGCGAGATCATCCAGCGACCCATCCCGACGACGGACTTCCAACAGGACGTTTTCGGCGATCTGGACCGGTTCCGTGCGCTCGTCGTCGGCCCTGGCCTCGGCCGCGCCGAGGGCACGATCTCGGCCGCCCGCGCCCTGATCGGTGAGGCGACGCTCCCCGTGGTCGTCGACGGCGACGGCATCTTCGCTGCCGCCTGGAGCGCCGACGGCGCCGGTCCGTTGTTGCGCCAGCGTGGGCGCCCGACCGTGATCACACCGCACGACGGCGAGTTCGCCCTGCTCGCCGGCCGAGCACCCGGACCCGACCGGGTCGCTGATGCGCGGGCGCTCGCTGTCGAACTCCAGGTGGTGGTGTTGCTCAAGGGGCCGACCACGGTGGTCGCCTCGCCCCAGGGCGACGTGCTCGTTGTCGACCACGGCGACGAGCGGCTGGCGACCGCTGGCTCCGGCGACGTGCTCGCAGGAATGATCGGCGCGCTGCTGGCGGCCGGGCTGGGCCCCGAACGTGCCGCGGCGGGCGCCGCCTGGCTCCATGCCGACGCGGCGTTGCGAGGACCGCGCCGCGGGCTGCTCGCCGGCGACATCGTCGACCTGATCCCGTCGGCCATCGGTTCGCTGTGAGCGGCGCCGACGCGTCAGCGCGTTGGGTGTGGGCCGACGTCGACCTGGACGCGATCGCCCACAACGTCGAGCACCTCCGTTCCGTCGTCGCTCCATCGGCGGTGTGGGCAGTCGTGAAGGCCAACGGCTACGGCCACGGCGCCGTCGAGGTGGCGCGGGCCGCCATCGACGCCGGCGCTCAGGGGCTGTGTGTCGCTCTCGCCGAGGAAGGTGCGCAGCTGCGCGTCGCCGGCGTCGACGCGCCGATCCTGGTCCTCAGCGAGCAACCGGTCGAGGCCGCCGACGACATCGTCCGCTTCCGGCTGATGGCCACGGTGTACACGGCCGAGTTCGTCGACGCGCTCGCCTCCGCAGCGCAAGGACGCGGCGTCGACGGGGTGCCGGTGCATCTCAAGATCGACACGGGCATGCAACGCGTGGGGGTCGCGGTCGACGGTGCGGCCGCCATGGTCGCCGCCGTCGAAGCTCACGCGCCTGCGCTCCGACTCGTCGGTGTCTTCACCCACCTCGCATTGGCCGACGAGCCCGGCGACCCGTTCACCGACGACCAGTTGGCTCGCTTCGACGAAGCGCTCGCCGACGTCGCCTCGGTCCTCCCGGGGACGGGGCCGGGGGGGACCGACGACGCGCTCGGGTTGCTCGTGCACGCCGCCAACTCGGCCGGGGCACTGGCCCATCCCAGCGCTCGGCGTTCGTTCGTTCGGGCCGGCATCGCGATCTACGGGATCTCGCCCGGCGGCGGCGTCGACGCCCTGTGCGGCGCGTTGCGTCCGGCGATGTCGCTCGAGGCCCGGGTGTCGTTCGTGAAGCGGGTGAAGGCGGGCAGCCGGATCTCCTATGGGCTGCGGCACACCTTCGAGCGGGACACGACGGTGGCGACCGTGCCGATCGGATACGCGGACGGGGTGCCCCGGCGCCTGTTCGAGACGGGCGGCGAGGTGCTGATCGGTGGACGCCGCCGCCCGATCGTCGGCGTGGTCACGATGGATCAGCTGATGGTCGACTGCGGCGACGACACCGTCGGAATCGGCGACCGGGTGGTGCTGATCGGGAGCCAGGACGGACCCGACGGTCGCCAGACCATCCGGGCCGAGGACTGGGCCGATCGTCTCGGCACGATCGGGTACGAGATCGTGTGCGGCATCGGAGGTCGCGTGCCGCGCCGTCACGCTCGTAACATCGACTCCGCCATGTCGGGACGTGACGATGCTTGAACTGCGTGCAACCTCGCTCGCGGACACCTCTGCGATCGCTGCGGCGCTGGCCGAACTGTGCCGCCCCGGCGACCTGATCGTGCTGTCCGGCGAGATGGGTGCAGGCAAGACGGCGTTCGCGAAGGGCTTCGGAGCGGCGTTGGGGGTGACCGAGCCGATCACGTCGCCGACGTTCACGCTCGTGCACACCTACGACATCGCGCCCGATCGCGGCCATGGCGCCAAGGCGTTGCACCATGCCGACCTGTATCGACTCGACCGAACCGCCGAGATCGCCGACCTGGCGTTGGAAGAACTTGCGGAGTACCAAGGGATCGTGCTCGTCGAGTGGGGCGACGTCGCCGATGCGCTCTTCGGCGACCACTTGGAAGTGCACCTCGAACCGGATCTGTTCGACGATGGGGTCGGCGGCGACGACGCCTTCGACGGCATCAGCGACGGGGCCCGGGTGATCGAGATCTCCGCGAGCGGACCGAGCTGGGCGCCGCGTTGGGGCCGACTCGTCGAGGCGTGTGAGGAGTTCCGATGCTGATCCTCGGGATCGAGACCGCCACCGAGCGCGTGAGCGTGGCGGTGGGCGGGCATGAAGGCGTGATCGGTCTGTTCGAGATCACCAAGGGCCGGCGCCATGTCGAGACGCTCGTACCGGCGATCGAATTCCTGCTGCGCCAAGCTGACATCGATCTCGCCGAGATCAGCGTCGTAGCCGTCGACGTCGGCCCCGGTCTCTTCACCGGGATGCGCGTCGGCCTCGCCGCGGCCAAGGCGATCGCGCAGGCGCTGCGGATCCCGATGATCGGCATCTCCTCGCTCGACCTGCTCTCGTTCCCGTGCCGGCACACCGACCGCGTCGTCGTGCCGGTCATCGACGCCCGCAAGGGCGAGGTGTTCTACTCGATGTACCGCCAGGTTCCCGGTGGGCTGCAGCAGGTGGCCGAACCGACCGTCGGGCCCGTGGAGGAGCTCGTCGCCGACCTGCTGGCACGCAGCCAGGACGTGCTGTGCGTCGGCGACGGAGCGCTGCGCTATCGCGACGAGATCCTCGACGGGTACCACTGCGAGATCGGTGGCGACGCACATCCGTCGGCAGCGCCGCTGGTGCAGCTCGCTCACGCTCGGGCGCTGCGCGAGGAGTGGGTGAACCCGTGGGAGGTCGAACCGATCTACCTCCGCGCCCCTGACGCCCAGATCAACTGGTCGACGAGGGTGACACGATGAGCGTGATCGAGCGGCTCCTCCGTCGAGACGACGATGGCGCAGCCCTGGCCCTCGGCCGCCTGGTGATCGAGCCGATGCAGCGTCGCGACCTTCGGCGCGGGGTGATGGCGATCGAATCGGTCAGCTATCCGCGGCCGTGGTCACACGGGGTCTTCGAGAGCGAGCTCGCCCAAGTTCGGGAGGGGACGCGTCGGTATCTCGTCGCGAGACGCATCGACGGGCCCGGCAAGGGGCGTGGGCCGGTCGTCGGCTATGCGGGGCTGTGGTTCAGCGGCGACGAGGCCCACGTGACCAACGTCGCGGTCGAGCCGGCGCAGCAGCGCACGGGCGTGGCGACGGCGCTCCTCGTGGCGCTGGCCGAGGCGGCCGTCGAGCGTGGTAGCAACGCGTGGACGCTCGAGGTGCGGGTGTCGTCGGTGGGGGCGCAGGAGTTGTACCGACGATTCGGGTTCAACCCCGCGGGGGTTCGGGCCCGTTACTACGAGAACACCGAGGACGCGATCGTCATGTGGTGCAACGACATCCAAGGTGAGGACTACCGGGCACTGCTCGGCTCGATCCGCGCCGAGACCGAACAGCGGTGGACCCGATGACGTTCGACGAGTCCACGCTGGTGTTGGGCATCGAGACGAGTTGCGACGAGACCGCTGCTGCGCTGGTGCTCGGCGGCTACGACGTGGTGTCGAGTGTCGTGTCGACGCAGGTCGACCTGCACGCCGACTTCGGTGGGGTCGTCCCGGAGATCGCATCGCGGGCCCATCTCGACGTGCTCAATCCGGTGATCGCGCGCACGATCGTCGAGGCCGGCGTCGACGAGGACCGCATCGACGCCGTGGCCTGCACCGTCGGGCCGGGGTTGATCGGCGCGTTGCTCGTCGGAGTGTCGGCGGCCAAGGCGTTGGCGATGGCGTGGGACGTCCCGTTCGTCGGGGTCAATCACATGGAGGCCCACCTCTACGCCGCCTCCTTGGAGGATCCGACCCTCGAGTTCCCGCTGCTGGTGCTGCTGGTGTCGGGCGGGCACACGATGCTCGTCGAGATGCAGGATCACGGTCGGTACCGGCTCGTCGGGCAGACGATCGACGACGCCGCCGGTGAGGCGTTCGACAAGGTCGCCCGTTTCCTCGACCTCGGCTATCCCGGCGGACCGGCGATCGATCGGGCGGCGCTCGACGGCAACCCGGAGGCGATCCGGTTCCCTCGGGCGATCATGGACGAGGGCTACGACTTCTCGTTCAGCGGGCTGAAAACGGCGGTCGTCAACTACGTGCGCAAGCATCCCGACGTGTCGTCCGACGACGTCGCGGCGTCGTTCCAGGCGGCGGTGGTGGACGTGCTGGTCACCAAGGCCCGACGTGCGGCCGCCGAGGTCGGTGCGACCGGCATCGTGCTCGGCGGTGGTGTCGCAGCCAACTCGTTGCTGCGCGAGCAGATCCTCGACGCGTGTGAGCACGACGGGATCCAGGGGTTCCTGCCGAGCCGGGCGATGTGCACCGACAATGCCGCCATGATCGCGGCCGCCGGCTGGCACCGCCTGCGCTCAGACGGACCCACCCCCCTCGACGTCGGCGCCACCCCCAACCTCCGCTTGCCGTTTATCTAGGGAGGGCCTCACTGCACATCGGTGCGTGACAATTGCGGTCGGCCCTCCTCCGGCTCGTCGCTGGCGCTTCCCTCCTTGGTCAGCCGGGCCTCACCGCGGGCCGCAGCAGCTCACGCCAGGTCGGCCCGACTCCGGCTCGTCGCTGGCGCTTCCCTCGCCGGCGCGCCGGATTACATCAGGGGTCAGACCCGCGATGTAATCGATACCGTTGGGGTGTCATGTCGTTCCGCATTGGCCAGTTCGAGCTGTCGGCTCCCGTGGTGCTCGCCCCGATGGCGGGCGTCACGAACGCGCCGTTCCGCGAGATGTGCCGATCGTTCGCGCCGGGCCTCGTGTACGTCAACGAGATGGTGATGGCGACGCCGGTCGTGCACGGCAACGCCAAGACCGATCGGATGATCTCCTTCGGCCCCGACGAACACCCGCGCAGCCTCCAGCTCTACGGCAGCGATCCCGAGACCATGGGTCGGGCCGTCGCCAAGCTCTGCGACGCCGGACGCGTCGATCACATCGACATCAACTTCGGATGCCCGGCGGCGAAGGTGACCCGGCGTGGCGGGGGAGCGGCGGTGCCCGCTCGCCCCGAACTGCTGCGGGCGATCCTGCGAGCGGCGGTGTCGAACGCGTCGCCGTACGGTGTGCCGGTGACGGCGAAGTTCCGCATGGGACTGTTCGACGACTGGCTGACCCACATCCGCACCGGTGAGGTGTGCGCCGAGGAAGGCGTGGCGTCGATCGCGCTGCACGCCCGCACCGTGCAGCAGCACTACTCGGGCGAGGCTCGCTGGGAGGCGATCGCCGAGCTGAAGGACGCTGTCGGCTCGATCCCGGTGCTCGGCAACGGCGACATCTGGGAAGCGTCCGATGCCGTGCGGATGATGGCCGAGACCGGCTGCGACGGTGTCGTGATCGGCCGTGGCTGCCTTGGCCGGCCGTGGCTGTTCGGCGACCTGGTCGAGGCGCTCGCGGGCCGACCCGTGCCGCAGAGTCGCGTGCTCGGCGAGGTGTGCGACGTGATGGTGCGCCACGCCCGCCTGCTGGTGAACCATCTCGGCGAGGACCACGCGATGCGCGACTTCCGCAAGCACACCGGCTGGTACATGAGTGGCTATCCGGTCGGCCCCGAGGTCCGGCGCCGGTTCTCGATGGTCAAGTCACTGATGGAACTCGAGGACATCGTCGCCGGGCTCGATCCGACGGCGACGATCGTGGAGGGCGGTGAACGGATCAAGCGCGGCCACACCAACGGCCCGATCAAGGTCAGCCTTCCCGACGGTTGGCTCGACGGCCACCGCCGCGACGAACTGCTCCACGACGTCTCGGTGCCCGACGACGATCAGGTCATGGCCCTCTCCGGCGGCTGAGTGTCACACCGTGCCGGGTCAAACGTGACACTGATCGCGCTGCCTGCCGGTGCTCGTCTCGTGCTGGCGTCCGCGTCCCCCCGCCGGTCGGAACTCCTGCGTTCGGTCGGGCTGCAGTTCGACGTCGTGCCCGCCGACATCGACGAGACGACGCTGCCGGGCGAGGCACCGACCGACTACGTGGCGCGGCTCTCGAACGAGAAGGCCCGCATCGTCGCCGAGCGCGTCGGTGGTGGTGCCATCGTCATCGCTGCCGACACCACGGTCGACGTGGACGGCCGGATCCTCGAAAAGCCGATGGACGACGCCGACGCTCGCCGCATGCTTCGCCTCCTCTCCGGGCGCACACACTTCGTCCACACCGGCGTGACCGTCGTCGGTCCGGGTGGGGACGGGGCCAGGGAGGACTGTGTCGGTCCTGGTGGGGACGGGGCCGGGGAGGACCGAAGTTCCACGATCGTCGTCGAGACGGCGGTGACCTTCGTCGAGCTGAACGACGGTGCGATCGACTGGTACCTCGCCACCGGTGAGCACGCCGGCAAGGCGGGTGCCTACGGCATCCAGGGAGCCGCTGGAGCGTTCGTCGACCGCATCGACGGAAGCGTCACCAACGTGATCGGCCTACCGCTCGCCGAGACGCTGGCGCTGCTCGCGGCGACGGTCTCCTCGACCGGCCCGCGTTAGCACTCTCGGGCGGCGGTTGCTAATGGTGGGGTTGCCCGTCTAACCTTGGCACTCGCCCGGGTCGAGTGCTAACTCGCTCCGGATCAACAGACCCAACGGGATACGAACCCGCCGTGAGCAAGCCAATGGAGGCTTACACCATGAACCTGAAGCCGCTGGATGACCGCATCGTGGTCCGGCCGAACGAGGCCGAGACGCAGACCGCATCGGGTCTCGTCATCCCCGACACCGCCAAGGAGAAGCCGCAGCAGGGTGAAGTCCTCGCCGTCGGTCCGGGCAAGCGTTCCGAGACCACGGGCGACCTGATCCCCGTCGACATCAAGGTCGGCGACACCGTCCTGTACTCGAAGTACGGCGG
>DATKXG010000047.1:0-5271 GCA_035529175.1 Ilumatobacteraceae bacterium
GAGGAGAAGGAAGCCCGAGAACAGGCGGTCGGCGGCTACGACGTGGCCCACGAGGTGTGGGACATGGCGCTCGCCGGACACGTGCGCGAGGCGCTGGAAACATTGCAGCAGGGCGAGCGCGAGGCCATCGAGCTCGCGTACTTTGGTGGATTGACGTACAAAGAAGTAGCTGACCGACTCGGCGAACCCGAGGGCACGGTGAAGAGCCGGATTCGTTCCGGCCTGAAGCGGCTCCGTGGTGAACTGGTTCAGGCCGGCGTGACCGTGGGTGGTGAGTGAGATGGCTGGAACGATGGACGACATGACCGGTCCCTCCGGCGACATCTACGACCTCGATGAGCTGCTGGGTGCTTACGCCCTCGACGCCGTCGACGCCGACGAGCGTCACCGTGTCGATGACTATCTCGAGATCAACCCGCGGGCGTCGGCCGAGGTGCAGGCGCACCGCGAGGTGGCCACCATGCTCGCGTTCACCGGGATGGACGCTCCCGAGGATCTGTGGGGACGGATCTCCGACGAGATCGGCGAGGTCGCGCCGCCTCCCGGGCCGGAACTCGCCAAGGTGATGTCGCTCGACGACCATCCCCGCCGTCGGCGCATCTCGGCGGTGACGCCGTGGTTGATGTCGGCCGCCGCTGCGGCAGTGGTGATCTTCGTGGCGGTCGGGCTCGCCGACAACGCCGACGCTCCGAACGAGCCGTTGGCGAACGCCGTCGAGCTCGCCCAGGCTGATCGCGACTCGCTGACGACCGTCCTCGTTGCCGAAGGCTCCGATGCCTCCGCCGAGGCGATCATCGACCAGGACGGTCACGGCTTCGTACTCGCCCGTGACCTGCCGACGCTCCCCGAGGGCCAGACGTATCAGCTGTGGGGCGTCGTCGAGGGTGGCGACGTGATCTCGCTCGGCATCTTCGGTCCGAACCCCGAGATCGAGACCTTCACCGTCGAAGGCACGGTCGACGCGTTGGCGATCACCATCGAGGAGTACCCCGGCGTGATCAGCAACGGGAACCCCGACGGCGCCTTCGTCGGCACCTTCTGACGATCCAACGCCAGCGCTCCACCCCCGCCAGCGATGAGCGAAGAGCCGCCATTCGGGCGGTTCGCTCATCACAGGGGTGTGGTTCGGGGTTGCGATGAGCGAAGTGTCGGTATTGGGGCGGTTGGCTCATCGCTGGGCGGTTGGTGGTGGAGTCGAAGTCGTAGCCTGGAGGGGTGTTGACACCGGTCTGTTCCGAGGAAGTCCGTGCGGCGATCGACGAGGGGCGGCCGGTGGTGGCGCTCGAGTCGACGATCTTCTCCCACCTCGGGTTGCCGTCGCCGCACAACCGTGAGGCACTCGAGCGGTGCACGGCAGCGGTGCGAGCCGGTGGTGCAACTCCGGCGGTCACCGCGGTGCTCGACGGTGTCGTGCGGCTCGGTTTGACCGACGACGAACACCAGCGCATTCTCGGCCCGGCGCGCAAGGCGGCGGAGCGCGACGTGGCAGTGGCCGTCGGGCAACGCTGGGACGTCGGCGCTACCACCGTGTCCGCCTCGGTGGCGATCGCTGCCGCAGCCGGGGTGAGCGTGTTCGCAACCGGCGGGATCGGCGGAGTGCACCGCGGCAGCGTGCTGACCGGCGACATCTCCGCCGACCTCGATGCGATCGCCTCGCACCCGGTGGTCACGGTGTCGGCCGGCGCCAAGGCGTTCCTGGATCTGCCGCGGACGCTCGAGTTCCTCGAGACTGCGGGTGCCCCGGTGCTCGGCTGGCGGCACGACTGGTTCCCGGCGTTCTACACCCGGTCGTCCGGCCTGCCGGTGCCGCATCGTGTCGAGGCTGCCGACGATGTCGCTCGGATCTTCGCCGCTCGCAGTCGCCCGTCGTCGGGGGTCCTCCTGACGGTGCCGATTCCCGAGGAAGCCGAACTCGACGCTGCCGAACTCGATGCGGTGCTCACGGACGCCCTGGACGACTGCGAGCGTGCGGGGATCGTCGGTGCCGAGATCACCCCCTTCGTCCTCGGTCGAATCGCCGCAGCCACGGAGGGCCGCAGCGTTCCGGCGAACCTCGCGCTCGCCGAGAACAACGCGGCGGTCGCCGCCGAGGTCGCCGTCGCCATCGCCATCGCCATGCGCTGACCCGCCCCACCGCCAGCGATGAGCGAAGTGTCGCCATTCGGGCCGTTGGCTCATCGGTGGGGGTTTCGA
The DNA here is from genome assembly GCA_035529175.1 of Ilumatobacteraceae bacterium. Classification (GTDB taxonomy): domain Bacteria; phylum Actinomycetota; class Acidimicrobiia; order Acidimicrobiales; family Ilumatobacteraceae; genus Sva-07. The sequence continues at coordinate 2,194 of DATKXG010000047.1, forward strand.
CGGGCGAGCGATGAGCGAAGTGTCGCCATTCGGGCGGTTGGCTCATCGCAGCGCTGGTGGTGGCGTCAGGCCAGGCGGCCCATCCGTCGCTCGACCCGGTCGAGGAAGGCGGCGCGTTCGTCGTCGGACGCGTTGTCGATCCCGTACATCGCGAGCCACGTCGTGCGGGCGAATGGATGGCACATCGAGCGCAGGCTGCGCGTCAGCGTGCGCTTGCCGCTCTCGCCCTCGACCATGTTGATCAGCTTCGGCGAGCCGTGCGTGGTGACGGCCACGAGGCGGCGCACGTTGCGCAATTCGGGTCGGAGCCGATTCGCTCCGTCCGGCAAGGTCCACGCAACGCCGTTCACCCACACCCGGTCGATCCAACCCTTGAGCATCGCCGGCTGGCCCGACCACCACGTCGGATACACCAGCACCAGCGTGTCGCACCACCGCAGGTCCTCGCCGTACGAGCTGATCGACGGATCGGTCCCCGCCACCAGGTGGTTCGCCCGTTCGGTTGCGGTGAATGCAGGATCGAAGCCGTCGGCGTACAGATCGGTCAGGCGGACCTCGGCACCTGCGGCCGTGAGCCCGGTCACGATCCGATCGCGGGTGGCGGCCACGAACGACTCCTCCGACGGATGGCAGTACACGACGAGTGCCCGCGTCATCGCAATTCCGCCATCTGTCGTTGGATCCGGGCGAGGAACTCGCTGCGCTGCGCCTCCGTCGACGTGTCGATCGCGTAGAGACCGAGCCAGGTCGTGCGTACCCGCAGTCCACAGCTCATTCGCAGCGCTCTGGTGACGATCCGGCGACCGTTGTCGTTGACCAGGCGGACGTACCACTTCGGCGAGCCGTACGTGGAGACCCCGACCAGTCGCCGCATCTGCCCGAGGCCGGGGCGCACCTTGTTGGTGCGCTCGTCGAAGACGAAGCCGACGCCGGGCACCAGCACCCGCTCGAGCCAGCCCTTGAGCATCGCCGGGAGCCCGCTCCACCACGTCGGGTACACGAACACGATCGCTTCCGCGCGCTGGACGAGCGCTGCGTGCTCGGCGACCATCGGGTCGAGGATCGGTGAGTCGCCGTGGTAGGCGTGGCGCTCGTCCGGTGTCATCGCGATCCGAAAGCCCAGGTCGTAGAGGTCGAGGACCACCACCTCGTGGCCGGCCGACCGCAGTCCGGCTTCCGCTCGGGCGGCCAGTGCGTGACAGTAGCTGTCGGTCGACGGGTGAGCGACGACGACCAGCGAGAGCATCTCAGTCGCTCGCCGGGAGGGACGGTGCCGGCTGTTCTGCGGCCGGCGTCGATCGCAGCGACAGCAACTGGGTGATCGCCACGAACACGAGCAGCAGGGCGAACATGATGTTCGACAGCTGATCGCTCATTCGATCGGAGATCGTGCCGCCGATGACAGCGCTGATGGCGCCGAATCCGCCGACCACAGCGGCGACCCGGATGTCGGCGTTGGCTTTCTTGCGGTTGCGGATCGTGCCCATGATCGCCGTCGGGACGATCACGGCGACCGACGTGCCCTTGGCGACCACCGGCACCATGCCGAGGATGACGACCATCGCCGGCACCATGATCACACCGCCACCGATACCGAGCAGTCCGGCGAGTGTGCCGGTGAGGAGACCGACGGCGATGAGCAGCAGCGCCATCGCGACGGTGAGGTCGGACCGGCCCGTCGAGTCGGTGCTGATCGCGAGTCGGGTGGCCGTGGCGAGCACGGTGATGACGAAGATGACGATCAGCACGTTCTTTGGGATGATGTGCAGCAACGTGGTGCCGACGATGGCGCCCGCGATCGCGCCGATCGCGAGGAAGAACGCCACGGCCCAGTCGACGTTGCCGTGCGACACGTAGGTGATCAGGCTCGCCGCGGCGATCGGCAGGGTCGCGGCGAGCGAGGTGCCGTGTGCGAGGCGACGGTCCATCCCGGCGAGGCTCACCAACCCCGGCACGATGATCAGCCCGCCGCCGACGCCGAACAGCCCGCCGAGCAGGCCCGCAGCCAGGCCGACGATCACCGCCTGGCTGAACTTGACGGAACTGTGGGAGAGCGGCACCGGGACCGACGTTAGGCGGCGTCGGGCCGGGGTGCGCGTTCTCGGCCCAGCACGGTCCCGATCGGCGCCGCCTCTCGAACGGCCGGCATACTCGTGAACGCGTGCGGGTTCTGGCCCCGCACGGGTTCACGAGAACGGGCGGTCGGGGGTCAGTCGCCGAGAAGGGCGCGAAGGCGTGCCTCGATCGCCGGCCACTCGTCGACGATGATCGAGTACGTCGCGGTGTCGCGCAGCGCGGCGTCCTCGCCGGCTCGCGTCGAGCGTCGATGCCGCCGCATCACGCCTTCGAAGGTCGCGCCGAGTCGCTCGATCGCCCGGCGGCTCTGGTCGTTGCGGGCATCGGTGCAGATTGCCACCCGCTGCACGTTCCACACGTCGAACGCGTGCGTCAGCAGCAGGAGCTTGGCTTCGCTGTTGATCGGCGTGCGCTGGGCCGGGGCTGACAGCCATGTCCCGCCGATCTCCACCTCGTCGGGCCCGGCACGCCCGAGCGGCCACGCCGGGTTGAGGATGCGGGTACAGCCCACGACCACGCCGTCGGCGACGCGCCGCTGCACGAACGGTGCCGCACGCCCGCGCGCCGCATCGTCGAGCAGCCACTGCACGTACTCGGCGGTCTCAGCCCGGCCGTCGGGCACCTGCGTGTACCCGAAGCTGGCCCGATCACCGCTCCCCGCGGCCGTGATCTCGTCGACGTGGTCGGCCCGCAACGGCTCCAGGAGCACGAATCGACCAGCCAGTGCAACGACGGAGAGCTCGGTCACCAACACATCTTGGCGCATCGGTGGACAGGTCGATCGGTCGGATTCGTCGGGACACCTCGCGGTACCGTGCAGCGATGGCCGACTCGACCTCCCCCCTCCCGAGCGCGGCGCCTCGCGCGCTCGACGACCTGTTCGACACCGACTCGATCCTTCCCGCGGCCCCGCTCGGCGACGACGGCGAACCGCTCGAGGTGCTCCACGACCGCGAGTACCGTGTGCGGGCCTTCCGCAAGCGCGACGACCTGCTGCTGATC
>DATKXG010000048.1:0-4187 GCA_035529175.1 Ilumatobacteraceae bacterium
GGAGGCCGATCGTGGCTGAGGTGGCTGACGCATCTGCCGCTGCGCTGCGAACGGTCATCGCCGACGATTCGGTGCTGCTCCGCGATGGCCTGGTACGCCTGCTCACCGACTCGGGATTCGACGTGGTGGCCGCCGTCGGCGACGCGGACGCCCTGCTCGACGCGGTGACCGAGCACTCGCCCGACCTGTGCCTCGTCGACGTGCGGATGCCGCCGACCCACACCGACGAGGGCCTGCGGGCTGCGATCGAGATCCGCCGGCGCCATCCGGACATCGCGGTGCTCGTCCTCTCGCAGTACGTCGAGGAGCGGTATGCAGGTGAGCTGTTGACCGGTGACGTCGCCGGCGTCGGTTACCTGTTGAAGGACCGGGTGATCGACGTCGACGACTTCCTCGTCTCGGTTCGGCGTGTCGCCAACGGCGGGAGCGCGATCGATGCCGAGGTCGTCAGCCAGATCCTTGGCCGGTCGCAGCGATCGAGCGACCTCGACCGCCTCACGCCGAGAGAACGTGAGGTCCTGACCCTGATGGCGGAGGGGCTCTCGAACGGTGGGATCGCCGACCGGCTGGTCGTCTCGAACGGCGCGGTCGAGAAGCACATCTCCAACGTGTTCATGAAGCTCGGACTCGACGTCGAGGAGAGCAGCCATCGCCGGGTGCTCGCCGTCTTGACCTACCTCCGCGGCAGCTGAGACGTCGGCGCCTCAGCCCCACGGGATCTCGGTGTCCTCGGTCCCGGAACCGGGGACGCACGCCACCGAGATCCGGTAGGGGGCGGTCGAACGACGCCCGACATGCCCGCATCGGCACGATCGTCGAGATGCGGAAGATGTCGTCGGTGATCTCGGTGGCCGTGGTGTCGATCAGAAGGGAACGATCGTCGTGAGCAGGCCGGTGGCCTCGCCTCGCCCGGCGAGGAGGCAGCAGAACTCGACGGCGTCGATCACGATCGGTTCGCCGCCGGCTCCCGACCTGAAGGTGCCGCCCGCAGGACCGGTGAGCTCCAGCGTGAACGCTTCGCCGTGGCGGCGGGCCCACTCGGCCACGACGTCGGCAACGATGCGGCCGTCGTGCTCGGGTGTGAGCGCGAGGTCCTTGCCGGTGGCGTGGGCGGTGTCGACCCGGTGCATCCAGGCGTCGCGCAGGTAGATGGTGTCGATGAGGTAGCCGAGGGACCACTTCTCGACGACCGGTGCGTCGATGGCGATCTTCATCGCCCGCATCGGGCGCGGCGTGCGCGACCTGCCCGTGATGGTCTTCGGCGCGACCTGCACGAGATTATCGACGAGTTCGTCGGGTGACAGCGCCTCGCGCTCGGCCACCTGCACGCTGGACAGGCCGGCTTCGAGCGACACACCGAGCTCCTTGCGGCGCTTGCGGGCGGCGAACATCTGGTGCGCGTTTTCGCGCATGGAGGCCCCGGCCTCGCACGCACCGAGCACGTGGAGCCACATGCGGCGGACGTCCCAGTCGGGACAGACGGTCTGAGTCGACCAGTCGTCGGTGTCGAGCGATCGCAGGAACGCGATCGCACGGTCGAGTTCGGCCGCTTGGAGGTTCATCGCCTCCTTGTGGTCGAGCGACGGAATCGTGGTGACGTCGGTGGTGGTCATGATGGTCATACCTTCTCGCTTTCGGTGGTGGTGTGTGTTCGGGCGTCCGCCAGCAACATGTCGACCGCACGGTCGATGAGTTGCTTCCATCGGTCCCCGCCGGGATCGTTCGAGATCTGTTGGTCGGTGACGCCGGTGAGCACCGCGGTCCACAGGTCGAGCGTCGCCTGATCGTGCACACCGATGGTGGAGAGACGCGCGCTGAACTCCTCGTAGACCTGCAGGGCGACCGCGTAGCTCTCGGCTGACGGCGTGAAATCGGGGATGGTGCGCTGGAAGAGCAGCTGGTAGCGGACGTGGTCGCTGGTGCAGAACTCGACGAACGCTCGCGCAACCGCTCTGGCCACGCCGGTCGGGTCGTCGGCAGCCCGGTCGTCGTCGGCGGCGTTCGCGATCCAGACGGCGAACGCCTCGTAGCCCTCGAGGAACATCGCGTCGTAGATCTCGTTCTTGGAGGCGAAGTACGAGTAGATCGACTGCGCCCGCATGCCCACCCGCTCGCCGAGGTCGCGCATCGACAACCCGGCGAGCCCGTGCTCACGCACCACCTCCCAGCTCGCCTGGACGATTTCCCGCTGGGTTTCCTGACGACGTACGGTACGCCTGTCACTGTTCGGTTTGCCTGACATGGTTAGGAGTCTGCGCTCGACCGAGCGGATTGTCAAGGGAATGTTCGTGCGGAATACGGCGAGCGAACGCTGTGGTATCTGTGGAACATGTGTGACGACCACGACCACGACCATGAAGCTGCTCATCACTCGGCGCCGCGAGCCGTCGAGGGTGACGCGGTCGACCCGATCACGTTGGAGCCCGTCGACGAAGTCATCGTGACGATGTTGATGGACAACAGCTACGACGGATTGCTCGGCGACGTCGGGCCGGTCACCCGCAACGGGCTGATCAAGATCCCGCCGTCGAAGTCGTCGGTGATGGTCGAGGGCGAGACGAAAGCGGGCCTCGTCGCCGAGCACGGGTTCTCCGCGTTGGTCACGGTGCGCACCGGTGACCGCACCCACACGCTGCTGTTCGACACCGGCATCTCACCGAACGGCATGGCGGACAACATGGAACGCCTGGGCATCGACGCCACCGACATCGAGGCCGTCGTGCTCAGTCACGGGCACTTCGATCATGCGGGAGGATTGGAGGGCCTGGGCACGCTGCGCCGACGGTCGGGGCTGCCGATCGTGGTGCATCCCTACGTGTGGAGTCGCCGACGACTCGCGCTCCCGGAGATGCCCGCCGTCGAGATGCCCACCGTGTCGCAGCGATCGCTCGAGGACGAAGGCTTCCAGGTGATCGAACGGCGGCAACGGTCGCTCCTGCTCGACGGGTCGGTCCTGATCACCGGCGAGGTCGACCGGACGACCGACTTCGAGACCGGCATGCCCTTCCACGAGCGCCACAACGGCGACGACTGGGAACCCGACCCGCTGATCCTCGACGATCAAGCGCTCGTCGTGCACGTGCGGGGCCTCGGACTGCTCGTGCTCACCGGGTGCGGACACGCCGGCGCGGTGAACATCGCCCGCCATGCCATGCGTCTCACGGGAGTCGATCGTCTGCATGCGATGTTCGGCGGGTTCCACCTCGGCGGCCCGGCCTTCGAGCGCATCATCGAGCCGACCGTGGCGGCGCTCACTGCGATGGAACCATCGGTCATCGTGCCGGCGCACTGCACCGGTTGGAAGGCGCAACACCGCTTCGCCGCTGCCATGCCCGACGCCTTCATCCCGAACGCCGTCGGCTCCCAGTACACGATCAGCGCGTCAGCCGCCGCCTGACGTCATCTCGCGGCGTCGGCCTCGATCGCGTGCGCGCTGAGTGACGCGACGGCCTGCTCGGCCGTCGCGAGGAGCTCGGCGATTCGGGACGGGAGGTCTTCGTCGTCGAGTGGCCCCGCCATGGGCGCGGCGAAGCCGGTCGACGCCGCGGCGTTGTCGTACCAACTCCTCCACAGTTGCCACTCGGGGCGCATGCCGGACTCCCACCGAAGCGAATCGGGGCGGTGATCGATGCCGACTTCCTCGCACCAGCGAGCCACCACCCGTTCGGGGGCGGCCCGCAGCGCATCGCTGTCGATGACCGCCGGCGTCGAGCCGGTCACCTCGCACACACGGTCGAACAACACCCGCTGCGCCTGGTAACCCGCCTCGTCGTCGGTGAAGTCGGGCCAGCGCCGATGCAGCGACGACAACGCCGCCCTCGGGTCGCGCACGAGGAATGTGTGCGTCATCGCCCGCAGCGCGTCGTCGGTGATGCCGGGCGCCGCGTGGTACGCCATGTCCTTCACGAAGACGCGGTCCGAGTCACCGGCAGCGATCACGCCGGCCTCCACCGCGTCGTAGGTCGACTCGGGGAACGTCAGCGGGTACCGATCCGATCGCCGCTCAGGCCCGAAGTAGTAGGCGCGCGACCACGGCTCGTCGAGCACGAGGTGGTCGCCGCGCTCGATCATCATCCGTTCGAACGCGGTCGACACGGTGCGCGGGGTGGCCCACAGGGCGAGCACTGGCACCGTTCGAGCTTGCCACACCTGGGATCCGCCGGTGTCGTGAGTCGCCTCGATGGGCC
>DATKXG010000049.1:0-6419 GCA_035529175.1 Ilumatobacteraceae bacterium
AGGTGACGGCCAACGTCCTCGACCGGTTCGCGACCTGAACGATCCAGCGCGCCGAGCTGCACAGCAGACCCGACCGGGGTCGGAGGTTGCGAGTATACTCTCGGTATGGCGTCGACGACGATCAAGCTCAGCACGGAGACCCGTGATCGCATCAAGGCGATGGGCGGCGACACCTACGAAGACACGATCGTCGAAGCGCTCGATGCGCTCGAATCTGCGCAGTTCTGGGCCCAGGCGGAGCAGGCCGCCGAATGGCGCCGCTCGCAGACCGAGGACCGCCGCCGCGGTATCGCCGATCGCGAGGCCGCGGTCGACGACGCATTCGACGCCGTCGGATGATCCACGCGGGCGACATCCACCTGGCCGATCTTCGCGACGAGCGGCGTTGGGTCGTGCTCGTGTTGAGCAACGACCGCTTTCATCGCATGTCCGAGCGGGTGCTCGTCGCGCCGGCGATCGAGGTCGACGGCGACGAGGTGCTTGCGCCGTGGAACATCATCGTCGAGGGTGACGTGTTCGCGCTCGACCTGCTCCGGAGCATCCCGGCGGCGCGGCTGCTGAAGCGAACCGGCCGGGCATCGTCGCTCGACCTCGAGCGCGCCCGGCGCGCGCTCCGCCTGATCACCTGAGCGTGCGTCCGCACCGTCCTACGAGGAGCGGTACAGGTCGCCGCTCAGGTACTTGAGCCCGCTGTCGGGTTGCACCGTGACCACCGTGTGTCCCGGCCCGAGATCCTGAGCGAGCCGGATCGCGCCGAGGATGCTGGCGCCGCCGCTCGGGCCGGTCCAGACGCCTTCCACCCGTGCCAGCTTCCGGGCCGCCTCGAACGCATCGTCGGTACTGACCAACTCGATGCGGTCGTAGGCGTCGTCGGTGATCAGTGGCGGCACGAATCCGACGCCACCGCCCTCGATGCGGTGCGTCCCCGGTGGGTTACCCGAGATGACGGCGGACTCGGCCGGCTCGACCACGGTGCGAACGACGTCGGGCCAACGCTCATGGATCGGACGCCACGTTCCGGTGAACGCCCCGCCGACGCCGACGTAGAGCGACAGTCCGTGGATCTCGCCGTCGATCTGGTCGACCAGTTCGCGCCCGATGCCGAGGTACCCGTCGAGCAGGTCGAGGTTGTTGAACTGATCGGTGGGGTGCGCGCCCTCGTCCGCGACGATCTCGCGGACCCGGGCGATCATCTGCGGGATCAACTCGGGATGGATCCCGTCGTCGCTGTGGATCAGCTCGACGTCGGCTCCGAGGGCACGCATCGTGGCGATCTTCTCCTCGGCGAACGCGTTCGACGACACGATCTTGAGCGGGTAGCCCTTGATGCTGCACACCAGTGCCAGCGAACTTCCCGTCGACCCGCCGGTGTACTCCACCACGGTCTGGCCCGGCTGCAGCGCTCCGCTGGCCTCGGCACCCTCGATCATCGCCAACGCCATGCGGTCCTTGTAGGAACCCGTCGGGTTGGCCGCCTCGAGCTTCACCCACACGTCTGCACTCTCGGGCCCCGGCAGCGTCGACAGGCGAACGACCGGCGTGTTGCCGATCGCGGCGAGGGCACCCGGACGGTTCTCGGCAGGTGTCATGGTGCAGTCTCGCGCAGTTCGCGAGATCGTCAGCGTGAGGCGGGAGCGAACGTCCAGACGTCGTTGTCGATGCGGAGGTAGTTCTCTGGGTCGGTGAAGTCGAACGTCTCGCGATCGCCACCGAAGGTCAGCACCTGCGGGCCTGTCTCCGGGTCGTCGATCACGAGCGCATCGAAGTCGTAGCGCATCGCCGTCGGGTCCGCGCTGCCCCACGGGTTGGTGGTGAGTTCGGACCACTCGGCCCCGTCGTTGCTCACCCACATGTCGGTGGGGTTCTGGAGCAGCCCGAACCCGCCGAAGCAGAGGAACTGGTTGCCCACGAGTTCGCAGACGTGGCCGGGCCGCGGGCTCCATCCGGCGGCCGCGGTGACCTGCTCCCAGGTCGCGCCGTCGGCGGTGACCCACACGTCGTTGAAGTACGGGGCCTCGCAGTCGGGGAGCGGTTCGCAGGTGAATCCGTCCTCGCCGCCGAACAGGAACAGCAGGTCGTCGCGCACCACGGTGGCGGCTCCTGCTCGTGGCTCCCACGGGGCGGCCTCGGTCATCAGCTCCCACTCGGCGCCGTCCGCGCTGCGCCAGACGTCCTGGTAGTAGATCCTCGCGGGGCCACCGGCGCCGACGATCGACGTGTCGTCATTCTGCGAGCCGGCCAAGACGTAGATGTGCTCGCCGAGCACCGCTGCCGACAGCCCGGCGCGCGGCTCCCACGGTGCAGCCTCGGTGACCTGCTCCCAGGTGATGCCGTCCGCACTGCGCCACACGTCGTTGAAGAAGTTCGACGAGGGCAGGAACTCCGGACACGGCGCATCGGGATCGATGCCGAGACCGGGCGGTGGCTCGAGGCCCTGTTCGAGCAGCGCACAGAACGGGTTCTTCTCGAGGCCGAAGTCCTGACCTCCGATCACGTAGATCATGTCGTCCTTGACGACGGCCTGGAAGTAGCCCCGTGCCGGCCACGGCGCCGTTGCGCCTTCGAGCAGGTCGACCCAGGTCGCGCCCTGGTCGTCGCTCGCCCACACGTCGCCCCAGATCACGCTGTCACCGGGAATCGTCGACTGGTTCGGTGTGCGTCCGCCCAACAGGATGAGCCGGCCGTTCAGGTCGACGACCCGCAGCCCTGCCCTCGCTCGCCATGGCGCATCGGGTGCCGTCTGGGCCCACGAGAACGCCGCCAGTTCCTCGATCGTCGGCGTCGCCGGGCCGGCGGGCGGCTGCGGCCCCGGTTCGACGGCGGATCCGGGCGCCACCGCCGGGTCCGCCGTGTCGGTGCTGTCGGTCGCTTCGGTGGTGTCGGTCGGCTCGGTGGTGTCGGTGCTGTCGGGCGCCTCGGTGGTGACAGTCGGTTCGGTGCTCGGTGATGCCGAGTCGGCGGAGTCGCCGTCCGACGACCCGCACGCCGACACGATGAGCACCAGGACGACCGACGATGCAAGCAACCTTCGAGTCATGTCTCAAGAGTAGACGCAACCGTTCTACGTGCACATCGACTGACAGGAGGGGTTGGCTGAGATCTCGGCGGGATCAGTTCCGGCACCCGGAACTCACGCCGGGGAGATCCCAGTCGGTGACGACGGGCCCCTGCCGGAGTCCACGAGACGATCCGTGTCGGCCGTCAACACCGCGGCGTGGTCGAACCCGGCCAGCTCCTCAGTCGCCTTCGTAGAAGATCGACAGCGCGATGCCGTCGGGGTCGGCGAAGTTCAGGATCGCACCGAGCGCGATGTCGATGCGACCCGAGTGGTCGATGCCGGCGGCGTCCAGCCGCTGCGCCCAGGCATCGACGTCGGCGCGGGTCGCCACCGAGAACGCAGCGTGGTCGAGACCGGTCCGATCGGGTCGGAACCCCGAACCGTCGTTGCCGCGATGCTCCACCAAACCGAGGAGCTGTGCGGTGCCCCGCAGGCGGTACACCTTCGCCCGCCGCTCGTCGCCGGGCTCGTCGATGACCGGGTCGAGGTCGAACAGCTGCTCGTACCACGAGGTGCTCGCGTCGAGATCGCGGACCGTGAGCGCGAGATGGTGAAACCCGGTCACCGAGCCGTCGGACACCTCGGCAACGTAGCAGCGTGCGGCGCGCTTGAAATCGACGATGCGGAGGAGGAGAGTGGATGGCCGGAAATCCGAGTGTCCGGGGGTGGACATGTACGTACAGATCATCGAGGGGCGAGCGAAGGATCCCGCCCGGATGAAGGAACTCATGAACCGCTGGTCCGAAGAGCTCCGGCCCGGTGCCGATGGCTTTCTCGGCAGCACCGCCGGAGTCACCGACGATGGCCGGGCGATCGCCTTCGCCCGTTTCGAGTCGGAAGCGGCGGCGGCAGCCAACAGCAACCGGCCAGAACAGGGGGCATGGTGGGAGGAGATGTCGGCGTGCTACGACGGCGACGTCACCTTCACCGGATCCGACGACGTCGAGCCGTTCCTCGCTGGTGGCTCGAACGACGCCGGGTTCGTCCAGGTGATGAAGTCGTCGGCGATCGATCGTTCGGCGATGGCGCGGATCGACGCCGCGTTCGAGTCGGTGGCGGCGACCATGCGTCCCGACGTGATCGGGAGTCTGCGGATCTGGACCGGTCCGACGTCGGCGTACGACGTCACGTACTTCACGAGCGAGGCCGAAGCGCGTGAGGGTGAGGCCAAGGACTTCCCACCCGAGTTCGCCGACCTGATGGACGACTTCCAGGCCGTCATGGCATCCACCGACTTCATCGACCTGCGCGACCCCTGGTTCTCCTGACGCCTGGCCCGACCGCGGGGGCTGCTTCTGCGTCCCGGGTGAGCCCGTCGATCAGACCCGGGAACACGAACACGTGGAATGGTGCGACGCTGTACCAGTAGGCCCTGCCCCAGAGCCCGCGCGGAACGAACGTGGCGCGTTGGGTCAGGCGACACCGTGGGCCGTCGGCGTCGTCCGGAAGTGGCTCGACCTCCCACTCGAGGGCGGCCACGCCCGGCAGGCGCATCTCGGCTCGAAGCCGAAGGAGCCTGTTGGGCTCGATCGTCTCCACCCTCCAGAAATCGACGGCGTCGCCGACACCGAGGCGGTCCGGATCGCGCCGGCCCCGCCGCATCCCGGGACCGCCGGCCAGCTTGTCGAGGAATCCGCGGAAGTCCCAGAGCCAGTCCCCGGAGTACCAGCCCCGCGTTCCGCCAACGCCGAGCGTCGTGCGGTGAACGACCTCCGGTGATGCGTGGATCACTCGTTCGCGTACGTCCTGGAGCACCGCACCACCGGCCCAGTCTGGATCGGTCGGTATCGGCCCGGCCACGGCTTCGGTGCTGGCGCCGCTCCAACGTGTCGTCACGTCGTGTTCCGCGACTCGGCGAAGTGCGAGGTCGACCGATTCCCGGTAGCCGAGACGTGGCCCGGGACAGAGATCGAGGATCGCGTCATCGTGGACGATCACCTCGTTGACGAGGCTGCTGACCAGGGGGCGAGCGAGCGAGCGCGCGCGGGAGCGGTGTGACCAGACCGACCCACAACGACGAGAGTCGTGGGGTCAGGACGGGCAGGGGAATGATCACTCGCTTGCGGAGGCCCGCGGCATCGGCGTAGATGGCCATCATCTGGCGGTAGGTGATCACGTCGGGACCGCCGATCTCCAGGATCCGACCGGCGGTCTCGGGGACCGGCAGCACCTCGACGAGGTAGCGCAGCACATCGCGGACTGCGATCGGTTGGCAGCGCGTGTCGACCCATTTCGGGGTCACCATGACGGGCAGCACCTCGACGAGGTAGCGCAGCATCTCGAAGCTCGCGCTGCCCGAGCCGATGATCACTGCGGCGCGCAGCTCGGTGACGTCGACCGGACCGGCGGCGAGGACTTCGCCGACACGGTGGCGACTTTCGAGGTGGCGTGACAGACGTACCCCGGAACCGGTCTGGTCGGCGCCGAGTCCGCCGAGGTACACGATGCGCTCGACGCCCGCAGCGGCAGCAGCATCACGAAGGTTGGCCGCGGCTGCAGCCTCGCGTTCGGACCAGTCGTCGCCCTCACCGATGCTGTGAACGAGGTAGTAGATCGCATCCACGCCGTCGACGGCGGCAGTCAGGTCGCCCTCGATGTCGCCCTGCACCACGTCGACGTCGGCCCGCCATGCCGCCGCGTCGAGCTTGGCCGGGGTCCGGGCGAGGCAGCGAACCTTGTAGCCGGCAGCGATCAGTTCGCCGACGAGTCGTCCGCCGATGTACCCCGAGGCGCCGGTGACGAGCACGCGTGAACCGGCAGCGACCATGTCTCGAGGCTACGTGCGCAGAGTCGCCGAGCGATGCCGCAAGTCCGGCGCGGAGGTGGGGACAACCCCACCACCGATTCGCCGGCGGGCTCCATGTCGCCGTGGGGCCGAGGAGGCGCACGATGACGTCATGAGCACAACAGCCGTCCTCCTCCCCGAACCGTCACCCGCCGCCTCCGCCCCCGGGAGCCGAACCGCCCTCGTCGAGGCACGCTCGCTGACCCGCATCTGGGGCCGTGGCAACGCGGCGCAGATCGGTATCTCCGACGTCGACCTCGATCTACGCCGTGGGGAGCTCGTCGCGCTGATCGGTCCGTCCGGCTCCGGCAAGAGCACGCTCGGATCGCTGCTCGCCGGCATCGATCAGCCGACCTCGGGCTCACTGGTCGTCGCAGGTGACCGGATCGACCGGATGCGCCCCGACCGCCTCGCCACCTGGCGTGGTCAACACGTCGGGATCGTCTTCCAGGACTTCCACCTGTTGCCGACCCTGACCGCGATCGAGAACGTCGAACTCGCGATCGAGCTCGGCGCCGGTCGGGTCGGCCGTCGTGAACGTCGTGCTCGGGCCATCGAATCGCTCGAGCGGGTCGG
>DATKXG010000050.1:0-2487 GCA_035529175.1 Ilumatobacteraceae bacterium
TTCGCCGAACTCCGTCGATCCCTCGATCTCTTCTGGAACGACAAGCTGGCCGCCCTCAAACAGGTCGCCGAGTCCCCGGCACGACCGAGGGCGCGGCGCGCACCTTCACCATCAGCCGTCCGAGCGAAGGGAGTCGACCGATGATCGGCCTCGCCGAAGCCTCGATCCACATCGAGGCACCGCAACGAGAGGTGTTCGACCTCTTCACCACCGAGCAGGGACTGGCGTCCTGGATGGCCAAAGAAGCGGTCATCGACCTCCGGCCAGGAGGCCGATGGCGATGGGTTCACGACAACGACGTCGCCGCGTCCGGCCGGTACGTCGAGGTCGACCCATACGGACGGGTGACATTCACCTACGGCTGGGAGTCGGGACCATACGCCGACATCGAACCCGGCTCGACCACGGTCGAGGTGCGATTCGAGCCGACCGACTCCGGGACCGAGGTGACGGTGACGCACACCGGAGTTCCCGAAGCGTTCCGCGAGGCCCACCTCGGCGGCTGGACGTACTTCCTCGGTCTCCTCGCCGACGTCACATGCGGTCGCAGCGCCCCGACCACCAGGCTGCCGAACACCGCCGACGGCCATCGACAGGAACACTGACATGCCTGCGAAAGGCACACGCACCCCCGAGCACGAACAGTTCTGGGAACTGGCAGAACCACACCTCGCCAGCGGAAGGTTGATCGAGGGGACGATGATGGGCCACCAGTGCCTGCGTACGGCGGCCACCAACGGCTTCGTCGCCACCGTCACCCGGACGAGCGGCAACGTGGTCGTGAAGCTGCCGAAGGCTCGGGTCGCCGAGCTGATCGATCAGGGGGCCGGCGAGCCGTTCGCCCCCGCCGGCAAGGTCTTCCGAGAGTGGGTCGAACTCCCCGAGGTCGACGAGGCAACCTGGGAGACCCTGCTCGCCGAGTCGATCGCGTTCGTCGACGGATCGTCGTGATGGCCGCGGAATCCTTCGCCGGTTTCGGGCCCGACACTGTCGGCTTCCTGGCCGGGCTCGAGGCCGACAACGGCAAGGCGTATTTCGACGCCAACCGGGGCGTCTACGACGAGCAGGTTCGCCAGCCGCTCCAGCAGCTGTGCCTCGCCGTCGGCGATCGGCTGGCGGCCGGGCCAGTGCCCGAGATCCAGTACGAGCCGAAGGTCGGCCGGTCAATGTTCCGCATCAACCGCGACCTGCGGTTCAGCAACGACAAGACGCCCTACCACCCGTATCTCGATTTGGCCTGGTGGCAGGGCGAGCATCCCAAGACGAGCCCCGCACTCATCATGCGGATCCGCCACGACGAGATACTGACCGGCGTCGGGGTGTTCGCTCTCACCGACGACCGCCTCGACCGATATCGGGCAGCCGTCATCGACGACCCTGGGGTCGAGCTGGAACGAATCCTCGCCGCGATCACTGCCGCGGTCCCGACTGCGTCGCTGAGCGAGCCGAGCCGAAAACGGGTGCCGAAGGGGTTCGATGCCGACCACCCGCGCGCCCGGTACCTCCTCCACGACGGACTGCACCTCAGCGGCGCCGAACCGACCCCCGCCTCGATCACCACCGCCGCCTTCGCCGACCACGTTGTGGACCGCCTCGGCGCCTACCTCGAGTTGCACCGCTGGCTCGTGACCCACACCTGACACTCCGACGTCGCCGACCGACGCCAAGACGGCGAACGGGGATGTCGAACGGCTCGGCGACGACCCGGTCGATCGTGCTCCGAGGTCACACACGTCGCTGGTACTGCAACGCGTCTCAGGTTCCGGTTCACTCGTTGCTCGAGATCCAGCCGTGCACCTCAGCCGCGTCGATGCCATGGGCACTGAAGTAGTAGTGGAACACCAGACCGTCGTAGGCGCCCTCGCCGACGTAGCGGGCCTCACCGATGGGTGTGAAGTCGTCCACGGCCTGTGCAGTACCACGCCAGGTCCCCTCACTGTTGGTGATGATCGCCTCTTCCGCCACCCACACCCACAACCCTGCTTCATCCTCGAAGTAGCGGAAACGGTCGTGGGTCTCGGTGCCGCTGACCCTGGGATCGGACATGTCGAGTTCGCACGTCGCCAGGTCGTTGTTGTCCCCTCCTGTCGGATCAGTTCCCTCCTGGGAGAAGACACATGTCGCCGTACCCGTGACCACCAGCGAGTCAGCAGGTATTGGGTGAAATTCTGTCGTGAACTCGGGAGCCGTCGTCGCCGATGACTCCTCGTCACTGCCGCAGGCCGCCCCTGCGATCAGCAGCCCAACGGCTGCGAGCACAAAGCCAGAGCCTCTCATGGCTACCTCCTTCTCGATTCAAGCCTTCGCCCCCGAGATCGACCCGGTCAAGAGCCCAACGACCTACCGCTCGTGGACCGCTACCAACGGCAGATCGCTGGTCCCGGCACACCGAGCGAAGCCTGGTGCAACTGGATCATCCGCGTGGACGTTCGAGAACGCGCGGTCGGGTTTGTTGAACGGCGACGTCGAACTTCCCTGGGTGAGGTG
>DATKXG010000051.1:0-5545 GCA_035529175.1 Ilumatobacteraceae bacterium
TGGTGCTCGGCCTCGTGGTGATCGCCGGCGGCGTGATCGTCACGCAGTTCCTCACCCAGGCAGTCGACTACTACTGCAACGTCGACGAGGTCGGCGAGCGAAGCGGCTGCGACGAGGACCGCCGCATCCGCCTGCAGGGCACCGTCGACGAGAACTCCGTCGAGCGCGTCGCCAACACCACGGCGTTCACGATCTCGTTCAACGGCGAGACGATGCCCGTCAGCTACGACGGCGAGCCGGGCGGCATCTTCAAGGAGTGCATCCCCGTGGTCGTCCACGGCGTGATCGAGAACGGCACCCTCCTCGGTGATCGGGTCGAGGTCAAGCACTCCGACGAGTACGTCGCCGTCAACGACGATCGGGTCGCCGACGCCGAGGCAGCCGGCTGCCCCGACGCTCCCACGACGTGATGTTCGCGGCGAGCATCAACTCCGCGCTCGGACGTGCCGGCCTGCTCCTGATGCTCGCGGCATCGGTGTTCGGTGCGCTCGCCGTGCTCTACGGCATCCGCCAGCGCGACCGCAGACTGCTCAAGCAGGGCCCGATCTACGCATGGATCGCGTTCGGCGGCATCGTGCTCGCGGTCGTCATGATGCAGCGGGCACTGATCACCCGTGATTTCTCGCTCGCCTACGTCCAGCAGGTCGGCTCCGCCGACACGCCGACGCTGTACAACATCGCCGCGATGTGGTCGGCGCTCGAGGGATCGATCCTGCTGTGGGCGCTGATCCTGGCGGGGTTCACGGCTGCGGTCGCCTGGCGGTTCCGCAAGCGCACCGACGACGTCCTCGTCGGCTGGGCGCTGATCGTGATGTTCGTCGTCTCTGCGTTCTTCGCCATGCTGAGCTTCGGTCCCGCCGATCCGTTCGCCGCCGGTGCGCCCGGAATCACCAGTGGTCCCGGTCCGAACCCGCTCCTGCAGAACCACATCCTGGTGCTGTTCCACCCGCCGATCCTGTACCTCGGCTACGTCGGCTTCACCGTGCCGTTCGCGTTTGCCATCGCGGCGCTCGTCACGGGGCGGCTCGGTGAAGGTTGGTTGATGGAGACGCGTCGCTGGGCGCTGTTCTCGTGGGCGTTCCTCACGATCGGGATCCTGCTCGGCGGCTGGTGGAGTTACGAGGTGCTCGGCTGGTTGGGCGTGTGGGCGTGGGACCCGGTCGAGAACGCCTCGCTGCTGCCGTGGCTCACGGGTACTGCGTACATCCACTCGGTGTTGGTCCAGGAACGACGCGGGATGCTGCGCGTCTGGAACCTCAGCTTGCTCGTGGCCACCTTCGCGCTCACGATCCTCGGCACGTTCCTCACGCGGTCGGGGATCCTCAGTTCGGTCCACGCCTTCGGCGACGGCCCGGTCGGGAACTGGCTGCTCGCGTTCTTCGGGGTCGTCGTGGTCGTGTCGCTCGGGCTGATCGCGTGGCGCGGCGACCGTCTGCGATCGCCGGGCTCGATCGATTCACCAATGTCACGTGAGGGTTCGTTCCTCGCGAACAACGTGCTGTTCACGGTGTGGGCATTCGTCGTGCTGCTCGGCACGCTGTTCCCGCTCCTGGTCGAAGCGATCCAGGACCGCCAGACGCTCGTCGGCGCTCCGTACTTCGACCGGCTGTCGCAGCCGATCGGGTTGATGCTGCTTTTCCTGATGGGTGTTGCGCCGGTGCTGCCGTGGCGCAAGGCGTCCGCCGAGCTGTTGCGCACCCGCCTGTTCTGGCCGGCGTGGGCCGGCGCGCTCGGCCTGGCGATCGCCGTGTTCGTCGGCGCCGACGGTTGGGCGCCTCTGGTGGCGTTCGGTCTCGCCGGGTTCGCCATGGGCTCCGCGGTACGCCAGCTCGCACTGGCCGCTCGCCGTCAGGGCTGGCGCGGCTTCGTCGGCCGAGCCAACGGCGGCATGGTCGTGCACATCGGCGTGATCGTGATCGCCGTCGCGCTGGCCGCGTCGAACAGCTTCACGCACTCGGCGACGCTCGACCTGCGCGTCGGTGAGGTCACCGAATGGGGCGGCCACACCTTCGAGCTGGTGTCGGTCGACGAACGCACCAACGATCGTGAGAGCGAACGTCGGATCGCCGCCAACGTTCGTCTCGACGGCGGCCAGGTGTACCGGCCGGCCACCACGCGCTATCTGAACATCGGCGCCGACATCGGCACCCCGTCGGTCCGGACCGGCTGGAACGAGGACATCTACCTCACGCTCGGCCAGGGCGTCGCTCCCGGCGACACCGAAGCCACGATCCGGGTGTTCATCAAGCCGATGATCCTGTGGCTGTGGATCGGCGGCGCCATCATGGCGCTCGGCACGCTGCTCGCAGCGTTCCCCGGGTCCCGCCGCCGCAACGCCATCGACCCCGTGTCGGCCCCGATCGGGCTCGATGGATCCGACCCGGACGATGCCGCTGACGACGGCGAGGTCGACGACCCACCGGCCGACATTGCCGAGTCCGAGGACCGGCCCACCGAGGTGCCGGTGTGAGCGACGTGCTCGACGACCAGGCTCCTGCGGGTGCACCCACCGACGACGCTGCGCCGCGCAGCCGTACCCGTCGGCTCGCTCCGCTGGTCGTCGGCGTGGTCGCCGTGTTGATGGTCGGCTTGATCGTCGTGCTCGCAGGGGCGTCCCCCGACGACGGCGGGAACACCGCCGACTCGCCGCTGATCGGCCGCCCGGCCCCCGAGGCCACCGGCACGCTCGGCGACGGCACGTCGTTCGACCTGTCGCGTCGCAAGGGCAGCTGGGTGGTGCTCAACTTCTTCGACCCGACGTGCGTCCCGTGTATCCAGGAGCATCCCGAACTGGTCACCTTCTCCGAGGACCAGGCCACCCTCGGCAACGACGGAGCCGAGCTCTACTCGGTGATCACCCGTGGCGAGCAGGACGAGATCGAGGCCTTCTTCGCCGACAACGGCGGCGGCTGGCCGGCGATCTACTCCGAGGCCGACGAGTTCCCGGTCGCCTTCGGCGTCGCGCAGGTCCCCGAGACCTGGATCATCGACCCCAGCGGCGTCGTGCAGTTGCGGCTGATCTCGACGGTCACCGCCGAGCAGCTCAACTCGATCCTGCGCCAGTACCGCGAGCAGTACCGCTGATGGCGAGCGAACTGAACCGTCGGGTCAAGCGGTGGCCGGGGTGGGTGGCGCTGGTCTTCGTCGTCGCCGGGCTCCTCGCCGTCGGCGTCGCCCGCGACTCGGGTCCCCAGAGCCAGGGCGACCGCATCGACGAGCTCTCCAAGCGCGTTGCCTGTCCCATCTGCGACGGCGAGAGCGTGTTCGAGTCGCAGAACAACGCCTCGGTCGCGCTGCGCAACCAGATCGCCGACCTCGTCGCCGACAACGACCTGAGCGACACCGAGATCATCGCCTTCATCGAGACCCGCTACGGCGCGCAGGTGCTGCTGGTGCCCAAGTCGAGCGGCTTCGACGCACTGGTGTGGGTGCTGCCGGCGGTGGCGTTCGCCTGTGGCCTGGCGGCGCTGGTGGTGGTGTTCCGGCGCTGGCGGCGCGAGGCGGGCGACGTGGCCGACCCGACCGACGCCGACCGTGCGCTCGTCGAGGCGGCACTCGCCGCCGATCGGGAGGAAGCCGGGGAGGACGAGGGCCGATGACCGCGAGCGGCACCCAGCTCGACCGGCTCGCTACGCTCGAAGAGGAGCGCCGCTTCCTCCTTCGCTCGCTGACCGATCTCGAACGCGAGCACGACGCCGGCGATGTCGACGACCTCGACTACCAGACCCTGAAGGACGGCTACACCGTCAGGGCAGCCAACGTGCTGCGCGAGATCGAGGCGGGACGCAGCGAACTGCCCGCAGCGAAGCAGCGACGTTGGAGTCGAGTGGTGGCCGTGACGGCGGCGATCGTGGTCGGGTCCGTTGGCGTCGGGTTCGTCCTGGCGGGGGCGTGGGGCGAACGTTCTTCGGGCCAGGAGATCACCGGGCTCACGCCGGGTGACGAGTCGCGCATCGTGCTCACCAACGCCCGCGACGCCATGGGTGCGGGAGACTTCCCGACGGCCAACGCGTTGTTCGCCGAGGTGATCGACATGGAACGCGCCCGCGGACGCGAGAATGCCGAAGCAGTCGCCTACTTCGGGTGGACGCTCGCGCTGCTCACCCGCCAGAACCCCGATCAGACCAACGCCGCGGACCGCTACGCCGCCGCCGTGCTCGCGCTGGGCCAGGCCACCGAGATCGAACCCGACTACGCCGACCCGTACTGCTTCCTCGCGATCGTCGAATTCCAGTTCCGCGGCGACGCCGACGCAGCACTTCCCCACATCGAACGCTGCGAGGCGTCGAATCCGCCCGGCGAGGTCGCGTCGCTCGTGGCCAGCTTCGCCGACGAGATCCGCGCCGCCAACTGACCCGCCCGCGATGAGCGAAAGGCCGCTATCAGGTCGCTTCGCTCATCGGAGGTGAGGTCGACCGGCGTGCGATGAGCGAAAAGCCGCTATCGGGTCGCTTCACTCATCGCTGAGGTCCCCGGGTCGCGTGGACCTCAGCGGGGTGGCGGCCAGACCTTGCCCTTGGTGATCCGTTCGCCCTTGCGCTTGAGGACCCAGATACTGGCCTTGCGCCAGTCGGGCGGCGTCTGGACCTCCATGCCGCGTCGCGCCAGGGCTTGGATGGTCTCGGGGATGATGTCGCCGTGGCTGCACAGCACAGCGCCGGTGCTCACTTCGCCGAGCAGTTCGAGGACCGGCTCGAACGCCGCGCCCTCGTAGAGACGTTCGTCGGGCTGGATCTCGATGCCGAGCCGGTCGGCAAGCGGCTCGAGGGTCTGCATGCACCTGATGTAGGGGCTGGAGTGGAGCGATGACGCTCCCTTGGCGGCGAGGCGCTTCGCGATCGCTTCGGACTGCTTCCAGCCGAGCTTGCTCAGCGGCCGGGCCTCGTCGTCGCCCGCCCAGACGCGTCGTTCACCGGCCTTGGCGTGTCGCACCAGGTAGATCACGTCGGCGTTGCTCACAGCGGGCCCACAGGTTGGTCGGTCAGGACTCGTTCGTCAACTGCTTGTGACGGCGTGTCAACTGGCGAACGAAGCTGATCCACGTGACGGCGGCGCCGACGTTCAGGACCGCCGTCACCCAACCGATCGCACCGAAGTCGTCCAGGCTCTCGGCCACCGACTCGATGTCGCCAGCCGGGAGGCCGCTGGAAGCGAACGAGCCGATCTGCACCGCGAACAACAGCGCCGGGATCAGGCCGAAGAGCACGAACCAGGCCCACAGCACCGGGTTGTCCGGTGTGTGCTTCCAGCTGTCGGTTCCGTCCACGGCGGCCGGCTCCGAGGCCTTCCAGAGTTCTCGCAGCACGAGAAACGGGACGATATAGAGCACGAGGGGTGGCAGGAACCACCCGAAGACGGCGAACAGCGGGCTCCACGTGGTGACGCGCCCGAATGCTCGGACGTTCCGCGCGATGCGGTATGCCCAGACGATCGTCAGCACGCCCGTCGCCAGTGTGGCGACGCTGCCCAGCAGCTGCACCGAGTTCAGCGGGACGAGCGAGTCTTCGAACTCGCTCTGGCTGATGCTCCCGGCGAGGAAGTCGGA
>DATKXG010000052.1:0-2548 GCA_035529175.1 Ilumatobacteraceae bacterium
CGGTCGAGCAGCAGGTTCAGTCCGCCACTGGTGCCGACGTCGAGCAACCCGAGTGCTCCGACCTCGTCGCCGAGCAGGCCGAGCGCGGGCAGGAACGACCCGCAACGGCCGACCTCGTTGGTCTGCGTGGTCCGTGTGGACAACAGCTGCACGAGCCGCTCGTGGTGCTGTGTGACGAAGCTCGTGAAGGTCGAGGCGAGCGCACGGTCGGTCGGCGACCGCGGGACGGCGGTCAGGTTCGGATACCAGTTCGCCAACGGGTGCTGGGGGTGTTCGATCACCAGCTCGTGCACACAGGCGAACAGCAGCACCGGGAGTCGCTGCGTGGGTGGTGCGTGCCGGAGCAGCCCGTACAGCTCGTTGTCGTGGGCGATGACGATCGACAGTGCCGCGTACAGGGGGGCTCGAGGGCTCGACGTGGTGGCGAAGTGCTCGAAGTGGCGCCTGAGTTCGTCAGCAACGAGTGATTCATCCGCCGGGCCGGTCACGGCGTGACAGTACCCTTGCCATCCGTATGGCTGGAACCGATCTCATCGCCGAACTCGAGGCGCGCAACCTCATCCACGACTCGACCGACCGCGATGCGCTCCGCGATGCCGTCACGAGCGGCCCGGTGGCGCTCTACTACGGCTGCGACCCGACCGCCGACAGCCTGCATGTCGGCAACCTGATCGGGTTGATCATGCTGCGGCGGTTCCAGGACGCCGGGCATCGACCGATCGCACTGGCGGGTGGTGCGACCGGCATGGTCGGCGACCCGAGCGGCCGGTCCGACGAGCGGAACCTGCTCGACGACGACACGTTGAACCACAACGTCGCCGCGATCAAGGAGCAACTGAGTCGCATCGTCGATGTCGGCGACGGACGGGGCGAACTGGTCGACAATCGCGACTGGACCCAGCCGATCACCGTGCTCGAGTTCCTCCGTGACGTCGGCAAGCACGTCACGGTCAACCAGATGTTGGCGCGCGAGAGCATCAAGCTGCGGGTCAACTCCGAACACGGCATCTCGTTCACCGAGTTCAGCTACATGCTCCTGCAGGCCAACGACTACCTGTGGCTCCACGACCACCTCGGCTGCACGATCCAGATCGGTGGCTCGGACCAGTGGGGCAACATCATCGCCGGCGTCGACCTCATCCGGCGCAAGCGTGGCGCCCATGTCCACGCCTTCTCGTGGCCTCTGCTCACCGCTGCCGACGGCAGCAAGCTCGGCAAGACCACCGGAGCGCGGGTGTGGCTCGACGCAGCGAAGACCAGCCCGTACCAGTTCCGCCAGCACTGGATGCAGACACCCGACGAGTTGGTCGAGTCGCAGCTGATGACCTTCTCGCTGCAACCGATCGAACAGATCCGAGCGATCGTGAACGAGCACGACGAGGCGCCCCATCTGCGTTTCGGTCAGAGGGCCCTCGCCGACGAGATGACCGCGCTGGTGCACGGCGCTCCGGCTGCGGTCGCCGCAGCCGAGGCAGCCGATCTCTTGTTCTCGGGCGATCCGACGAGCGCGTCCGAGGAGGCGTTCACGATGCTCGCCGACGAGATCCCGTCATCGCGCCTGTCGGCCGATGAACTCGTGGATCCGATCGCCGTGTTCGTCGGCGCCGGCCTGGCCTCGTCGAACGGTGATGCACGCCGATCTGCCGCGCAGCGATCGTTCTACGCGAACGGCGTCCAGCTCGACGAGAACGCCCAGCTCAGCGGCCAGAAACTCGTGCACGGCAGGTACCTCCTGCTGCGCAAGGGCAAGAAGTCGCACCACCTCCTGGAAATTTCTTCGTGAGGCGTGTTGCAATGGCTACCGGAGCTGCTATCTTCTAACTCCGCCTCACGGAGCGGTTCAACCCTCCGGAAAGGCCACTCGGCACCAACGCCGAACGACGAAGACCCGCAAGGATCTCCACCGTTCATGGTGCGTGCCTGAGCTTCGGCTCCTTGAAAACGGAAGAGAAGACAGAACGCCAGTGCGGGCAGTACGCGCCCACCCTCGGGTGGTCACGGAACTGTCTGTCAATTTCGCTGTCGTCTACCCTGACGGCAGCAACACGGTTACCGGTCAGCTCGGGATTTGTACCTCGAGTTGACCTCACAGCAAGGACGCATCGTCCACATGAGTCTTTCCCGACTCGGATGGTGCGCTCGCTGACTATCGTCGCCGGCTCTGACGCTCACTTCGGTGGGTCGATGGGTTGGCCACGTTTTTGTTGGAGAGTTTGATCCTGGCTCAGGATGAACGCTGGCGGCGTGCTTAACACATGCAAGTCGAACGAGGTCCATGGAGCTTGCTCCGGAAGGCCTAGTGGCGAACGGGTGCGTAACACGTGAGAAACCTGCCCCGATCTCTGGGATAACAGTTGGAAACGACTGCTAATACCGGATGCCGTCACACCGCTTCATGGCGGAGTGCCGAAAGATTTATCGGATCGGGAGGGTCTCGCGGCCTATCAGCTAGTTGGAGAGGTAACGGCTCACCAAGGCATCGACGGGTAGCTGGTCTGAGAGGATGATCAGCCACACTGGGACTGAGACACGGCCCAGACTCCTACGG
>DATKXG010000053.1:0-7079 GCA_035529175.1 Ilumatobacteraceae bacterium
CGCTGGACCCCGGTCGTCACCGACGAGATGGAGCGCGCCGCGTACCGGCTGAACGACACCGATCGCTGCTACCACTGCAAGGCCGAACTGATGGACGTCGTCGGTCCGATCGCTGCCGCGGAACAGGCCACGGTGGTGCTCGGCGTGAATCTCGACGATCTCGGTGATCACCGTCCCGGCCAGCGGGCGGCAACCGAGGCAGGCGCCGAGTTCCCGCTCGTCACCGCTGGTTTCACCAAGGCCGACGTGCGGGCGGCGTCGAAGGCGATGGGTCTGCGCACGTGGGACAAACCCGCCGCCGCCTGCCTGGCGAGCCGCATCCCCTACGGCACCCAGGTGTCCGTCGAGATCCTCGGGCGGGTCGACCGTGCCGAAGCGGCGCTGCACCGTCTGGGCTTCGCACAGGTTCGTGTCCGCCACTACGACGACACGGCGCGCATCGAGGTCGACCTCGACGAACTGCCCAGGGTTGTCGAGGCGCGGGACGAGATCGTCGACGCGGTTCGTGCGGCGGGGTACCGCTACGTGACCGTCGATCTCGAAGGGTTCCGCTCCGGCAATCTCAACGGCTGAGCGGTTCCCGCGGGCGCCGTCCGATTGCAGCGCCGAGCCCGCCCGCACGTAACGTGCGGCGCCATGAAGCTGTCGATGATGATCAACTATTCGGGCGACTTCCACGCGGACGTGGACAAGGTCGTCGAGCTGGAGAAGGCAGGCCTCGACGTGGTCTGGGTGCCCGAGGCGTACAGCTTCGACGCCGTGTCGCAGATGGGCTACCTGGCGGCGAAGACCAACACGATCGAGATCGGCTCGGGCATCCTCAACGTGTTCTCCCGCACGGCGACGTGCATGGCGCAGACCGCTGCCGGCCTCGACTACGTCTCCAACGGTCGGTTCATCCTCGGGCTGGGCGCGTCAGGCCCGCAGGTGATCGAGGGCTTCCACGGCGTGCCGTACGAGAAGCCGATGCCGCGCATCCGCGACTACATCAACGTGTGCCGCATGACGTGGCGCCGCGAGAAGGTGATCTACGACGGCCCGACCACGAAGATCCCGCTGCCCGACGGCGAGGGCACGGGCCTCGGCAAGCCGCTCAAGCTGATCAACCATCCCGTGCGGGAGAACATCCCGATCTTCTGGGCGAGCCTGATGGGCCAGTCGGTGAAGAACACGGCGAAGCACGCCGACGGGTGGCTGCCGATCTTCTTCGATCCCGACAAGTTCCAGTCGGTGTGGGGCGACGATCTCAAGGCGGGCACCGCCGAGCGCGATCCCGATCTCGATCGGCTCCAGATCTCTGCGGGCGGCATGGTGGCGATCGGTGAGGAGCTCACCGGCGACGCCCAGCAGCGGATCCTCGACTTCGCCCGCCCCAACGCGGCGCTGTACATCGGCGGCATGGGTGCGCGTGACAAGAACTTCTACAACACGATCTGCCAGCGCTACGGCTACGTGAAGGAAGCCGCCGAGATCCAGGACCTCTACCTGTCCGGGAAGAAGGAGGAGGCCGCTGCGGCCGTGCCGGGCGAGATGCTTGCGAACTCGAACCTCGTCGGTCCCGCCGGCTACGTGAAGGAGCGCATCGCCGCGTTCAAGGAGGCCGGGGTGACCCATCTGTCGGTCAACCCCGTCGGCGGCGACATCGTCAAGACGATCGAGCAGCTCAAGTCACTCCTCTGACCCGCTTGTTCCCCGAGCCCAGGTCTCGCGGGACCAAGCTCGGTTCCCTTTGCCCCGGGCGCGGGGGACCGAGGTGGGTCAGACCATGCCGCGGAGCCACCACAGGCTGAGCGCCCAGGCGAGACCGAGGAACAGGAACGCGGCGAGCGCCCACTGCCAGGTCAGCTCGGTGATGATCTCGATCGGGTCGCCGATCGTCTCGCCGAGCGAGTCGGCGATCTGGTCGTACGCCGCGCCCAACTCGTCGCCGGTGCGCGCCTCGAACGCCTGGCCGCCGGTCGTTTCGGCGACCAGTTCGAGATCGGCGGGCCGCACCGGGACCGGGACGACGTCGCCGCTCTCGGGGTCGACGATCGTGCCGCCGTCGGTACCGAACGCGATCGTGTACACCGGGATCCCGGCGTCGGCGGCCTCGGCGGCACCCTCGGACGTGAGGCGACCGACGGTGGTCTCGCCATCGCTCAGCAGCACCATCACGCCGGGAGGCAGATCCGAGTCGTCGTCCGGATCCGCGGCGTTGACGAGCAGCTTCGTGCCCGCCGACAGAGCGTCGCCGATCGCCGTCGATTCGGCGAGTTCGAGGTTGTCGATGCCTCGCAGCATCGTCGCCCGATCGAGCGTCGGATTGACGTCGACGCCGACCGAGCCGGAGAATCCGATCAGCCCGATCTCGACGCCGGGATCGACGAGGCCGACGAAATCGCGGGCGGCGTCCTGGGCTGCTTCGAACCGTCGCGGGTCCACGTCGTCGGCCATCATCGACAGCGAGACGTCGAACAGCACGAGGATCCGGCCCTCGGTCGTGGTGTTCTCGGTGGTGCGCTCGACCGGACGAGCCACGGCGACGACGGCCAGGGCCAACCCGAGCAACTGCAGTCCCGCCACGACGTGGCGTCGCCAGCGGGGACGCTTCGGCGCGACCTTGTCGAGCAGATCGACCTGCGTGAAACGCACCGTCGCCGCGCGCCGCCAGCGCAGGACGACCACGTACAGCACGGCGAGTCCGACGACGAGCAGGAGCAGCCACAGCCGGCCGGGTGCGAGGAAGTCGGTGCTCATCGGCCGATCCCGTCACCGCGGACGGCCTGCACTCGCCGGCGCTGCGTGTGCTGGACGATCGCGCCGAGCCAGTCGCCGTCGGTCGACAGCTCGATCACATCGGCGCGGGATCGGCCGAGCGCGTCGCCACGTCGGTCGCTTTCCTCCCGCGCGGCGGCGGCGAACCGCTCCTGCACCTTCGCCGTGACGCGGACCTCACGGGTCGTTCCCGTTGCCGGATCGACGAGTTCGACGAGGCCGATCGGCGGGACGTCGTGCTCGCGCGGGTCGTGCACGGTGATCGCCAGCAGGTCGTGGCGCAGGCTGAGCCGGGCGAGCGACGGTTGCCAGGCGTCGCCGCGGAAGTCGCTGATGACGGCCACGAAGCCGCGACGGTTGGCGATGGCGCCGACCCGGTCGATCGCCCCGGCGAGGTCGGCGTTGCCGAGCCCCTCGGACACCGGGGGAGCGCTGAGCAACGACAGCACGGCACGGACCTGGTTGGAGCCCGAGCGGGGCGGGACGACATGGATCGACGGTCCGGCGACGAGCACGGCGCCGAGGCGGTTCTGGTTGCGGGCGGTGAGGAATCCGATGCAGGCAGCGGCGGCAGTTGCGACCTGGGCCTTGTCGTTGGACACGGTGCCGAACTGCATGGTCGCCGACACGTCGACGACCAGCCAGGCGGTGAGGTCGCGGTCGGCGATCTGCTCGCGAACATGCGTCTCGCGGGTGCGCGCCGTGATGTTCCAGTCGATGCGGCGTACATCGTCACCGGGTTGGTACAGGCGGGACTCGCCCGGCTCCGAACCGTGGCCGGGCGTCAGACCCTGGTAGTGGCCGTGCAGTACCCCGTCGAGCCGGCCGGTGATGGTGAGCTCGAGCGTGCGCAGCAGCTCGGCCACGGTCTCGGTGGGCGGACCGGCGGCCCAGGCATCGGAGCGCGTCGTGGCGTCGCCGAACCCGCTCGCTGTCGCGGCGGCCGCTGGCGACACGCTCGCCGGGCCCAACGTGACCATGTTCAGCCCCTCGGGGCGCCCGTCCCGAACGCGTCGTTCGGCTTCGGCGACACCCAGGTGGCAGGGACGGTCGCGAGGATCCGTTGGACGACGTGGTCGGCGGTGATGTCGCGGGCGAGTGCGTCGTAGGTGAGCAACAAGCGGTGACGAAGGATCTCGGGCGCGAGGTCGAAGACGTCCTGTGGCGTCGTGTACGAGCGGCCCCGCATCAACGCCAGCGCACGAGCGCCACGAACGAGGTTCAGCGACGCACGAGGGCTCGCACCGAGGCCGATCACGGTCGACAGGTCGCCGAGGCCGAACCGCTGCGGTGTACGCGTGCACTGCACGAGGTCGACGGCGTACTGCGAAACCGAACGGTCGACGAAGACGGTGTCCGCTCGTTGCTGGAGCGCGATCAGTTCGTCGAGGGAGATCACCTGCTGCGGGATCGGCGCGCTGATGCTCATCCGATCGATGATCGTCATCTCCTCGTCGGCGGTCGGGTAGTCGAGGACGATCTTCATCATGAAGCGGTCGCGCTGCGCGTCGGGCAGCTGGTACACGCCCTCGGACTCGATCGGGTTCTGGGTGGCGACGACGAAGAACGGGTTCGGCACGGCGTGGGTGATGCCGCCGATCGTGACCTGCTGTTCGGCCATCACCTCGAGCAACGCCGACTGCACCTTGGCAGGGGCCCGGTTGATCTCGTCGGTGAGCAGGAAGTTGACGAACACCGGCCCGAACTCGACGTCGAAGGTCTCGCTGCTGCCCCGGTAGATGCGGGTGCCGGTGATGTCCGACGGCAGCAGGTCGGGCGTGAACTGGATGCGGGCGAAGGTGCCGCCGACGACGTCGGCGAGCGTCTCGGCGGCGAGCGTCTTGGCGAGGCCGGGGACCGATTCGAGCAGGCAGTGCCCGCGGCACAGCACCCCGACGAGGAGCCGTTCGAGCAGTCGCGTCTGGCCGACCATCACCTTGCGGAGCTCGAAGAAGATCTTCTCGAACGTCTCCGCGGTCCGGCGGTCGTCGTCGTGAGACGGCGCGACGGGCGCAGTGGGCGAGTCGGTTACCGGCGCGTGGGGGCGATCGCTGTCGGTCATCGTGGAACGACGGTAGCGGTGTGCAGGCGATCGCCGGGTGCGGCAACGCACCTCTCACCGACTTCTCGTAATCTGTGTCGGTGGCCGAGGCACCCGACGCAGATCCGGTAGCGGCGCTCGACGCCGAACTGGCGGCGAGCATCGACGTGGCGCGCATCGAGGCCGAGGAACGTGCTGCGGCACTCCGGCTCTCGATGATCGCGGCCGGACGGCGCAAGGGCGGTGTGCTCGGCGCCGCGGCCGCCGGGGCGATGATCGGACTCCGCGACATCTACGAGGGCCCGCCCAAGCAGGACGACGTCGTGATCGTCTCCGAGGCGCCGGGCGACCCCGAGGACATCGACGTCGACGGCATCACCGGTCGCGTCGCCGACATCGACTTCTGGGCACCCCCGCCCCACGACCCCCGCGCCTGAGGTTCAGCCGGCCCAGGCCCCTGGCTGGGCCAGGAAGCGGCGGTGCCAGCGGCTGGGTGTGAGCACCAGCGCCCGCGGTTCGTCCTCGAACATCCATCGGGCGAAGTTCCGTCGGCCCCACGCGCCGCTCGACGCGACGACGCGGATCGCGCCGCGGGCGCCCCACGACGTGCTCAGGATCGACCCGAGCGCCCGCGACATCCGATGGTCTGCGAACAGGTGAAGGGTGACCTCGGCCCGATAGATGGCGGCAGCGTCGTCGGGCTGTAACGCCCCGGCCGCGACGATCGCCTCGGCTGCGAGCCGCCCGGTGAGCAGCGCCTGCCCGATGCCCTCGCCGGTCATCACGTCGGTGGCCATCGCCGCGTCACCGGTGAACAGCACCCGCCCGGCGGTGAGCGTCGCCTCGTCGACGCGCGCCGGGATCGGCCATGCCAGGTGGCGATCTTCGAGCTCGAAGCCCTCGCCGAGCGCGTCGACGATGTGCGGGCGGTCCAACAGTTCGATCCACAACTGCTTCATGTCCTGCACCCGTCGGGTGCCATCGCGCAGCACCCCGAATCCGATGTTGACCCGACCGCCCGGCAGGGGGAACGACCACGCGTAGCCGGGCACGAGATCCGGCTCGAACCAGACGTACAGCTGCTTCGACGCCGGGCCCGTGACGTTGTGGGCGTACTGGCGGAATCCGTGCCATTCGCCCAGGTAGCCGGGCTCGTTCGCTCCGGTCGACTTGCGCACGGGACTCCACATGCCGTCGGCGGCCACGACGTACCGCGCCTCGATCTCGAGGCCGTCGGCGAACACGGTCACGTGATCGTCGTGCTGGTCGAGGCGCTCGAAGCCGTGGCCGTCGCGGATGTCCGCGCCGAGGTCACGTGCGATCCGGACGAGCGCGTCGTCGAGCTGGAGCCGGGGTGCGACGGCCGCGTACGTTCCCGTTTCGGGCAGCGGGACGAACACCTCCCGACCGCTCGGGGAACGGATCGCTGCCCCGTCGACCTCGAACCAGTCGGGGATGGCCGCCCGGTCGAGGCCGAGATGCTCGAGCTCGCGCAGCCCGAGCGTGGTGAGCCCGTCGCCGCAGCACTTGTCGCGCGGGAACACGGCCTTGTCGATGGCCACGACCGACCGTCCGGCCCGACGAAGTTCGATCGCCGCTGCGCTCCCTGCGGGGCCGAGCCCGACGATCACGACGTCGGTGGTCAGGCGGTCGCGTTTCGGCGGCGGAGTCGGGGCGTTCACGGCGGCAAGGCTAGGACGGCCCAACCTGCCACCCACCGTGCTCGGTCCGGGCGGGGCCGGGGCCGGGGAGGACCGTCAGGTCAGTCAGGTCAGGTGGACGCCGAGGCGCACCGCTCGCTTCGTCGGGCCCGGGTCGCTGCGCTGGAGGCGTGTGGCATGCACCCGGTTGCGCCACCGTGGCAGTAGCCCGTAGCCGACCGCGCCCGGGCAGGCGGTGTACGTCACGTCGCGGTGCCCGGACATGGTTGCCGTGGTGACGGTCGTGCCGGCACGGAACTTGTCCGAGCCCCTCGACACGAACGTGGTCGTCGCCGCCGGGTCGGTGTCGATGTCGTAGCGGTCGGCCAGGAAGATCAGCATGCGCATCAACGACTCCTGCGCGGCCGCGGTCGGCGCCTGGCTTTCGAAGTCGCCGATCAGGCAGACGAGCTGCGCGTAGCCCTGGTTGCCGCCGGTGGCATCGGCGACGACGGGCCCGGCGAGCGAGCCGGCTCGCGTCTCCCAGATCGAACCGTCGGGACCGATCATGAAGTGGTAGCAGATGTCGGGCCACCGCTTTTGCGGACCGGTGTGGAATGCATACGTCTGACGGATGATCG
>DATKXG010000054.1:0-30758 GCA_035529175.1 Ilumatobacteraceae bacterium
CACCGTCGAGCCGTCGAAGATGTCGTCGTACTCCAGCAGGTCGGTCTCGAACGCCAGCACCTGCTGCATCCGCAGCGACCACTGCTGGTCCCACGGGCGGGGCAGGCCGAGTGCCTCGTTCCACGCCGGCAGCTGGACCGAACGTGCTCGCGCCCGCTTCGACAGCGTGACGGCAAGCATCTCGAGCACGATCCGTTGGACGTTGTTCTCCGGCTGCGCCTCGGTGAGCCCGAGCGAGTTCACCTGCACGCCGTAGCGGAACCGCAGCGCCTTGTCGTCGGTGACGCCGTAGCGCTCGCGACCGATCTGCTCCCACATGTCGGTCATCGCCCGCAGCTTGCAGACCTCCTCGACGAAGCGGATCCCCGCGTTGACGAAGAACGAGATCGACCCGAACACCTGGCTGAACTGCTCCGGCGAGACCTGGCCGGAATCACGAACGGCATCGAGCACCCCGATCGCGGTCGCCATCGAGTAGGCGATCTCCTGCTCCGGCGTCGCGCCCGCCTCCTGCAGGTGGTACGAGCACACGTTCATCGGGTTCCACAGCGGGGCGTGCTCGGCGCACCACGCCACCATGTCGACGATCAACCGTCGTGACGGTCCCGGCGGGAAGATGTAGGTGCCGCGCGACAGGTACTCCTTGACGATGTCGTTCTGCGTGGTGCCGCGCAGCTCCACCGGCGACACGCCCTGCTCCTCGGCGTTGGCGACGTAGAGCGCGAGCAGCCATGCGGCCGTGGCGTTGATCGTCATCGAGGTGTTCATCTGGCCGGGCGGGATCTGGTCGAGCAGCGCCCGCATGTGGCCGAGGTGCGCAACCGGTACGCCGACCTTGCCGACCTCGCCCCTCGACATCGCCGAGTCCGGGTCGTAGCCGGTCTGCGTCGGCAGGTCGAACGCGATCGACAGACCGGTCTGGCCCTTGGCCAGGTTCGTGCGGTAGAGCTCATTCGACGCCTCTGCGCTCGAGTGGCCCGAGTAGGTCCGCATCATCCACGGGCGGTCTTTCGTGCGCGTCATGGACGAAGTGTGGTCGTTGGACGAAGAAGTACTCAAGTCAGCTCGCCGGGCGACCGAAGAATTGGACGTCCCACGGGACGACAAACGGTACGGATCTCCTCCTCCCCCTCCGGAGATCCGGGCCCATGAGGTTTCCCCTTCTGGCGGGAACCCCCGCCGGCCGAATGGCGGATTCGGCCGGCGAAGCTCCCGGAGCGGGTGGTGGCGGACCACCCGCTCCGTGTGCATTCCCCCCGAAATTCGGAGCGGTCATTGCGCCAGGCGCAACGATGGCTCCGAATTTCAGGGTTGGATGGCGGAGTGCAGCCGGGTGAGGTAGTCGCGGCGGGGGATCGGGACCGCTCCCATCGTCGCCAGGTGGTCGGTGACCCACTGGACGTCGAGCAGTTCCGCACCCGTGTCGTTCAGCCAGTCGACCAGCGCGACGAGCGCGGTCTTCGAGGCGTCGGTCGCGGTGTGGAACATCGCCTCGCCGGCGAAGAACCGCTCGATCCGCAGCCCGTACAGCCCGCCGACGAGCTCACCGTCGTCGTAGACCTCCACCGAGTGCCCCCAGCCCAGGTCGGACAGCGTCGCGTACGCGTCGACGATCGGCGCGGTGATCCACCGCCCCGGCCGCGTCCGGTCGCCGCAGGCGCGAACGACCTCGATGAACCGGGTGTCCATCCGCACCTCGAAACGGCGCATGCTGCGGCGCAGCGACCGGCTCACGTGCAGGCCGTCGAGCGGGATGATGCCCCGAGGGTCCGGCGAGAACCACGCCATCTTGCTGCGGCGTCGGCGAGGTTCGACCGGCATCGGGAACAGCCCGGCTCGGTACGCAGCGAGCAGCGTGCCAGGTTCGAGGTCGGCGCCGACCGCGATCAGATCCTCCCCGGGCGGCGCGTCCGACGGATCGGGCATCGCGAACCTCGACGGCGGCGGCTCGATCGGCTTCACGGCCGTCAAGTGTGACAGTTCAGTAGGAGCGGAAGCCCTGCTTGGTCTTGCGGCCGAGTCGGCCGGCGGCGACCATGCGACGCAGTGCCGGGGCGGCGGCGAAGTTCGGGTCACGGAACTCGGCGTAGAGCGCGTCGAGGATCGCCAGCGAGGTGTCGAGGCCGACGAGATCGAGCAGCGCGAACGGCCCCATCGGGAAGTTGCAGCCCCCCATCATCGCGGTGTCGATGTCGTCCATCGAGGCGGTGCCGTTCTCCCACATGCGGATCGCGTTGTTCAGGTACGGGAACAGGAGCGCGTTGACGATGAATCCCGCGCGGTCCGCGACCTGCACGGCGTCCTTGCCGCAGGCCGCGACGAATTCGAGCGCCGTCGCGATCGTGTCGTCGGACGCGGTCAGCGGCTTGATCACCTCGACCAGCTTCATCATCGGCGCCGGATTGAAGAAGTGGATGCCGCACACCTTGTCCGGTCGCTCGGTGGTCATCGCCAGCTCGACGACGGCGAGCGTCGAGGTGTTGGTGGCGAGGATCGCCTCGGGCTTGACGATGCGGTCGAGGTGCTCGAACAGGTCGCGCTTGGCGGCCATGTCCTCGACGATGCTCTCGATCACGAGGTCGCAGTCACGAAGACCGTGCAGATCGTCGGTGACCGTGATCCTTGCGAGAATCGCGTGGCGCTCGTCCTCGGTCAGGCGCTCGCGGGTCACCTGCTTGGCCAGCCCGGCATCGAGGCCGTGCAACACGGCGTCGGCGCCGGCCTGGGTGCGTGAGCGCACGACGACGTGGAAGCCGGCTCGGGCGGCAACTTCGGCGAGCCCGGAACCCATGATCCCCGACCCGATGATTCCAACGGTGCTGATCGATCCCATACGCGCAAGTTAGCTACCGGTCGGT
Organism: Ilumatobacteraceae bacterium; assembly: GCA_035529175.1. GTDB lineage: Bacteria > Actinomycetota > Acidimicrobiia > Acidimicrobiales > Ilumatobacteraceae > Sva-07. The sequence continues at coordinate 2,859 of DATKXG010000054.1, forward strand.
AACCCAGCCAAAGCGACCGGACAGCAGTGGGCCGTTCCGTTGCCTGATGTCCGCTCGTCAGCCGGCGTCGCCGCGTAACGTCGGCCGAGCCCGATGTTCTTCATCCTTGCCCTCCACCTCGCCGCCGGCATCGGCATCGTCGCCGGTGGACGCGCGCTCGGGCGCCGGGCGTTCCTGCTCGCCGCGGTCGCCCCGCTGGCAACGGTTCTCTGGGCGGCGACGAAGGCGGGCGGGGTCCTCGACGGCCGTCCCGTCACCGAGTCGTACGCCTGGGTCGAACAGCTCGGCATCACGATCGATCTCCGACTCGACGCGTTCGCACTCGTGATGGTGACGCTGGTGTCGGGCATCGGGCTGTTGATCTGCGTGTACTCGCTCGGCTACTTCAGCCACGACCGCCCCGGCCTCGCCCGGCTCGCCGGGGTGCTCACGCTGTTCGCCGGAGCCATGCTCGGCGTCGTCCTGGCCGACCACCTCATCGCGCTGTTCGTGTTCTGGGAACTGACGTCGGTCACCTCGTACCTCCTGATCGGCAACGACGACACCAACCCCCGTGCCCGGGCCGCGGCGCTCCAGGCGATCTTCATCACCGGCGCCGGCGGCCTCGCGATGATGGCGGGGTTGATCATCATCGGTCAGGCCGGCGGCACGTACCTGATCTCCGAACTGCTGGTCGACCCACCGGCGGGTGGCGCGGTGAACGCAGGCCTGGTGCTGATCCTGCTCGGTGCGTTCACCAAGTCGGCGCAGACCCCGTTCAGCAGTTGGTTGCCCGCGGCGATGGTGGCGCCGACGCCGGTGAGCGCCTACCTGCATTCGGCGACGATGGTGAAGGCGGGCGTCTACCTGGTGGCGCGCCTGGCGCCGATGTTCGCCCTCACGGGGAGTTGGCGGGGGCTCGTGCTGGTCGTCGGCGCCACCACGATGCTCGTCGGCGGCCTGCGCGCGTTGCGCCAACACGACCTCAAGCTCCTGCTCGCCTACGGCACCGTCAGCCAACTCGGCTTCATGATGCTGCTCCTCGGCGTCGGCGACTACCACATCGCCGAGGCGGGCATCGTCCTCCTCCTCGCCCACGGCGCCTTCAAGGCGGCGCTGTTCATGGTGGTCGGCATCGTGGACCACGAGACCGGCACCCGAGACATCCGCGAACTCCACGGATTCGGTTCCGCAGCGGGCTGGCGCACGGTGAAGATCGTCGCTGTCATCAGCGCTGCCTCGATGGCCGGACTGCCGCCGCTGTTCGGCTTCATCGCGAAGGAGAAGGCGCTCGACGGCTACGTGGAGCACGGCGACTTCGCCGGTGGGACCGCCGCCCTCGTCGTGATCGTGGTGGCCTCGATCCTCACCTTCGCGTACTCGGCCAGGTTCGTGCTGGGCGTCTTCGGTCGTTTCGGCGAACGGGGCCGCGACGTCGTGTCGCTCGAGGCCCACGCGCCCTCGGCGATCTTCGTCGGACCGTCCGTCGTGCTGTCGATCGCCACCGTGGCGTTCGGGATCGCACCGGTCCTGGTCGACGGGCTGATCGGGGCGGCGACCACGGCGCTGTATCCCGGATCGGAGCCCAAAGAGGTGGTGTTGTTCGCCGGCTTCAACACCGCGCTGCTGCTGTCGGCGGTGATCATCGCGGGCGGCATCGCGCTGACCGTCTGGCGCGGTCCGGTCGCGGACATCCAGAGCCGTGCGTCGGTGGGGCTGCGGGCGATCCCGACGAGCGAGCAGGGCTTCCTCGCGGTGCTCCGGTCGATCTCCGTGGTGGCGACCAGGGTGACCGCCACGGTCCAGAACGGTTCGCTGCCGATCTACCTGGCGGTAATCGTGCTGACCGTCATGATCGTGCCACTCGCTGCCTTCGCCTCCGAACTCGACGACCTACCCCAGCTGGTCGAAACCCCGGCCCACGTCGCGCTCGTGGCGATCATGATCGCCGCCGGTCTCGGCGCCTGCATCGTTCGCCACCGCATCGCCGCGGCGCTGATGCTCGGCGCGGTCGGCTACGCGATGGCCGGCCTGTACGTCGCGCAGGGTGCACCCGACCTCGCGCTCACGCAGTTCTCGATCGAGACGCTCAGCACCGTCCTGTTCGTCCTCGTCCTGAGGTTCCTGCCCCGTTCGTGGCGCCATCGCGCCCCGGCGATCGCTGCCCCGATGCGCATTGCCGTCGCCGGTGCCGTCGGTGTCGCCGTGTTCGTCTTCGCCCTGTCGGCCAGCAACGCCCGCTCCGACGTCGACGAGGCGTCGATGTCGGAGGTGATGATCGAGAACTCGCTCCCGAAAGGCAAGGGATCGAACGTCGTCAACGTGATCCTGGTCGACTTCCGCGGCTGGGACACGATGGGCGAGATCACCGTGTTGCTGGTCGCCGCGATCGGCGCGGTCAGCCTCGCTCGCCCCGGACGTCGACGCGACGAGCCCGACGCACCGGTGTTCGAGGAGATCCTCGATGTCGGCGACCAGACCAAGCTGCCCGAGGCGCTGCGATGAGCGACATCGGCGCCGGCACGCAGCCGACCCTGCAGCGCGATCCGCGCATCCTCATCCTCGACACGTCGATCAGGATCCTGTACCCGTCGATCCTGGTCCTCGCGTTGTACTTCGTGTTCTCGGGCCACAACCGTCCCGGCGGCGGATTCGTCGGGGGCCTGGTCGTCGGGGCGGCGCTCGCGTTGCGCTACGTCTCCGGCGGCGCCGCCGCAGTGCGCTCGACGTTTCGGCTGCCGCCACACGTGATCCTCGGGCTGGGGTTGTTCCTCTCGTCGTTCACCGCGTTCTTGCCCCTGCTGCTCGGCGGCGCGATCCTCGAACACGGCGACATCGAGTTCCACCTCCCCGTGTTCGACAAGGTCAAGGTCACGAGCGCGCTATCGTTCGACCTCGGCGTCGACTTCGTTGTGATCGGGCTGATCCTGATGGCGTTCGCCGCCTTCGGTGAAGACCTGCCCGACGCCCCCGACGCCACCGACGACGGCAGCGACGATCCGAACCCGCCGGCTCCCAACTCACCGAGACGGCCCCCGACCAGGACCGAGCTGCGATGAGCGTGCTCCTCGCCTTCGCTGCCGCGTTCCTCTTCGCCGCGGGAACGTACTTGTTGCTGCAACGGCGGCTGTCGCGCATTCTCATCGGTGTCGGGCTGGTCGGCCACGGATCGAACATCCTGCTGCTCACCTCGGGCTCCGGGCGCGGTGTCGCGCCGATCATCGGCACAGCGGACCCGACCGACTTTGCCGATCCGCTCCCGCAGGCGCTCGCGCTGACATCGATCGTGATCACCTTCGGTGTCACCGCGTTCCTGCTCGCGCTCGGGTATCGCAGTTGGCGGATCACCCACGACGACGTGGTCGAGGACGACGTCGAGGACCGGTTCATCGCGCGCCGCCGCAACGGGGACCAGATGGTCGAGGAAGAGGCGCTCGCCGAGCGCGAGCAAGCGATCGACGAGGATCGGCAGTGACCGCGCTCGTCGCGCTCCCGGTGATCGTGCCGCTGGTCGGCGCGTCGTTGAGTGTGCTCACGTCGCCCTGGCGTTGGGCGCAGCGTGTGATCTCGTTGCTCGCGCTGACCACGAACGTCGTGGTCGGCGTGCTCCTCCTCGCCGACGTCGACGGCGACGAGATGTTGGTGATGCAGGCGGGCGGATGGAAGGTGCCGCTCGGCATCACCCTGGCGGTCGACCGTCTGTCGGCGGTGATGCTGGTCGTGTCGTCGTTGATGCTCGTGTCGGTGATGGTCTACGCGATCGGCCAGGGTGCCGAAGAGTCGCGCTACGCCTCGTTCAACCCGGTGTACCTCGTGTTGGCCGCAGGGGTGTCGGCGAGCTTCGTGACCGGTGACCTGTTCAACCTGTTCGTCGCGTTCGAGATGATGCTGGTGGCAAGTTACGTGCTGCTCACGCTCGGAGGGCGGCCCGGCCAGGTGCGCTCGGGCATGTCGTACGTGGTGATCAGCCTGGTCGCCTCGACGTTCTTCATCACCGCGCTCGCGTTGATCTACGCGGCGACCGGCACGGTGAACATGGCCGAACTCAGCCAGCGCATCCCGGAGCTGTCCGATGGCGTCCGCACCGGCTTCTCGCTGCTGCTGATCCTGGTGTTCGGCATCAAGGCCGGGCTGTTCCCGCTCTTCTTCTGGCTGCCCGACAGCTATCCGACCGCGCCCGGCGCCATCACCGCCGTCTTCGCCGGCCTGCTCACCAAGGTCGGCGTGTACGCGATCATCCGGACGCAGACCCTGCTGTTCCCGCCCGACGCCCAGCAGGGATCGTTCCTGCTCGTGCTCGCCGGGCTCACGATGGTGGTCGGCGTGCTCGGGGCGCTCGCTCAGGACGATCTGCGGCGCATGCTGTCGTTCCACATCGTCAGCCACATCGGCTACATGATCTTCGGGCTCGCACTGTTCACCCTGGCCGGTATCGCCGGCGCGGTCTTCTACGTCGTGCACCACATCGTGGTGAAGACGGCGCTGTTCCTCGTCGCGGGGCTCGTCGAACGGCGCGCCGGTTCCGACCGCCTGTCGCGCATCGGCGGGCTCGTGCGCAGCGCGCCGATGATCGCCGTGCTCTTCGCGCTGCCCGCGCTGAGCATCGCCGGGCTCCCGCCGTTCTCGGGCTTCGTCGGCAAGTTCGCGCTCGTCGGCTCCGGGATCGAGTCCGATGAATGGGCGATCGTGGCGGTCAGCCTGCTCGTCAGCCTGTTGACGATGTACGTGATGGTGCGGATCTGGTCCGGCGTGTTCTGGGGTGAGCCCGAGGATCCGGCGATCGCCGCCTGGATCGAGTCCGACGAGTCGTCGGTGCCTCGCCTGATGACCGGCTCCGCCTCGGCGGTCGTTGCGCTGTCGGTCGCCCTGATGGTCTTCGCCGGGCCGTTGTACGACTACTCGAAGCGCACCGCCGAGGACCTTCTCGCTCCCGATCGGTACGTCACCGCGGTGATCGGAGATCACGAGTGACCCCGTCGGTGCGCCTTCCCGCGCTGATCATCTGGCTCACCCTCGTGTGGGCGCTGCTGTGGGGCGACCTCGGCCTCGCCAGCCTGCTGTCCGGGCTCGGCATCGCCGTCTTCGTCGTACTCGTCGCGCGGCCGACCGGCGTGCACGGCATCCAACTCACCTCGTTCCACCCGGTGTCGGCGATGGTGTTCCTCGGCTACTTCCTCGTGCAGCTGGTGAAGTCGAACCTCCAGGTCGCGTGGGAGGTCATCACGCCGCGTCCGAGCATGAACCGGGCGATCATCTCCGTGCCATTGCACGTGAGCACCGACGGCCTCGTCACGGTGGTCGGCAACGCCATCACGCTGACGCCAGGCACCCTCACCGTCGACGTCCGCCGCGACGACCCCGACCGGCCACCGGTGCTGTACGTCCACGCGCTGCATTTCACCGACGTCGACTCGCTGCGCCGCGACGTCCTGCGCCTCGAGCGGCTCGCGGTGCGAGCGTTCGGAACCAAGGAGCAGCGCGCCGAACTCGAACGGGTCGTCTCGTCGTGGTCGAACGGAGGGATGTCGTGACGTCGTTGGCGCTGGTGCTCCTGGCGGTCGGGGCCGCCGGCTTCCTGTTCCGCCTGCTGCGCGGCCCGAGCCTGTCGGACCGCGTCGTCGGCCTCGACGGGCTGCAGTCGATCGTCGTGATCGCGATCATCGTCGCCGCCGCCCGCACCGACAGCGGCATCACGATCGAGACGGTGCTCGTCGCCGTGCTCGTCGGCTTCGTCGGCACCACGGCGCTGTCGCGGTTCATCGAACGGCGGGGCAACTGATGACCGCTCTCAGCGACCTGCTGATCGTCGCCGGCGCGGCCCTGGCCATGATCGGTGGGATCGGCGCGGTGCGTTTCCGCGACCTCTACTCACGCATGCACGCGGCAGCGAAGGCGCCGACGCTCGGTCTCGTGCTGGTGGCGATCGGCGCTGCGATCGCGATCGACACCCTGCTCGCCTACACGACGCTGTTGCTGGTCGTGATCCTCCAGCTGCTGTCGTCGCCGGTCGGCGCCCACGCCCTCAGCCGGGCGTCGCGCCGCCAGACCCCCGTCGCCCTCGACGGCCCCGATCACCTCACCCGCGACGAAGTCGCTGCGAGTGGTCGAGACCACTCAGCGATGAGCGAACCGCCCGAATAGCGTCACTTGGCTCATCGCAGCGGAGGTTCGGTGTGTCAGACCTCGACGATGCGGATCGACTGGATCTCGATCGACTCCGTCGGGACGCCGTCGGGAGAACCCGCAGCGGCCATCGCCTCGACGGTGGTGTCGAAGCCGTCGGTCACCTGACCGAACAGTGCGTAGTCGGGCGGGAGTGCGGCGCCGTCGGAGCCGGTGATGATGAAGAACTGGCTGCCGGCGCTGTCGGGCTCGATCGTCTTGGCCATGGCGATCGAGCCGATCTGGTACTCGCCGGGAGCCGGCGGCTCGTCGACGATCGTGTACCCCGGGCCGCCGGTACCCGTCGCCGTCGGATCGCCGCACTGCACCACGAAGTTCGGGATGATGCGATGGCAGACCGTGTCGTCGAAGTACTGGTTGCGCGCCAGGAACACGAAGTTGTTCGCCGCGACCGGAGCGGACTCGGGGTCGAGGGTGATGGTGAACTCGCCCTGGTTGGTCGTGACGATCGCCTGGTACGACACGCCGTCGTCGAGGCACATCGGGGGTGCCGCATCGAACTGGCGGGTCTGGCTGTCGGCGCCGTCGACCGGCGGGCAGTCCGCGTCGCTCGTTGCCGCGCTCGCTGAATCGCTTGCCGACTCGGTGGTGGCGGAGCCGGACGAGGAGTCGTCGCTCCCGCAAGCGGCCACGAGCAGTGCACCGGCGGCCAGCGCGACAACGAGGCGTGACGTGATCACCCCAATCAGCCCTCGGTGGAGGCCGGCACCGTGTCGCCCACCGTGTCGCCCACCGTGTCGCCCACCGTGTCGATCGTCTCCGGGAGTGTGACGGGGGTGATGGGCGTGCTCGGTTCGTCGTCGTCGCTGACGACGTTGCTGGCGATCCAGACGAACAGCACCAATGCCGCGACGGCCGCGACACCGATCGCCACCTTGCGGTAGAGCTTGCGGCGGCTGACCGCCTGCTGCTGCTGCTGGTGCTTCAGCGCACGGTTGGCCTTCTGACGTTCACGTTTCTCGCTACCCACAGGAGCGGCAGGCTATCGGTCCCGGTGGCCTCAAGTCGGGCGCCTCGACGGTCGATAGTGCCTGTGAAATGAGGCGGACGGTGCAATCAGGTGCAGCGGTGAACCCGGCTGTCCGTTGGGCCGGACGGCTCGCGTCCCTCGTCGGCCTCGCCGCCTGGTCGACCTGGCTTGCCTGGCGGGTCTCCTCGGCGCCAGTCGATGTGATCAGCGTGCTCGTGCTGGTGCTCGAGGTCGCGGCCCTGCTCGTGTCGCTCGTGCTCAGCGCCGCCCTGTGGTCGTTCGGCTCGCTCCCCGGGCACTCGCGAGTGAGGTCACGGTCGGCGCCGCTCGTGGACGTGGTCGCCGAGATGCTCGGCGTCGCCGACCTCGCAACGGTGCACGCATGCGGTGCCGACGACACCGGTGAGGTCGCCCGCGCCCGCCGTGGTCTGCAGCTGCTCGACCCGCGAGCTTCGCGTGCGATCGTCGGGCGGCCCGTCGCCGTCACCGCGTGGGCGCTCGTCGCCGTCGAAGGCATCCGCCGGATGATGTTCGTTGCCCTGCTCGTCGTCGTCCTCCTCACCGGTCGCTTCCCCTTCGAGCTGCCGAGCTGGACGATGCTCGCCGCGCCCGCGGTCGCCGTGGTGTCGTTCTCGGTGAGTCACTGGATGCTGTCGGGAGGCGTGCTGCGCCCAGGAGTGAGGCTCCGCTGGTCGATGGCCTCCGTGGGCGCCGGACTCGGCGACGGGACGTCGCGCTCGGGCCTGCCGATCCGATGGACCGCAACGCTGGCGACGATGATCGTGCTCAACCTCGGCGTCGCGTTGCGCGGCCTCAGCGACCGGTGGACCCACGGGCTCGGACCCATGCCGCACCACGAACGCGTGGTCACGATGTCGGTCTCGTGGTGGCTCGTGCTGGTCGGTTTCGCCGCGCTGCGCATTCTCACCAAACCGTCCCTGGGGTTCTATGGCGCCACTCGCCGGCTGGAGGAGACGTCGACTCGTCGCCTCGCCCTCGGCACCACGCTCGCCGTGGCGCTGGTCGGCTTCGCCGCTGGCGTCCTCCCCGGCGGCCTGCCTGCGTGATCGGTCGGATGCGTCGGGGGTCTGGCGCGCGAACCCCGTCTGGTGTCCGCAGCACTTGTACATTGGTGGCCGTGCCAACACTACGTCTGTTCGCCTCGGCCCGAGAGGCTGCCGGAACGGGGACCGACGTCGTCGACGGCAGCACCGTTCGCGAGGTGCTCACCGCAGCCGAAGCGCGCTACGGCGCGAGGTTCGCCGAGGTGCTCGGCACCTGTCGGGTGTGGGTGAACGGCGAGGACATCTCGATCGACGCCCCTGTCGGTCAACATGACGAGGTGGCAGTCCTGCCACCCGTGTCCGGAGGATCCACGTGACCACGACCCAGCTGCCCGACCCAGCCAGCCTCTCGCTGGACGAACTGCGTGCGCTGCGCCAGCAACTGCAGCTCGAAGACGACGCGGTGTCGTATGCGCGCCGTGTCGCGCAGGCCCGCCTCGACCTCGTGAAGGCCGAAGCCGAGCACCGCCAGGCCCATGCGGAGGTGGTCGTCGACGAGGAGCTGCGAACCGTGCTGTCGAGTCACCTCACAGGTGGCCCGGCGAGGCCGCCGCGGCCGACCGAGGATCTGAGTGACCATCCGCTCGCAGTCGAGCTCGACGAACTCTGCGCCACCAGGGGCCTCGGTCGATTGAAGTCGCTCGACGATGCGCAGCTCCTCGTCCTGACCGAGGCGATCGCCGAGTTCGAGGCGAGGGTCTCCTCCGACCGACGTGCCCGTTTCGACCAGCTCGACGCGCTGAGCGCCGAGCTGGTGCGTCGCTATCGCGACGGCGAAGCCGACGTCGACAGCCTCCCCGACTGATCGCGGTTCCCCCAGCCCGGGGAACCTGCGGGCGGCGTTGTTATCGTCTGCGACGTTGTGCAACGTGCCGCAGTGATCTCGCTCCACACGTCGCCGCTGCTGCAGCCGGGCTCCGGCGACAGCGGTGGGATGAACGTGTACGTCCGCGAGCTGGGTTCCGCGCTCGCCCAGGCCGGCGTCGAGACCACCACCTTCACCCGCGCCGATCGCGACGGATTGCCCGACGAGATCGTGGTCGAGCCGGGTCACCGCGTCGTCCACATCCAGGCGGGCCCGCATCACCTCCCCAAAGAAGCACTGTCGGAGGTGACCGACGAGTTCCGCCGCGGGATGCTCGACTGGTTCGCCCGCAACGACCGACCCGACGTGGTCCACGGCAACTACTGGCTCAGCGGGCTCGTCGGCCATCGGCTCAAGCACGAACTCGACGTGCCGTTCGTGTCGACGTTCCACACCCTCGCTCGGGTGAAGGCCGCCCACGGCGATCCCGAGCCGGACTGGCGCGACCGCGCCGAAGCCGAGATCGTCCACTGCGCCGACGCGATCTGTGTCAGCTGCGAGGAGGAGGCCGATCAGTTCCGCCTGCACTACGGACACCCGCAGGGACGACTCGAGATCATCGCCCCCGGCGTCGAGCACGCGTTCTTCGCTCCGGGCGACCAGGCCGGTGCTCGTCGCGCCCTCGGCTTCGACCTCGATCGTCCGCTGTTGCTGTTCGTCGGACGCATCCAGCCGCTCAAGGGTCCCGACGTCGCGATCCGAGCGCTCGCCGCGCTCGGCGATCGGAGGGCGCAGCTCGTGATCGTCGGTGGCGCAAGCGGTCTCGACGGTGACGTCGAGACGATGCGGGCGCATGCCCTCGTCGACGAGCTGGGTCTGCACGATCGGGTCCGTTTCGTCGAACCGCAGCCCCACCACATCCTGTCGACCTACTACCGCGCCGCCGACGTCGTCGTCGCGCCCAGCCGCAGCGAGAGTTTCGGCCTGGTGGCACTCGAAGCGGCGGCCTGTGGTATCCCCGTCGTCGCCAGCGCCGTCGGCGGTCTGCTCAGCCTGGTCGAAGACGGACACACGGGCCGGCTGATCGTCGGTCGCGATCCCGGCGACTACGCCGCGGCGGTCGCCGAGATCCTGCGCGACGACGCGCTGCGCACGCGGATGTCGATCGCCTCGGTCGAGCGAGCCCGCCGCTACACGTGGAGCTTCGCGGCTGCCCGACTGCGCCGACTGTACGGAGATCTCACCGTGCGCGAGTTGGTCACCTGTCGATGACGGACGCCTACGACGCCGAGCAGCTCGCCGACCTCGACGGTCGGATCGACGGGTGGCTCGCCGAGTTGGCCGCCGAACACGACCACATCATCGCGGTCGACCGCTCGAACGACGGCGGAGTGCGGTGGTACGTACGCATGCGCGGCGACGACAAGGAGTTCACCACCGTGTGGCTCACGTTGGGTCAGCGCACGCTGCGGTACGAGACCTACGTGATGCCGGCGCCCGAGGAGAACGACGCCGAGTTGTACGAGCACCTCCTGCGCCGCAACGACACCCTGGTCGGCGCCCACTTCTCGATCGGCGTCGAGGACGCGGTGTTCCTGCGCGGCGAACTGCCGGTGACCCACGTGACGCTCGCCGAACTCGATCGGGTGCTCGGCACGTTGTACGCGCAGGTCGAACAGTGCTTCCAGTCGCTGTTGCGCATCGGGTTCCGCAGCCGGTTCGGCTGATCGACACACTCGTTCGCCCACCGGTTCCCTTCCGCCCTCCACGTCGCCCACTGTCAATCGTCCGGGTGGGTGTGCTCGGGGGAGTCGGTCCCACTCTCACCCATCCGGACAGCCCGTCACCCGTCCGCTCACCCGTCCGCGCGGCGAGGGGGAGTCGCACTAGGTTGCCGCGCGTGGATGACAGCGTGGATGACAGCGTGGATGACAGCGTGCAGGTCGAGTTGGCGATCATCGGCGGCGGGAACATGGGGGCGGCGTTGCTCGGCGGCCTGCTCGACTCGGGCGCGTTCGACGCGCCGGCGCTCGCTGTGGTCGAGGTGGTCGATGCCCGTCGCGATCTGCTGGCGCCGCAGTTCCCCGGCGTTCGCGTCGTGGCCGAGGTGCCCAGGTGTCGCGGCGCCGTCGTCGCCGTCAAGCCGGCGGACACACCCGCCGCTGCTGCGGCCGCGGCCGAGCGCGGAGGGGCGGCACGCGTGCTGTCGATCGCGGCCGGGGTTCGGCTCGCCACCATCCAAGCAGCGACCGGTCCTGGTGTGGCCGTCGTGCGAGCGATGCCCAACACGCCGGCGCTCGTGCGGCTCGGTGCCTGCGCAATCTCCGCAGGCGCCGACGCGGATCGAGACGATGTGGCGTGGGCGCGCTCGATCCTCGAGGCGGTCGGCACGGTCGACGAGGTCGACGAGGAGTTGTTGGACGCGTTCACCGGAGTCGCCGGCTCGGGCCCCGCCTACGTGTTCCTCGTCGCCGAGGCGCTGATCGCAGCAGCGGTCGCCGAGGGCCTCGAGCCCGACATGGCCGCACGTGTGGTGCGACAACTCCTGCTCGGTTCTGCCACCCTGCTCGACCGCGAGGGCGACCCGACGCGACTGCGCGAGATGGTCACCTCGCCGAACGGCACCACCGCAGCGGGTCTGGCCGCGCTCGCCGATCACGACCTGCGCGGCGCCGTCGCGGCAGCGGTACGCGCTGCGACACAACGCAGTCGCGAGCTCGGCTGACGCGACCGTCCACCGCACCGTCCGACCACCGACAACCGCACCGACAACCGCACCGACAACCGCACCGACAACCGGATCGACAGGTCGCCGATGAATTCCGACCGAGGACGTCAAGAATTTCATCGCTGTTTTTCCCATGTGCCACTTTTCACATGGGCTCGCGTGTCGTATGGTGATCGGCGTGGAGACGCGTCCGCCGGAAACGGTGGACAGCGCCGACGGGGCTGGTGCCATCGGGGGGTTGGCACCGGCCCTTGTCGCGTCCGGGGCCGAGTTGCGCCTGCGTCGCTGTAGGTTCCCCGCATGGGTCGCCGCTACGAGACCATCTCGTTCCTCTCGGACTTCGGCACCGCCGACGAGTTCGTCGGCGTCGTGCACTCGGTGGTCCGTGACCTTGCGCCCCACGTCCGCGTGATCGACCTCACCCATGGGATCGCGCCCTTCGACGTGCGGGCCGGATCGCTCGCCCTCGCTCGCAGCATCAGCTACGTCGCGTCCGGTGTCGTGCTCGCGGTCGTCGACCCGGGCGTCGCCACCGCCCGCCGAGCGATCGCCGTCGAGGTGGCCGGCGGGGAGGGCGTGCTCGTCGGGCCCGACAACGGGCTGCTCGCCCCCGCCGTGGCGTTGGCGGGCGGTGCCGGGCGAGCCGTCGAGCTGACCGACGCCCGCTGGCACCTGCCGTCGCCCGGCGCGACGTTCGCCGGACGCGACGTGTTCGCCCCGGTGGCTGCTCAGCTCTGCAACGGCATCGATCTCATCGAACTCGGCGAGTCGATCGACGCCGAGCTGCTGCTGCCCGGCGTCGTCGCGCTGCCGCAGGCCGACGCCGACACCGTGATCGCACAGGTGCTGTGGGTCGACCGGTACGGCAACGCCCAGTTGAACGTCGGTCCCGACGATCTCCCCGACGGGTTCGGCGCGCGCATCGACGTCCGATGCGCATCGCCGACCGATCCGACCGGTGGTGTCCGGCGGAGCGCCCTGCGGGCTGCGTCCTACGCCGAACTCGGCAGTGGAGCCGTCGGGCTGGTGCTCGACTCGTCGGGGCTGTTGGCCGTGTCGATGGACCAACGCTCCGCGGCCGAGGAACTCGGACTCGACGTCGGCGACCAGGTCACGCTGACCGCCTCCGACGACGGCGGTCCCACCCAGCCGGTCACGCTGCGCCAGCGCTGACACCGCCGGCCCGACCCCCGCCAGCGCGTCGCCGGTAGCCTCGCGGCATGCGCCCCGCCACCACGTTGACGCTCGGATTGTTGCTGCTGGTCATCCTCGTCGCGGGGGTGGTCTCGCTCCTGCGCCTCTGACGGGGGCTGATGACGGGGGCTGATGACGAGGCTTCCGCTCGCGGCGATGTGGCACTCGGCATGCAGCGCGCCGCCGAGGCAGAGTACGATCTCTTCCGATCGCAGCAGTGGGCTGCCGAGGGGGAACTCCGTGAATCTCGCGCACATCATCGACGGTCACGACGACGACTCGGTCGCGCTGATCTGGCGAAATCGCGTCACCACCTACGGCGATCTCCGCAGCCAGGTCGCGGCGTTCCGGGGCGGTCTCGCCGCCAGTGGGGTCGGCGCCGACGATCGGGTCGCCATCGTGGTCGGCAACTCGCCGCACTTCGTGATCGCCTACCTCGCCACCATCGGTCTGGGAGCGGTCGCCGTGCCGCTCAACCCGGCGAGTCCCGGTCCCGAACTCCAGTCCGAGTTGGCGGTCGTGGCCGCTCGCGCCGTCGTGGTCGACAACCTCGGCGCCGTCAACTGGTCGCACGTCGATCGGACCGCGGTGCCCTCGATCGAGTTGGTCGTGCTCACCGATCCGGCGGGCGGCGCCACCGAGGACGTCGTCGCCTTCGACGACCTCCTGGCGGCTCCCCCGGCCGAGGTGGTCGACGTCGACGGTGCGCAGCTCGCCGTGCTGATGTTCACCAGCGGAACCGCCGGCTCGCCCCGCGCGGCGATGCTCTCCCACGGCAACCTGCAGGCGAACCTCGACCAAAGTCGTTCTGCTGAGGGTCACATCGGCGCCGACGACGTGATCTACGGCGTGCTCCCGTTGTTCCACATCTTCGGCCTCAACGTGGTGATCGGGCTCGGACTCTGCGTCGGCGCCACCATCGTGCTCGTCCAGCGATTCGACCCCGCAACCGCCGTCCAGTCGATCCGCGACCGCGGCGTCACGGTCATCCCGGGCGCTCCTGCGCTGTGGGGTTCGTTCGCCCACTTCGACGAACTCGATGCCGACACCTTCGCAACCGTCCGACTGGCGCTCTCGGGAGCGTCGCGCCTGCCGATCAGCGTGGCACGCACCATCCAGGAACGTTTCGGCCTCGAGATCCGCGAAGGGTACGGGCTCACCGAAGCATCGCCGATCGTCACCACCTCGACCGGAGTCACGCCACGATTCGGTTCCGTCGGTCGTGCCCTGGCGGGCGTCGAGATCCGTCTGGTGAGCGACAACGGCGACGCGCTCGTCGGTGACGTCGGCGAGGTCTGGGTGCGCGGCGACAACGTGTTCGCCGGCTACTACGACGACCCCGTGGCAACCGCTGACGTGCTCGACGCCGACGGTTGGTTGCACACCGGTGACATGGCCACCACCGACGACGACGGGTACCTCTACCTCGTCGACCGCTCCAAGGACCTGATCATCGTGTCGGGGTTCAACGTGTTCCCTGCCGAGGTCGAGGAGATGCTCGCCACGCACCCCGCCGTCGCCGAGGCCGCCGTCGTCGGCGTCGCCCACCCGCACACCGGCGAAGCGGTCAAGGCCTACGTCGTCACCACACCGGGTTCCGATGTCGACGAAGAGACGCTGATCGAGTTCTCGCTCGACCATCTGGCCCGGTACAAGTGCCCGAGCAAGGTCATCTTCGTCGACGCGCTGCCCCGCAATGTCTCGGGCAAGCTCGTGCGGCGAAATCTCGACGACGCCCTTCGCGTCGGCGCTTTGTGAAAACGTGCACGAGCGCCCTAACGTGGTCGGACCATGGCAGGGCAACCCACACGACGGCGGATTCCCGAGGCGACAGTGGCCCGACTCCCGGTGTACCTGCGGATTCTCTCCGAGCAGTTCGAGGCGAACGTCACGAACATCTCGTCCGAGGAACTCGCCGAGTTCGCCGGCCTCAACGCCGCCAAGGTTCGCAAGGACCTGAGCTACCTCGGCAGCTACGGAACCCGTGGCGTCGGCTACGACGTCGAGTTCCTCGTGTACCAGATCCGGCGCGAACTCGGCCTGACCCACGACTGGCCCGTTGTCATCGTCGGTGCGGGCAATCTCGGTCAGGCGCTCGCCGGCTACAACGGCTTCGGTGACCGTGGCTTCCCGGTCGGGGCCATCGTCGACGTCGACACCGCGAAGGTCGGCTCGGTCGTCGGTGGCGTACGCGTGCGCCACCTCGACGAACTCGCCAAGGTCGTCCAGGCGCGCAACATCTCGATCGGCGTGATCGCCACCCCCGGGGGCGCAGCCCAGCAGGCCGCCGATGCGCTGGTCGCCGCAGGCGTCACGAGCCTGCTCAACTTTGCGCCGTGCGTGCTCGGCGTTCCGCACGGTGTCAGTGTGCGCAAGGTCGACCTCGCGGTCGAACTGCAGATCCTCAGCTACTACGAGCAGCGGCGGGCCACGTCGGCTCCGGCGACCGGACTTCGTGCGGTGCCCGGCGAGCCACGGCGCGGGGCGACGGCGTAGGCTGGGTCCAAATGTCCATTCTCGTCGTCGGCGTCAACCACCGCAGTGGTCCTCTGGCCCTGCTGGAGCGCGTCACGATCGCCCCCGACGACCTCGCCAAGGCCGTCAGCGGTCTGGCCCAGCGCGACAACGTTCGCGAGGCGGTGATCCTGTCCACCTGCAACCGCACCGAGGTGTACGTCGTCGCCGAGTTGTTCCACGGCGCCTACGGCGACGTGCGTGACCTGCTGTGCGAACTCGGTGACCTCGGCGTCGACGAGCTCACTCCGCACCTCTACAGCCAGCACGACACGGCGGCGGTGACCCATCTGTTCGAGGTTGCCGCCGGGCTCGATTCCGCCGTCCTCGGCGAGAGCGAGATCCTCGGCCAGGTCCGCATGGCCTGGGAGGTCGCCCAGCGCGAGGGGGCGTCTCGGTCCACGCTCAACCAGCTGTTCCGCAACGCCCTGGCGACCGGCAAGCGCGCCCGCAGCGAAACCGGCATCGCACGCGGCACCGCGTCGATCAGCCACGCGGCGGTCGAGATGCTCTCCGACGTCGTGGGTGAACTGTCGGGCCGGCGTGTCCTGGTGGTGGGTGCCGGTTCGATGGGTGAAGGCGTCGCCGTCGCCCTGCGTCGAGCGGGGAGAGCCGAGATCCTCGTCGCCAACCGCACTTCCGACCGCGGTGCAGCGCTCGCCGAACGCGTCGACGGCGTGGCCGTCGGTTTCGATCGCCTGCCCGAGGCGGTCGCTGCTGCCGACGTGATCATCGTCGGCACGGGATCCGACCAGGCAGTACTCACCCACTCGCTGGTGGCCGACGCGCACTCCCGGCGGGGCTCGATCCGCCCGGTCCACATCGTCGACATCGGGGTCCCGCGCAACGTCGATCCGTCGGTCGCAGACCTCGATGGCGTCACGTTGTCCGACCTCGACGATCTGCGCGACTGGGCCGATCGTGGCTTGTCGCATCGTGCTGCCGAGGCCGAGCGCGTCCGCGTCATCGTCTCCGAGGAGGTCGAGCGGTTCCTGGTCGAGTCGACGG
Source organism: Ilumatobacteraceae bacterium (assembly GCA_035529175.1). Lineage (GTDB taxonomy): Bacteria > Actinomycetota > Acidimicrobiia > Acidimicrobiales > Ilumatobacteraceae > Sva-07. The sequence goes on from DATKXG010000054.1 coordinate 19,304, forward strand.
CTCGTCAGGCGGCGCCGTTGGTGGCATCGATGCGCGGGGCAGCCGAGCAGGTCCGCGCCGCCGAACTCGAACGGTTCGCCGCCCGCTTCGCCGATCTCGGCGAGTCGGAACGCGACGCCGTCGAAGCGCTCACCCGCGCGATCGTCGCCAAGCTGCTGCACGAGCCCTCGGTGCGTCTCAAGGCCCAGGCCGGCACGCCGCAGGGTGAACGCAACGCTGCGGCGATGCGCGATCTCTTCGACCTCGGGTGAACGCGCTGTGAGCGAGCAGTCGCCGCTGCGACTCGCTACCCGGGGCTCCCGTCAGGCACTCGGCCAGTCCAGTGCGGTCGCGGCCGCCATCACCCGGGCCACGGGACGTTCCGTCGAGCTGGTGACCGTCGAGACCACCGGCGATGTCCGTCTCGACGTCCCGCTCCATCAGATCGGTGGCCAAGGGGTGTTCGTCAAGGAGGTCCAGCGCGCCGTGCTCGACGGACGCGCCGATCTGGCGGTCCACTCGGCCAAGGACCTCCCGTCCGCGCCGGCCGACGGCCTCGCGCTCGCCGCGTTCTGCGAACGCAGGGATCCACGCGACGCGTTGGTCGGTGCCGACCTCGCGTCCCTCGCCGACGGATGCACGGTCGCCACCGGATCGGTCCGCCGTCGCGCTCAGCTCCGCCGGGTCCGTCCCGACCTCCAGTTCGCCGAACTGCGCGGCAACATCGACAGCCGCCTCTCGAAGATCCCCGAGGGTGGCGCGATCGTGATGGCGGTGGCCGCACTCGACATCCTCGGGCTCGCCGATCGGATCGCGGAGCTGCTCGCCGTCGACGAGTTCGTCCCGGCGGTGGGCCAGGGCTGCGTCGCCGTCGAGTGCCGATCCGGCGACGACGCGACCGGCGAGGTGTTGGCGGCGATCGACCATCGCGCCACGCGTCACTGCGTCGAGGTCGAGCGGGCGTTCCTCGCCGAGCTCGGCAGCGGATGTTCACTCCCGGTCGGAGCCCACGTCGTCGATGGTTGGCTGTGGACGTTCCTCGCCGATCTCGACACCGGGATCTCGGTGTCCGACGAGATCGAACTTCCCGGTGGCGGCGCCGACCTCGACGTGGCTCGAGCTGCAGCGAGAGCCGCTCGCGAGGCGTTGACGTGAACAGCGACATGAACGGCTCGCTGGCGTGACTCGTCCGCTGGAGGGTTGCCGCGTGCTCGTCACGCGGGAACGCCCCGGCGACCTCGCCGAGATGCTGACCGCTCGCGGCGCCACGGTGATCCACGTCCCGCTCGTCGCCGTCACCGACCCGCTCGACGGAGGGGCCGCCCTGCGTGTCGCCCTGTCCGGCCTGAGCGGGTTCGACTGGCTCGTCGTCACGTCGGCGGCAGGGGCCGAACGGGTCGGCAGCGCGGCGGCCGAGGTGCCGGGCATCCGGCTCGCAGCCGTGGGCACCGCCACCGCACGGGAGCTCGAGTCGTGCGCAGGACGCCGGGTCGACCTCGTGCCCGCTGCCCAGCGTGCGGAGGCCCTGGTTGCAGCGTTCGTCGAGCGCGAACCGTCGCCCCAGCGTGTGCTGATCGCCCAGGCCGACATCGCCGCTGCGACGCTCGCCGATGGGCTCCGAGCAGCCGGCCACGAGGTCACCGTCGTCACCGCCTACCGGACGGTCACCCCCGATCAAGATCCCGCCGCCCAAATCGCGGTCGAGGTCGCAGTGGCCAGCGCCGACGCCGTGCTGTTCGCGAGCGGCTCGGCGGTCGAGAGCTGGTGTCGCCGGTTCGGAACTGAGGCTCCACCCATCGTGATCGCGATCGGCCCGACGACCGCTGCCACCGCTGACGGATTCGGGCTCAAGTTGTCCGCCGTGGCGACCGATCATTCTCTCGATGGACTCGTGACCGAACTCGAACGCGTGGTCGCCCGGTCCCGGTCGATCGAGCACGAAGGGTCGCCGCTACCAGAATGAACCGAGACCTGCAAGACTTGCCGCCGGGTCGTAGACGAGAGACGGAGTGAGGACCGAGTTGACCGAACGCAGCGGGCGCAGACGTGTCATCGGCGCCTTGTCCGGCGTGCTGTGCGTCGGCTTCGTGCTGGGCGCGAGCGACGTCGATGCTCGCCCGAGCGCTGTGCTCGATCAGGCGGTCCTCGAGCCGGCTGCCTCGACCGTGGCGCCGGGCGGCCAGGCGCTCGGATTGCGGGCGACGGTGTCGGGCGACGGTCGCTTCGTCGCATACGAGGCGCTGCCGGGCGCCGGTGACCCAGCGGTCACTGCCACGGACTCGCGCACCTCCACCGTCTACCTCACCGATCGCGAGGCCGACACGACCGTCGAGGTCACCGTCGTTCCGTCGGGTCTGCGCCCTGGCAACTCGATCCATCCCGTGCTGTCCGGCGACGGCTGCAGCATCGTGGTCGTGACCGAACTCGCGCTCGACGTCTTCCGTGACGACGACACCGGTCTTCGTTGGGACGTCTACCGACAGCGGCTCGAACACTGCGGCGGCACCCCGGGCGACTGGGAACTGGTGTCGAGCCTGGGCGACGGCTCCTCGATCGCCCGCGACGATGTCGACATCACGGACCCACCGGCGGTGGCCCGGGCGGGCAACACGATCGCCTACACACATCCGGCCACCGACCTCATCGAGGGCGACGGCATCACGACGGTCAGCCTCGTCGACCTCACCCAGCCGATCGGGAGTCCGGATCGATCGCGACCCGTCGCGGGCATGCCGATCATCTCGCCCGACACCGAATTCGTCCACACCGGGATCGATCAGCCCGCGATGTCCGGTGACGGGCGGTTCCTCGCCTACCGCTCCGACGCCGCGTCGACCGATGCGGTTCCCGGCTGGGGATACGGTCCCGTTCCGGGCGGGCCGGCGACGCCGCAGATCTTCGTGTGGGACCGTGCCCAGGCCGACCCGTTCGAAGCCGTCAAGCTCGTGTCCGAACGCGTCGACGGCCTCCCGACGATGACCGGTGCGTCCGAGCCCGTGCTGTCTCGCGACGGCCGGGTCGTGGCGTTCACGAGCAGTGATGTCGGCTTGGCCCCCGCGGTGTTCCCGACGTGCCCCGAGGGCTGTCCGAGCCAGGTGTACCACCTCGACCGTGACGCCGACTCGAACGGTCGCTACGACGAACCCGACCGCATCACGATGACCCTCGTGAGCAGCGAACCCGGCACCGAGCCGGTGGTCGCCGGAACAGCACCGTCGTCGCAACCGTCTCTCACCGCCGACGGCCAGCTGGTCGCGTTCGTCACCAAGGCCACCAACCTGCAGTTGGTCAAGGCATCCGGTGGCGGTGAGGCGACCGACGGCGATCTGCTCGTCGCCGATGTCGCTCGCAACACGCTGCGTCGGGTGACGATGGTCGACGGGGGCGTCGAACCGGCCGTCGGTGCCCACTCGGGACCGCAGCTCAGCGACACCGGCCGGACGGTCGTGTTCGACACGTTGTCCGCAGGGCAACTCGTGCCGGGGAGCCTGCCGGGCCGCCAGGTCGTCACCACGGTGAGCCCGCCGACCCTGTCGCTCGCCGAGGGCGACCTCGGTACCACGCTGGTCGGCTTCACGAGCGATGAATGGTACGTCGCCGTCAACAACGACGGGCCCACGACGTTCGTCCCGTCGAAGGTGTCGGTGTCCGATTCACGCTTCCGGGTGAACGAGGAACAGAGCAGCTGTGCCCTCGGAGCGCCCGTGCCGCCCGGCGGCGACTGCACGGTTCGCCTCACGTTCACGCCCACGTCGCCCGGATCGGTCACGGCGACGTTGACCGTCGCCGAGAGTGGCTTCCAAGCGGTCTCGGTGTCCACGACGGTTCGTGGCGCCGGCGGAGACCCGATGTTGCGCACCAATCCGGCCGGTCAGGCGCTGGGCTCGGTCGTCGTCGGGCAGTGGAGCCCCGAGTTCCTGTTCGACGTCGAGAACATCTCGTTGGTGCCGACGTCGGTGGCATCGGTACGTGTCGTCGGCCCGCACCCGTGGGACTTCATGATCTCCTCGAACAGCTGCGAAGGACGTTCGTTGAATCCTCGTTCCACCTGCTCGATCGGTGTCGTCTTCGCCCCGAAGGCGGCGGGTCAGCGGACGGCGGTCATCGAGTTGGCGACGCCGACGGGCCAGTACACCGTGATGGTGCCCGACGGCCAGGGCCGCTACGAGCCCAACTTCTTCGTCGACCGCACCGAGGTCGAGGCGGGACGCGACTTCGGCGTCGGGGGCAACGGCTTTCCGCCGAACACCCCGGTGGCAATCCTGTTCGGCGACGACGCCACGAACCGTGTCGAAGTGGTCACCAACGCTGAAGGGGTCTTCCTGGCGCTGATCCCGACCCGGGCGACCGAACGTGGCGGCGCCCGAACGGTGGTCGCGCAGACCGCCGATGGCGTCTCCGCCTCGTCGCAGATCCGTGTGATCGAACTGTTCGACAACACCGCGGGCCTACCCGGGTACGGCCTCGGCGGTTGAACGCTCGGGGGCTGAGCGCCCCGGGGTTGCGAGTTCCGCCGATCAGCCGGCGTCGTCGGCGATCGTGCGTCCGATGATGACCACGGCGTTCGTGCACGTCGATCGGCCGGCGTCGCCGATCTCGTCGCACTTGACCGAGAACGTGACGTTGTCGCCCGGGTCGAGGCGGATCGGGGTGATCCGCGGCTCGAAGAACGAACCGCGGATGTTCTCGAGCGACCAGATGAACAACGGCTCGCTGTTCACCAGGAGCGTGGCGATGCCCCGGTCGTTGTAGGGGTTCTCGACGCGGATGTCCGTCAGGTCGAACACGCCCCCGTCGGCCAGCGTGGTCGACTGGTCGGCGGTCTGCGTCAACGGCGCGTCGACCCCCAGGCGGATCAGCGTGGAGATGCCGACGCTCTCGCTTGTCTCGTCGTCGGACGGTGCCGACGTGTCTGTCGGTACGTCTCCGCCGTCCGTGCCGGGGTCGGCGGCCTCGATCTCGGCGAGGCGGCTGTCGACCTGATCGGCCACGGCATCGTCGATCGCCGGCTCGACCACGACGAACCACGCGAGCGCAGCGGCGGCCACGAGGCCGACGACCGCAGCCACGCGAGCGAACACGGCGCCGGGAACCGTGGGCGACTGCACGAGCGACATGGGTGCCACGACCGGGGGGAGCCCTTGGCGGCCCGCCTCGACTTCGAAGTCGAGCGTGCGGGTCGCACGCCGGAAACCACCGCGTGCGGCGCGCGCCTTGAGCCGCACGAGTGTCGCTGCCCCCGGGCCGACGCCGACGGCCGGGGGATCGAAGTCACCGTCGACACGGTCGGTCGGGTCGACGAGGTGGAGCCGACAGCTGGTCACGGTGTTGCCGTGGTTCTCGACCATGAACTCGAAGCTGGCCCGGTGACGAGCGCGCTGGATGGGTTGCAGCGACACGATCCGGCAGTCGTCGAAGGGCTCGATCATCAGGGTCGCCTCGGCGACGACGGCATCGTCGGAGTCGCCCAGCGGGATGACCCTGATGGCGATCGACGTCGGCCCCGCAGTGGTCGAGGAGAGTGCGGGCGGCGAGATCGTCACGTCGATCACGTCCTGCGAGCCGCCGAACAGGGTGAGGTTGCCGGGCGTGATGTTCGTCCAGCTGGCCGTGAGGCCCGCGGGCACGATCGTGTACGACTCGGTCTCGTCGCCCAGGTTGTGCACCGTGAGCGGCAGTGTCAGCGTGTCACCGGGGGCGAGGGAGAGTTCGTCGTTGGAGAACCAGGCGTGGACCGACACGCCGAGCACGCTAGTGCGTGGCCGCTCGACGAACAGGGCGCCGTCCGGTGCCAGCGTTAGGCTCGGTGGCGTGCCCGGTCCCGAGATGCTGACCCCGTCGGTTCGTCCGCGACGGCTCCGACGAACTCCGGCGATGCGTGAACTGGTTGCACAACACCACGTGCGCGTCACCGACCTCGTGGCGCCGTTGTTCGTGCGCGAGGGCGTCGACGAGCCGCAACCCATCGTGTCGCTGCCCGGTGTGGTGCAGCACTCGAGGGAGTCGCTGAGAGCCGAGGTCGCTGCGCTCGCCGGGCTCGGCGTGCGCGCCGTGATCCTCTTCGGCGTGCCGGCAGCGAAGGACGCGACCGGCAGCGGCGCCTACGATCCCGACGGCATCGTGCAGGTCGCACTCCGTGACCTGCGTTCCGACCTGGGCGACGACGTCGTCGTGATGGCGGACCTGTGCGTCGACGAATACACCGACCACGGGCACTGCGGCATCGTCGGCGCTGACGGCACCGTCGACAACGACGCCACGCTCGAGATCTACGCCCGAGCGGCGCTCGCGCAGGCCGAAGCCGGTGCCCAGGTCGTCGCGCCCAGCGGGATGATGGACGGTCAGGTCGCCGTGATCCGAGACGCCCTCGACGGCGCCGGGTTCACCGACGTCGCCGTGATGGCCTACGCCGCGAAGTTCGCGAGCGCGCTGTACGGCCCGTTCCGCGACGCCGTCGACGTGTCGATCGTCGGGGGCGGCGACCGCAAGGGCTACCAGCAGGACTGGCGCAATGCCCGCGAGGCCCAACTCGAGATCGAACTCGACATCGCCGAAGGGGCCGACATCGTGATGGTCAAGCCGGCGTTGGCCTACCTCGATGTGATCGCCGAAGCGGCTGCCCGTGTCGACGTGCCGCTGGCGGCATATCACGTGAGCGGCGAGTACGCGATGATCCATGCCGCCGCCGAGCGCGGATGGATCGACGGCGACGCGGTCGCGCTCGAGCACCTCACCGCCATCAAGCGCGCCGGGGCCGACATCGTGCTCACCTACTTCACCCGGTGGTTCGCCGAATCGGTCGCCGACGGACGGATCGCGTCGTGACACCGGCCGCGGCCGGTGGCATCCCACCGTGCGACCCGGCGGCGTGTGAGCAGGCCGGGTGCACCCCGACGGTGTGCACGGGCGCCGGCGTTGCGTCGAACTCGGTGATGTTCGAGCGGTCCCGTCAGGCGATCCCCGGCGGCGTGAACTCCTCGATCCGGGCTTTCAAGGCCGTCGGCGGCGAGCCCTACGTGGTCGCTCGGGCGTCCGGTGCCACGATCACCGACGTCGAAGGGGACACGTACTACGACCTCGTGCAGAGCTACGGCGCCGTCATCCTCGGCCACGCCCACCCGGCGATCACGGCCGCCGTGTCGGCGGCCGTCGTCGACGGAACCTCGTACGGCGCACCGACCCCGCGCGAGATGAAGCTCGCCGAGGCGATCGCTGCGCGGGTGCCGAGCTGCGAGCGCGTCCGACTGATGAACTCGGGCACCGAGGCCACGAGCACAGCGATCCGGCTCGCACGTGGCGTCACCAGGCGCGACCGCGTCGTCACGTTCGCGGGCAACTTCCACGGTGCGACCGACGCGTTGCTGGTTGCCGGTGGCAGCGGCGTGGCCACGCTCGGCCTGCCCGGTACGGCCGGCGTTCCGAACGCTGCCGTTGCCAACACGATCGTCGCGCCCTACAACGTCGTGCCCCAGCTCGACGATCAGGTCGCCGCCGTCATCGTCGAGCCCGTCGCGGCGAACATGGGCGTCGTCGCCCCGGCTCCCGGATTCCTCGACGGGCTGCGCGCCGAGTGCGACCGCGTCGGCGCGCTCTTGATCTTCGACGAGGTGATCACGGGGTTCCGTCTGGGCTCCGGAGGTGCACAGGCCCGCTACGACGTCCGCCCCGACATCACCTGCTTCGGCAAGGTGATCGGCGGTGGCCTGCCGATCGGCGCAATCGGCGGCTCGGCCGCCGTGATGGAACACCTGTCGCCGCTCGGCCCCGTGTTCCACGCCGGGACACTGTCGGGCAACCCCATCGCGACCGCCGCCGGCCTCGCCGCGCTCGACCTGCTCGTCCCCGACGTCTACATCGAGCTGATGGCGCGCGCCCGCCACCTCTCGGCGTTGCTGCGCGACGCCTGCGAAGCGGCCGACTTCGTCGCATCGTTCCCGGTGGTCGGCACCCTGCTGGGCATCGTGTGCGGACCGGATGCCGGCGAGGTGAGCAACTTCGACGACGCCAAGCGAACCGACGAGCGCGCCTATGCGGCGTTCTTCCGGGCGATGCTCGCCGAAGGCGTGGCACTGGCCCCCGGCGCGTACGAAGCACTGTTCGTCGGGCTCGGCCACACCGACCAGGTGCTCGAAGCGATCGGCGACGCCGCCCACCGGGCCGCCGCCACCGCCCGCGCCGACCTCGCTACGTTGGAGCCGTGAGGCAGATCTTCAACTGGCGCTTCGTTGCCGCCGTCGCCGCGCTGGGCGCGTTGGCGCTGCTGGCGCGGGCGATCCTCACCGACGACAGCTCGATCGAGGCGGTGATCGAACCCGGCACGATCGAACGCACGGTCGACCTGATCGAGCCGATCCAGTCGGCAACGCAGTCGCCCGACTTCGCGGTGGCCCCGGGCGGGTTGACGACCGGCTTCCTCGACCTCACCCTCGACGCCGAACGGGTGGTGCGGATCGTCCCCGGCACGCTCGGCGAGATCGACTGCGACGAGCTCGACGGCACGAACAGGTGCGCCGTGTTCGCCGACATGCTCGGCGACGCCGTCGTGTGGTTCGCCATCCTGCCGCAGGCGCCGCGGGCGACGGTCGAGCTCCCTCCGATCATCGACCTCGTCGACGGTCGCGCCGTGTTCGACACCGGCTGGCGAATCCCGTACGCGCCGGTGATCGAACGTGACTGCGACGGCGAGGACATCCCGACGTTCAGTGACTTCCTGCGACGCTTCGGCGCCGACAGCGTGACGATCGTCGATCTCGAGACCCGGCAGGTCACCACCGTGCGCTGCGGCGAGCCCGTCGCCGGCTGACGCCGAGTCGGTGTCTCAGCCGCTGAGCGCATGGGCGGCCGCCAGGCCCGAGTTGTGCGCGGCTTCCACCCGTGGCCCGTCGAACGCGTCGCCCGCCAGCACGATCGACCCGCCCTCGGCGATCCAGCACGGGTCGGGCCACGGCGAGCGTGGTGTGGCGAAGCGCCACTTCTTGACCTGGGCCTCGATCACGACCGCCCCGCCGAGCCACGTGTCGGCCAGTTCGATCAGCGCTGGACGGAGCGTGTCGATGTCGTCGTCCCAGTGCGCCTCGCTCCATGATGGCGACGCGTGCACGGTGATCGCCGGGGTTGCGCTCACGCCCTTGGCCTGGTTGTCCGCGACGAAGCCGATGTCCGGCGTCGGGCTCTGGACGCCACCTGGGGGCGGGATCGCCGCTGGGCGATCGAGCGTGGCCAGCAGCGCGATCGTGCGGTCGTAGTCGGTCAACAGCGACTCGGCGAAGGCGATCCCCGAGTCGGCAAGCAGCGCGTAGGCCTGGGGCAGTGGCGTCGTGACGATCACTGCGTCGGCGTCGTGCACGGTGCCGTCGTCGATCGCAACCTGCCACGGCGCGATGGCGTCGGAGCCCGCTCGGATTCCGAACGCCATGCTCGAACACCGCACGTCGAGGCCGGTGGCGAGATCCTTGGCGAGTGAGTTCATGCCCGAGGTGGCGACGTAGCGAGGATGGCCGTCGCTGGTCGAGAACCCGTGCGACCAGACCGTCGCGAGCCCTCGATCGACCCAGTCGTCGACCTGGCGCTGGAATGCGGGCGTCCGCACGGTGAAGAACTGGGCACCGTGGTCGACGGTGGCGTCACCGATGCGGCGGGTGGCGAGCCGACCGCCGACCGAGCGGCCCTTGTCGAGGAGCACGACATCGACGTCGGAGTCGGCGAGACGACGCCCGGCGACGAGTCCACAGATCCCGGCTCCGACGATGACGACACGCATCTGCAGGTTGTAGCGCCGTCAGCCGGCGAGTGCGGTGTCGAGCTCGTCCTGTTCGGCGCGCCGTCCCTGGTAGGCCCGCTCGGCGCGGCCGAGGAACTCGAGGAGCACCCGGTTGAAGGTGGTGGCGTGTTCGACCATGAACCCGTGCGCGGCACCGCTGATCACGACCAGTTCGGCGGTCGGGATGGTGGCGGCCAGGTCCTCGCTGTCGCCGCGCGGTGTCAGGATGTCCTGGTTGCCGACCATCACCAGGGTCGGGACGGCGATCGTGGGCAGCAGAGCGATCAGTTCCTGGTGGGACTCACCGGCGGCGAGGATCGCGTCGCACTGCGCCGCGAACGCGTGTGCCGGTCGCCCGAGGGCGAGCGGGCCCAACCAACCGATCGCCGGTAGGAGGCGTCGGAACGATCGCGGTCCGATCACCCAGCGTGCGGCGTCCTCGCCCATCGAGCCGATCCCACGCTCGAGCGCCGCGTCGCGCCAGCTCGCCAGCAGCTCCTCGCGCCACGGGTGGTTCCTGCCTGCGGTGCAGGCGAGGGTGAGCGAGCGCGTGCGCTCGGGGTATTTCACGGCGATGATCTGGCTGATCGCTCCGCCCATCGACGCACCGACCACGTGGGCTGTCTCCTCGCCCGCGTGGTCGAGCACCGCGATCGCGTCGTCGGCCATCTGTTCGAGCGAGTAAGCCCCGTGCGGCTTGTCGCTGCGGCCGGCGCCCCGGTTGTCGAGTGCGATGCCGCGATACCAGGGGGCGGTGGCCAGACGCTGGAGGTTCCAGCCGTTCTTGTCGGCGCCGAGACCCTGGATGAACAGGATCGGGGCGCCGCTGGGACGGCCGGTGATGCGGTAGTGGATGCGGGTGCCGTCGGTGCTGCGGATGAAGGTCATCAGGCGCCTCCCACCCCGGTGAGCGGAAGCCAGTCGATCGGCGTTCCCGTGCGCAGGTCGCCGATCTCGGACAGCAGCAACTCGATGTCACGAGCGACCTGGTCGGCGAGTTCGAGCTCGCTGAGCGGCCCGCGTCGACGACGGGGTGATCGCGACGGCGTGCCGATCTCGAGGCGGGCGCCGCGACCGATCGGGCTCGACGAGGTCGCTGCGGGGAACACCTGGACCCCGGCGGCCAGCGCGCCCCCGACGAGCGCGTGGTCAACGCGTCCCACCTTGCGCAGCCGCTCGTTGTGCGCCGCGCCCATGATCACCAGCTGGCCCGCGGCGAGCGCGCCGGCGACTTCGTCTGGGTGGTCGAGCAGCCCGCCGATACGGCGCAGCAGTGGCCCGACCGGTGCGACGTCGGGGCGGCCGACGAACCGGACCGGCCGGTTGACCGCCTCGCTGAGCGCCAACGCGGCGTAGATCGGAGCCAGCGCCAGGGTCCTGGCGTTGACGACGATCAGTGCACCCTTGCGGCGCGGGAGGCGCTGGTCGCCGCCGACGGTGACGTCCCAGCGCAGATGCGACAGGCCGATCACCGTGCGGACGAGGCCGGCGTCGCGCCCCCAGTCATCGACCACGCCGGCCTGTTCGTCGGTGAACCGGACGACCGATGCGCCGACGTCCGCAGCAGCGCGTGACATCGCCGCACCGGCGCGGGACGCGGTGCTGCGCACCGGGAAGTTCACGACACGTCCGAGGGTCGAGGTCATCAGGCCACCTGTACTCGTGCGGGTTGATGGATGATGCTCGGCCAGTGGTAGAGCCGGTCGATCACGTCGA
>DATKXG010000055.1:0-5009 GCA_035529175.1 Ilumatobacteraceae bacterium
CACCGAAGTCGCTGAGCACGGTGGCCATGCGGGCCTCGACCACGATGATCGATGCGGTGATCTTGCGGGCGTTGACCGACTCGTAGTCGGGCAACAGGGACGTGTGGGTGGCTGCCGCCGTGTTCTCGAGCGTGTTCGCGATCTCGGCGAAGGCCTCGTCGTCGCTGGTGTCGAATGCCGACTCGAGCTGCTCGAAGACCTCCTCGTTGCGGGTGTCGGCGGAGAATCCGGACGCCCCGGCGATCTCGTCGGCGTATGCGCGGTGGTTCGCGGCGAACACCGTGGCCAGTTCGGCGGCGACATCGGTCAGCCCGGCGTCGAGCGCGACGTCGTACAGCGCTGCTGCGGTCAACTCGAGGCGCATCGCCTGGAACAGCAACTCCTGGTCGCCCTCGGTCGGGCTCGTCGGAGCGGCGGCTGCGGGGCGGGCGATGCTGAGCGCAGCGGCGCTCGCGAGGCCGACCGCGCCCAGAGCGCCGATGAGGCCGCGCCGGGACGTTGCCGGTGCAGCGGGGTCGAGATCCACGGGGGAGTGTCCTTTCGGGGTCATGCGTACGACAGCCTTCCCGCTGGGAGGGCGTCGGAGCAATTCTAGGCTTCGGGGCTCGTTCATCCGGTGATCGCTCAGAACTCGAGCGCCGACAGGTCGGGGTGCCAGCCGCCGGCCCGTTCCAGTGCGTCGGCCCACCGCTCGCGGCGTCGTCCGTGAGACGACGGATCGGCGGGTTCGACGACGTGCGCCGGTCGCCAGAGCGCATCGAGGTCATCCATGCCGTCGAACACGCCCACGCCCAGGCCAGCCATGAACCCGGCACCGATCGTCGTCGCTTCGCTGACGGGGGAGACCTCGATCGGGCAGTTGGCGGCGTTGGCCAGCGCCTGGGCGAAGGTGGGGTTGGCGCTCATCCCACCGTCGATGCGCACGGTGTGGATGTCGACCCCGCTGTCGGTGCGGGCGGCTTCGATGAGGTCGGCTCCACGGTGGGCGATGCCTTCGAGCACGGCGCGCACCACGTGGGGGCGTCCGGTGCCGCGGGTGATGCCGAGCAGCGTGCCGCGGGCGCCGTAGTCCCACTTGGGAGTGCCGAGACCCAGCAGCGCCGGCACGTAGATGACGCCGTCGGTGTCGTCGCACATCGCCGCCACGTCGTGGCTCTGCGCGCTCGTGTCGATCAGCCCGAGGTCGTCGCGCAGCCACTCGACGTTCGTGCCCGCCGACAGCATGATCGCCTCGACCCCCCACGTGATCTCGCCATCGCGCGACCACAGCGGGAGCGGATACGTGCCGGCCGCGTGGCGGTGAGCCCCCGACGGTGTGCCGGTGTCGGTGCACAGATCGAGCATGCCGCCCGTGCCGAAGGTGATCTTGGCCCGACCGGGCTTGACGCAACTCTGGCCGATCAGCGAGGCCTGCTGATCGCCGAGCATCGCCGCGATCGGCGGGGCTCCGTCGAGCGCGGTCGCGTGGCCGATGACACCGACGGAGTCCACGACGCTCGGCAACGTCGATTCGGGTACGCCGAAGGCAGCGCACCGGTCGTGCGCCCACATCGAGCCGTCGACGACACGTAGACCGTTCGTCGTGGCCGACGCGTTCGTCTGGTCACTGACGTGCAGCGCGCCCTCGCTCAGCGTCCAGGCGATCCAGCTGTCGATCGTACCGACGCAGAGATCGCGGCCCTCGAGTCCGGGCGTGTTGGCGAGGAGCCAGCCGGCCTTGGTCGACGACTGGTTCGGTGCCACCGACCAGCCGTGTTCGAGCTTGGCCATGATGCACTCGCCGACGGTGCGCAGGTCCTGCCACCCGAGCCCGGGGGCCACCGGTTCACCGGTCGTTCGGTCCCAGACGAGCGTGCTCGCCCGTTGATTGGTGATGCCGACCGCAACGACCGGTTCAGCGAAGGCCGCCAGCGCGGTGCGCGCTGCCTCGAGCAGCTTGGCGGCCAGGTCGGCGCCGTCGAACTCGACCAGGCCGGGCGCCGGCGTGCTCGGTGGACATGCCCGGTACTCCATGGCCCGAACGGCGAGCGTGTCGTCGATGATCGCCGCTCGCAGTCCGGTCGTGCCGACGTCGATCACGAGCATCGCGGTCATCGGTTCCCCCCTTGTGGTCGTGTCTGGCTGGACGGCACGAAGCCGCGTGCCTGCAGTTGGCTGCCCAGGATGCCACCGGCGACGCCGGCGAGGATCACCAGCGACAGCGTGAAGAACACACCGAACCAGTTCACGTCGTCCCCGCGAAGCAGGCGGATCACGACGAAGACGCTCTGCGCGCCCACGTAGGCGGCAATCGTGGTCGCGACGCCGTGCGAGAGCGGCGTGCCGCGTTGCTGCACCCAGGCGGCGCAACCGCCGCCGAGCACGAAGCCGAACATCGCTCCGAAGAAGAAGAACGCATTGAGCCCGGAGGAGTCGGAGTCGACGAAGGCGGCGATCAGCGTCAAGGGGATGGCCAGCAGCAGGCAGACCCCGATCCCGGCGCGGATGGCAGCGACGTCCCAACGGCCCGACGGGCTTCCAGATGCCGGGGTGACGTTCATGGCCACGCAACGTCGCCGAAGGGGGAGGGCAGGCCGAGCTTGCCGGGGTTCATGATCCCGTTGGGATCGAGCGTCGCCTTGATCGCGGCGAGTACGCCGTGGGTCGCGCCGAGCGCCTCGGCCATGAACCGGGCGCGGTTCAGCCCGACGCCGTGGTGGTGCGACAGGTTGCCACCGCCGGCGAGCACCGCTCGCTGGCCGGCGTTCCAGAGCGCGACATAGGTCGACTCGACCTCCTCGGGTGGCGGCGTCGCGGCGAAGGTGAAGTAGAGACAACCGCCATCGGGATAGCTGTGGGAGAGGTGGCAGGTGGCCGCCCGTGCGTGCGGCACCGCCAGCATCGCGGCGCGTACGTCTTCGAAGAGGTCGACCAGCCGTGACCATGGCGCGGCGATCTCCATCGTGTCGACGACGAAGCCCTTGCGGGTGAGGCCCTGCAGTGCGGTGGTGTCGTTGCGGTGGCCCATCCAGGCATCGACCAGCGAGGTCGACATCGGGATCGCGTCGGTGCCGAGCGCCGCGTGGTCGACGATCGACATCGTCGCGTCGACCAGATCGGTGTGGCCCTCGTCGAGCACCAGCAGCATGCATTGGGTTCCGTCGCCGCCCTGGCCGCGCTTGGACTCGACGGCGTCGTAGAGGCGCAGCACCGCCGGCGTGGCGCCGCACTGGAGAATGCGTCGGCACGCCTCGATGCCGTCGGCGAACGTCGTGAATGCGTAGGCGGCACGCCGCTCGTGCGTCGGCACCGGGTGGGTCCGCAGCCATACCCGGGTGATGACGGCGAGTGTGCCTTCCGATCCGACCAGCAACTGGGTGAGGTCGGGTCCGGCCGCCGCGGCGGGGGCCCCGCCCGTACGGATCACGGTGCCGTCGGCGAGGACCGCTTCGAGGCCGACGACCATGTCCTCGATCTTTCCGTAGCGCGTCGAGTACTGACCGGCGCCCCGGGACGCGACCCACCCGCCGACCGTTGCGAGGTCGAAGCTCTGCGGGAAGTGTCCGACCGACACCCCGTGGACCTCTCGGAGTGCGTCTTCGAGGTCCGGGCCGAACGTGCCGGGAAGCACCTCGACGATTCCCGACACCGCGTCGACACCGACGACGCCGCACAGCGCCGTCGCGTCGAGGACGACTCCACCGAACACGGGCGCGGCCGCTCCGCACACGCCGCTGCGGCCGCCCGTGACGGTGAGGGGCAGCCGGGCGTTGTTGCAGACCTGGACGACGCGCACGACCTCGTCGGTCGATGTCGGGCGCACGACCACCTCGGCGAGTTGCGGGACCTGGCCGGCCAGGGCCCAGTGCAGCGCCAGCGGCCACCAGTCGCGGCTCGACTCGGCGACGGGGTCCGGGTCGTCGCCGGTTCCGTCGAACTCGATCGTTTCGCAGATCGACGAGAGTGCGGCGACCGCTTCCTCCGGGACCTCGACGGTCGTGCTCGTGAGCCGGCTGGCGTCGCCCAGCAACTCAATCGGCGGCGTTGGTGACGTGGGCACGTTGCGCTCCTGCATTCTGCTCGCGCTCGCACAGGCGTCGGTACGCGTCGAGCTGTCGTTGGGTCTCGTCCGGCGACCAGCCGAGTTCGTCACCGAGCAGCGCCGCGACCGTCGAGGCGGCGGCCAGGCTGGCGGGTCGGTCGAACAGGTGCGCTCGGGTGCGACGCGAGAGCACGTCATCGAGCGTGGTCGCCATCTCGTGACGTACCGCGTAGACGGCCTCGGCGCGCACGTAGGGCTGGCCGGCGACGAGCGGCTCGGCGAGATCGGGTCGGAACGCGATCAGTGCCCGGATCTCGTCGGCCATCGAGCCGTAGCGGTGGGCAAGGTGATGTTCGAGCGTGCCCGGTTCCGCCGAGGCGGTCGCGCCGGCGCCGAGGAGCTTCAAGCGCCGCGTCGCCGGCCGTCGAGCGCGACGTGGAGCGCCGAGACGATCGGCGACCACGTCGACGGTGTCTTCGGCCATCTCGCGGTAGGTCGTGAGCTTGCCGCCGTTCACCCGCACGACACCCTGCTCGCCGACGGCGACCTGATGCCGGCGCGAGAGGTCGGCGGTCTTCGAGTCGGTGCTGTCCGGCGTCGCCTGCTTGACCAGCGGTCGCAGGCCGGCCCAGACGCCCGTGATGTCGTCGGGGGTGATGCGTTCGGTGACCGCCGGATCGAGCGCCTGGTTCAACGCGGTGAGGACGTAGTCGATGTCGTCGGCGGTGCACTGCGGGTCGTCGAGCGGTCCGTCGTAGTCGGTGTCCGTGGTGCCGACGTAGACGTGCTCGAACGTCCCGTCCGGGCGTGGCCCCCACGGAACCAGGAACAGGCTGCGGCGGTCGGCGCGCACCGGGATGATCACGGCGATGTCGATGCGGATCCTGTCCCACGGCACGGTGATGTGCACGCCCTTTGCGGGACGGATCGAGTCGGGGTGCTCGGTCTCGTCCAGCGCACGGATCTCGTCCGACCAGACCCCGGCAGC
>DATKXG010000056.1:0-5572 GCA_035529175.1 Ilumatobacteraceae bacterium
TCGGCGAGCCCGAGACGGGCAGCTGCCACGATGGCCCGGGCGGCGTCGCGGTCCTCGATCACGGCGAAGGGCGGATCGGCCAGCACGCTGAACGGCACGCCGGGTTGGCGCAGGAGTCGCCCGAGCGGTGAGGGCACGTGCGGTCCGAGTACCGGTGCGAGGCGGACCGCGCCGACGGTGACGCCGACGCGCTCGCCGACCCTGGCCGCGGTGTGCTCGATCGCGGCGACGGTGCGGCCCCAATCGCTCGTCGGGGCGATCGGCGCCGACTCGGTGGGGCGGGTGAGGGCGCCCCGGGCGCGGCCGTAGATCTCGATGCCGCTGCGGACCACCACGTGCTCCAACGCGGAGCACTCGGCCGCTGCGCCGAGGATCGACGTGGCCGCCTGGTCGGTGAGGATCGCCGCGGCCCGCGGTGCGGCGCGCGCGTCGGGTTCCCACACACCGACGTGGACGAGCACGTGCGGGTTGAAGCGCGCCACGGTCTCGACGATCCGTTCGTGCTCGTCGGGATGAATCCGGTGGAACACCGTACGATGCAGGCGGTGCCGAGGCGGATCGGCGTCGATCCCCGACAGCTCACCGACCCACGGTTCGTCTTCGAGCAGTCCGGCGATCGTGGTGCCGAGCTCCCCGCCCACGCCGCTCACGAACACCCTTTTCCCACCCATCACCATGAACGCTAGTCGCCCGTCCCTCCACCGCATCGGTCCATCCACCCCCGACCTGCGCCCCAACCCACCCCGTGCGATGAGCGAAAAGCCGGTATTCGGGCGGTTCACTCATCGCTGCGCGTGAGGGAGAGCCTGCGATGAGCGAAAGGCCGGTATCTGGGCGGTTCACTCATCGCTGGGCGCGGGTCAAGTCGGGTCCGTCGGGTGCCGATGAACTCCACATGCCAGACGAGCGCGAGCTTCGGACGAGCCGCCGCCGGTTCCTCGGCACGATGATCGGTGCCGCCTGCGCGTGCGGTTTCGCGGTCACCGCGACGGCGACGCCTCGGGCTCGTGCGGAGGGGTCGGTCGCCCGTCTCGACGAGCCCGGCACCGCCCTGAAGACCGCCGAACGGCTGTCCCTGCGACCGCCGCCGGTTCCCGAGGGCAAATTGCTGTTCCCGGTGTCGCCCGCGTCGGACTGCTACGTCCTCGACAACTTCGGCGATGCGCGTGGGTCGACCCGCCTCCACGAAGGCGTCGACATCATGGGGTCGCGGGACATGCCCGTCTTCGCGGTGGTCTCCGGGGTGCTCACGCAGCGATACACCAACACGGGCACCGCCGGGTGGGGCTGGACGCTCTATGACGCGTCGACGAAGACGACCTACAAGTACTTCCACCTCGCCGAGGACGCCGTCGGCCTGAGTGTCGGCAGTTCGGTGTCGGCGGGCGACACGATCGGCTACGTCGGCAACAGCGGCACCTCCGGTGAGGACAACTTCCATCTGCACTTCGAGGTGCGCCCGAACAACGTCGCCGTCGATCCGCTGCCGTTGCTCGTCGTCGACCCCAAGGCGTGTGGAGTGTCGCCCCCGATCCGGGCCTGAGCCCACTCGCTCATCGCAAGGGGTGATCGCACCGCTCACATGAGCGAACAGCCGCCATTCGGTCGGTTCGCTCATCGCACCTGGTGATTGCACCGCTCCGATGAGCGAAGAGCCGCTATTTGGTCGGTTCGCTCATCGCAGCGTGTGGGCGCGAAGGATGATCTCGCGCGCGAACGGATCGAGCTGGCGGCCCGCAAGGCGTTCGGTGACCTGGATCGCCTGGGTCGGTTCCTCGATGAGGCCTGCCCAGCGGATGTAGCCACCCATGATCCCGATGATGCGGTCGCCGACCTCGTCACCGTGCACGAGCACCTTGGTGCCGTGCTTGAGGAGCTCGCGGATCTCGGTGTAGAGCGCCGTCAGGTACTTGTCGGTGTGCTCGGCGTTGAACGGGCGATGCCGGTACGGGAGCTGCAGTTCCTCGTAGTTGTGCAGGTTGTGCGGCGCCACGATGATCGAGATCACGCATCCGAAGCCGTTCTCGCGGAGCCAGATGATCTCCTCCTGGCGCCGGACGCGTCGATGACTGTCGCCGACGCCGCCGGGACGCTCGCAGATCGCCAGCTTGTCCTTGAGGATCCAGGTGAAGTTCCGTGGGGTGATGCCGAGTGCCCACTTGCCGCGAAGACGGGGAGGCATCAGTGGACGGCTTCTGGAACGACGCGACTCAGCATGACGGGGGGCCAGGCTACCGCTTCGGTGCTGGCGTCGTGTCGAGAACCAGGCGGTTGGCGCGCCGCTCCACGCGCCGTCCACCCACCAGTTCGCACGCGGCGGCATCGCCTGCGGCGACGGCGAGCACTCGCTGCACCGAGTCGGCGTCGGGGGGGTAGCCCTCGTGCTCGAGCCATTGACGGATCGCTCGGGCAGCGAGCACGCCGGGTGCCGCGACGAGCGCGGGCGCGTCGGTCGGATCGATGCCGGCCGCGAGTTCGTCGAGGAATTGGTCGTCGGCGCGCAGCAGGTCGGCGGTGCGAGCGAGCAGCACGGCCACGTCGCGCTCGGCGACGTCGTCGAGCAGGGGGAGCACCTCGTGGCGGATCCGGTTGCGGCGGAAGCGTGGGTCGTCGTTGCTCGGATCCTCGGCGACGACCAGGCCGAGCTGTGTGCACAATGCCCGGGTCTCGGCGCGTCGCAGCGCCAGGATCGGGTGGCGGCGGCCCGGCCCGATGGCGCCGAGGCCTGCCGCGCCGGCGCCGCGCAGCAGCGCGAGGAGCAGCGTCTCTGCCTGGTCGTCGGCGGTGTGCCCGGTCATCGCGTCGGGGCCGAGCGCTGCTCGACGGGCGGTCCGTGCCCGGGCCTCGAGGTTCGAGCCGGCAGCGACCTCGACGCGGGCCACCCGAAAACCGGCACCGAGACGCTCCGCGATCGTCGCGGCGACGTCGGCGTCGTGGTCGGCCGAAGTCCGCAGCCCGTGGTGGACGTGGACGGCGGTGACGTCACACCCCGCCGCGACAGCCAGCGCGACCAGCGCCGCGGAGTCGGCGCCCCCCGACAGACCGCAGGTCACGGCCGTGCCCGGCGGCGGAAACGTGCACCGATCCAGGAGTTGGGCGATGAGGAGTTGGGCGATGTCGTTCAGTGCAACGCCTCGGTCGAGGACCCCTAGAGGTCGGTGTGGTGGTGTGACTGCTGTGCCCTGCTCGGGTACTGCTTGGCGCGGACGTAGGCCACGTACGAGGCGACCAGGGCGACGACCGAGATCACTGCGAGGAGTACGAGGGCGATACCGATCCACCAGTGCCAGACGTTGGCTGCGAGCATGTCGGCAGGCTAACCCGCGACGCTGGAATCGGGCGAAACCGTCACCCGATGGAGCCGTCGCCGTCGAAGTCGGTGCCGAAGCACCGCTCGATCTTGCCGAGCAGATCGGGGGGCATCTCGTCGTTGTTGCACTTCTGGGCGACGACGATCTTCAGCTCGGCGTGGAAGTCGAAGGCGCCGAGGCAGTCCATGCAGCCTTCGAGATGGTGGCGGATCGCAGCGTGCTGGTGATCGGAGAGTTCACCGTCGAGGAAGACGTCGAGTTCCTGCAGCGTCTGGGCGCAATCGGAGATCACGGGCTGGTCGGTCGTCGCGTCATCGCTCATCGTCAGTGGTCCTGTCCGAGATTGCCGTCGGTCCCCGCCGACTGAGCGGCGACCAGCCCTCGTTCGAGGGCATAGTCGTGCAACGCCTTTTGCATCGCTTTTCTTCCCCGGTGCAGTCTGGACATCACGGTGCCGATCGGGATGTCGAGCATGTCGGCGATCTCCTTGTACGCGAACCCCTCGACGTCGGCCAGGATCACCGGCAGGCGGAAGTTGTCCGGGAGATCCTCCAGCGCCCGTTTCACCTCGTCATCGGGGAGCAGCTCCATGAGCGACTCCTCGGCCGAGCGCCCGACACCTGCATCCTGCAGCGCGCCGAGATTCTTGTAGAGGTACAGATCCTCGAACTCACCGAGTTCGGTCTCGTCGGGGCGACGCTGCTTGGCGCGGTAGGAGTTGATGTAGGTGTTGGTCATGATCCGGAACAGCCAGGCCCGCAGGTTCGTGCCCTCGGTGAAGGTGTGATAGCTCCGATAGCCCTTGAGGTAGGTCTCCTGCACCAGGTCTTCGGCATCGCTGCGGTTGCGGGTCATACGCAGCGCACCCGAGTAGAGCTGCGGTGCGTACTGCATCGCCTCGTCGGCGAACGTTGCCTGGTCGGCCATGAGGGCGACTGTACCCGTCGCCTCCGGTGGCGGACAGGGCCGGTCGACCGTTGTCAGTTCGTTTCGGATTCGTCGGCGGTCTCGAGACGTTCGACGACGTCGTCGATCGAGGCGATCAGGCGGTCCATCAGGTCGGCGAGCTGTGCGCGTTCCTGTGGGTCGAATTCGCTCAGGATGTGCATCATCGCGGTCGACCGACGCTCGGCCACGGCATCGTGGCGACGCCGGCCCTCGTCGGTGATGCGCACGAGGACCACACGACCGTCCTGGGGCGACGTGAACCGCTCGGCGAGCCCGTCGTGCTCGAGGCGCTGGACTGCCCGGGTGGCCGTGGACGGCTCGACGCGCAGCCGTGCGGCGAGCTCCTTCATCGGGCGTTCGCGCCGGGTGAGCAGGTCGAGTGCATCCATCTGTCCCTGCTCCAGCGCCTTCTCGGTCCCGAACAGGTACGAACGCAACGCGGACGCGGCGGCGCCCCGACGGAGTTCGATCCAGGCTCGACCGATGCGACGGGCGTGCTCTCGGTCGGTTCGGTTTCGGAAGTCGACCGTGCCGGCTCCGGTGGCTGGGCTGCCCATGTGCGTTTGTACGCTAACCAGCCATGGTCGACGGCGGCGGAGCGGACGAACGGCCGGTCGATCTGCCCCTGGCTGACCCCTCGGACCCGACGGCGCTCGAAGCGCTGCGGTCGCTCGCGTCGGCCGAGGTCGCCGTCACCGCGTCGTTGTCGCATCGCGAGGTGTACACGTCGCGAGGGCTGTTGACCGTGTTCCGCCACCGGCCTACGGATGGGGTCGCGACCGTTCGGACGGCGATCGTCGCGTGCGGTGGGGCGATGGGCGGTGTGCTCGGGCCGGGCCACGGGCTGTATCAGCGCCTCGGCGAACGATGGGCCGAACGTGGTGTCGAGTTCGTGCGCGTCGGCTATCGCGAGCCGAACAACCTCGACCTGTGTGCACACGACCTGGCGTGCGGCGTCGAGATCGCCCGAGACGCCGGCGCCGAGCGCGTGGTGGTGATGGGACACAGCTTCGGCGGTGCCGTCGCCATCCGCACGGCGGTGATCATGCCGGTGTCGGTGGTCGGCGTCGTCACGTTCGCCACCCAGTCGGCCGGCTGCGAGGTCGCCGGCGCGTTGGCCGGTCGGCCGCTGCTGCTGTTCCACGGCGACCGCGACGAGCTGCTCCCGCCCGAGGCGAGCCACGTGGTCGCCGCGATCGCCGGGCACGGCGAGGTCGAGATCCTGCCCGGCGACGGCCATCTGCTCGCCAAGAGCGACGACGTCATCGTCGAACGCCTCGACACCTGGCTCCCCGAGGTGCTCCACCCCTGAA
>DATKXG010000057.1:0-2558 GCA_035529175.1 Ilumatobacteraceae bacterium
GGCAAGCAAGAAGAACAAGGCGCGCAGCGCCCGTGACCTGAACCCACGCAAGTTCAAGAAGAAGACCAGCGTCCTCGTCATCGAAAAGGTCGAGTACATCGACTACAAGGACGTCGACCTGCTGCAGCGCTTCATGAGCGATCGCGCCAAGATCAAGAACCGCCGGGTTGCCGGCAACACGCTGCAGCAGCAGCGTGAGGTCGCCAACGCCGTCAAGGTTGCCCGCGAGATGGCGTTGCTGCCGTACGCGAAGCGCGTCGCCTCCACCCGCACCGGCGGCCGGGGTCGTGACGGAGGCCGTGAGGGCGGGCGCGATCGCGACACCAGCCTGAACGACGACGTGAACGACACCGCGATCGACGACACCGCGATCGAGGGCGCCGCGATCGACGACACCGCGATCGAGGGCGCCGAGACGATCGACGCAACCGAGACCGAGGAGGTCTGAGCGATGAAGGTGATTCTCCGCTCCGATCTCGACGGACTCGGCAAGCGCGGCGACATCGTCGAGGTGGCCGACGGCCACGCCCGCAACTTCCTGCTCCCCAAGGGGCATGCGATCGCGGCCTCCGACGGAGCGGTCGAGCAGGCCGGCCGGATGCGTCAGGCCCGCGACCAGCGCGACTCCAGCGCCCGTGACGCCGCGACCCACATCGCCAGCACGCTCGTGCCGAAGGTGATCACCGTCACCAGCAAGGCCGGTCCCGAAGGCAAGCTCTTCGGCTCCGTCACCGCTGCCGACGTGGTTGCGGCCGTGCTCGAGCAGACCTCCATCGAACTCGATCGCCGCCAGGTCGACGTCGACGTCATCAAGACAACCGGTCAGCACACGGTGACGGCGTCGCTGCACAGCGACGTGTCGTTCCCGATCACGATCGACGTCGTCGCCGGCGACTGACGTCTCGGACCGAGCCGCCGAGCGGCGGCCCGGTCAGCATTTCTTCGATTGGGCAGTGCTCCTGACCTTTCGCGCCCATCCACAGGTACGTCCACAGCCGGTTGTCCACCGATTCATGCGGTTGTCCACAGCCGTTCAACAGCGAAAACCCAGGGTTGTTCCTCTTCCACCACACAGGAACTCCCTGGAAGAGTGGGGTCCCCATGTCGATCGACCAACAATTCGGAACCAACCGCAATGATCGGGCCAACGCGGCGCCCAACCGCAGCGGGCGGGTTCCTCCTCACAACCTCCAAGCGGAGGAATCGGTCCTCGGCGCCCTGTTGCTCAGCCGTGACGCGATCGGTGTCGTCGGCGAAGCCGGACTGAACGTCCGCGACTTCTACAGCCCTGCCCACCAACACGTCTTCGACTCGATCCGGTCGCTGTACTCGTCGTCGGGACCCGTCGACGTGGTCACCGTCGCCGACGAATTGCGCCGCCACGGTCTGCTCGACGAGATCGGCGGCATCGAACGGCTCAACGACCTGCAGAATGCGACGCCATCGGTGTCGGGTGCCGAGCACTATGCCCGCATCGTGATGGACACCGCGCTGCTGCGCCGGTTGATCCACACCGCCGGCGAGATCACCGACCTGGCATTCTCCGAGCCCGACGACGTCACCAAGGCCGTCGACCTGGCCGAGTCGAAGATGTTCGAGGTCGCCGAGGATCGCGTGGTCGACTCGACCCGGCCGATCCAGGAACTGCTCAACATCGCCATGGATCAGCTCGAGGAGAACTACGAGCGAGGCGACACGATCACCGGCGCGGCCACCGGCTACGACGACCTCGACGAACTGCTCTCCGGCCTGCAGCCGAGCACCCTCAACATCGTGGGAGCTCGGCCGGCGATGGGAAAGTGCGTCGCCTGGAACACGCCGATGGTCGATCTCGAGACCGGCGATCTCGTCACCGCCGACGAACTCATGCGTCGCGCAACGGTTCGTGGGACGCTCGCCGTCCAGGCGATCGACGATCACGGGCGGCTCACTGTCGCGGACGTCAACGTGTGCCTGGACGACGGCGTCAAGGATGTCTTCACGCTCCGGACCCGCTCCGGGCGCGAGGTCGCCGTCACGGCCGCGCATCCGTTCCTGACACCGCGAGGTTGGCGACGCCTCGACGAGATCACGGTGGGTGACGACGTCGCCGTCCCGAGCACGGTCGGCGTGTTCGGTACCGACGACCTCGCCGAGGCCGACATCGACCTGCTTGCGATCGTCCTCGGTGACGGCTGTGTCGCTCCCGGTCAGACCAGTGCCACATTCACCACCGCACTCGACGACGTACGAGAGGTCGCCGAGCGGGCGGCTCGATCGTTGGGGACCGATCTGCGCGTGGCTGGTCCCGCCGGATCGGCGACCACGTATCGATTCTCGGCGGGGCACCGAGGCGGATTGGTAAATCCCGTGATGGAGCTGCTGCGCGCACACGGGATGTGGGGCAAGGGTGCCCACGACAAGCAGGTCCCTGATGTCGTTTTCCGATGCCCGCGGCCGACGGTCGCACGATTCCTCAACCGACTCTTCGCAACCGATGGAACCGCCTGGGTCGCCACCGCGGGCTACGCGAGGATCGGCTACTCGTCGGTGTCGAAGGAACTGGTCGATGGCGTCGC
>DATKXG010000058.1:0-2689 GCA_035529175.1 Ilumatobacteraceae bacterium
GTACTGCATCGTGCTGATCAGTGCGAGCGTCGACTCGGCTCCCTGGTTGAGGTTCGGGCCCGTCGGGGTCAGTCCGTCGTAGCCGCCGTTCGTGTCGGCATCCCACATCGCGGCGCCGACATCGTTGCTGCCCGCGAACCAGTTGATGGCGAGGTTGACGCCGCGTTGCCAGTCGTCGTCACCCGTCACCGCATGGGCGCGAGCGCACGCATCGGCCAGCGCGGCGACTTCGATCGGCTGTTGGTCGAATCGTCCGGGGACGTCACCGGGCCCCGAACCACCGACCGGTGTCGGCGAGAGGTGACCGTCGACCGTCTCGCGGTCGAGGAGCCAGTGCAGCAGCGTGAGCCCATCGTCGAGGACGTCGGGGCGCTCGAGGATCTGGCCGGCGGCCACGAGCGCCTCCGCCAATGCCGCATTCGCGTACGACAACCGGGGCTCCGGCCATGGCCAGCCGCGATCGGTCGACAGCGGGCCGATCGTCGTGACCGCGTCGGCGAGCAGGGCACGGGCGCCTCGATGGCGTACATCGAACTCGGCGACCTCGGCCGCCCCGAGCGCTGCGAACGCCATCGCGCGACGATGCGGCGATCGCTGCTTGGCGCCATGGTCGAAGTACGACAGAGCGCCCGCACGCATCCCTTCGTCGTCGGCTCGACGCGCGGCGGTCCCGAACGCCCAGAGGCTGCGGCCCCAGCAGTCCTCGGTGCCGTAGCGGCCCCGCCACCGGCCTCCTGTGTCACGGCGGTTGCGTGTCTTCCCGGTTGCGTTCTGCGACTCGGCGAGGAATCGGAACGATATTCGTCCGAGGTCCTGCACTGCCTGGCTCTCGGCGGGTTCGCGAACGGCGACGATCAGCAGCCGGGCGACGTCGTCGGTGCAGTAGCCGTGCTCACGACGCGGTTCGGAGTGGTCGGCGTGCTCGAACATCCCGATGCTGTCGGACAACGACAGGACATGACCGAAGGACGGCAAGGTCATGAGGGCACCGAAGGTCGCGATGCCGCGACCTCATCGGCCAGCAGGCAGTAGCGGTCCGCCACTGCCGGCCACGACAGGTCGGGTGCGAGTCGGCGTGCCTCGGCCGCCATCGACTCGGCCAACTCTGGATCGGTCAGGACCGACCGGATCGCCTGGCCGAGGGCCACCGGATCACCTTGTGGCACGACGATTCCGGCGCCGCTCGCCAGGAGTTCCACGGCGTGCGGGAACGCGGTCGACACCACGGGTCGACCCGCAGCGACGGCGTCGACCAACACGCCCGAGGTGACCTGGTCACGTGAGTCGTAGGGGAGTACCACCAGATCGGCGGACTGGATCAGGTCGTTCAACGACGCCAGGTCACGGTACGTGTCGTCGAAGGTGATGTGCGCGGCAGCGGTCGACGACGCGGCGCGGTCGACGAGCATCTCTCGATATTCCTCACCGTGACGCTCTCGCACCTTGGGGTGTGTGGAGCCAGCGACGATGTACTCGGGGTGGGGGTCCATGCCGACCAGCTCATCGAGCGCGTCGATCGCCCATTCGATCCCCTTGCCGGGGCCGAGCAGCCCCCAGGTCAGGACACGGGGCGACGCACTGCTCCGACGTCGGTTGCTCTCCGGTACCGCTGCCGGCGTCACCGCGCCGTGCGGGATCAGGCTCACCTTCGACCGATCGATCTCGAAGCCCTCGAAGAGTCGTGTTCGAGCCGTCTCGGTCATGACCACCACTGCGTCGGCAGCGGCGCAGACCGCCTCGAGCACGCGCCGTTGATTGGCCGTCGGATGGCTCAGCACCGTGTGCGCCACCACCAGGATCGGGGCCTCGATCGCAGCCATCAGCTCGATGATCGACTCTCCGTCGGGACCGTCGTACAAGCCGTACTCGTGCTGGACGATGACGATGTCGTCGGTGCTCAACGCATCGACAGCGATGGCTCGTTCCTCTGGTGACCGACCGTCGAGCGAGGCCAGTACCAGGACGTCTTCGAGTTCGGGTGATGGTCCGATGCGGACGACGTCGACGGACGCTCCGGTTGCGATCAGGCCGGCCGCGAGGGCGGCGGAGAACGTGGCGATCCCGCACGAGGTGGGCGGGAAGGTCGACAGGATCCCGAAGGATCGAGTCTCCCCTTCCTGCGGGGTCGCGGACGGGATCGAGACGGCGGTGTGCACTCTGGCTAACTCCTTGTTCGGCTCGTGCGAGGCGACGAGCCTGCGGAGGGCGACAGGACCGTGATGGCCGTCCAGCCCAAGCGGGGCGCACACGTCCGAGGGGACGTGCGCTCACTGTACTGCCCGGGGTTCTCGATGTGTCGTCGGTACCCTGCTCGCATCCCGCATCGCCATCACGAGACCGGGCCCGGGTCGCCACTCCGGGTCGCAGTGCTCGCTCCGATCTCCTGGCGGACACCGCCGCGCCACTACGGCCCGTGGGAACAGTTCGCATCACTGCTCACCGAGGGGCTGGTCGATGCGGGACACGACGTCACGCTGTTCGCCACCGCCGACTCGGTCACCACGGCAACGCTGCACGGCACCGCACCGACCGGCTGGTCGGAGGACCCCACGATCGAGCCGAAGGTCGCCGAGTGCCTCCACATCGCCGCGGTGTTCGAGCGCGCCGACGACTTCGACATCATCCACAACGGCTTCGACTTCCTCCCGCTCACCTACAGCGGCCTGGTCGACACGCCGGTGATCACGAC
>DATKXG010000059.1:0-14220 GCA_035529175.1 Ilumatobacteraceae bacterium
GCGATCGGGTGGCGGCACACCGCGGTCGGTTCCGTGGTCCTCAACGCCGATGCCGACGCGTCGGTGACGCTCACCAGCGACGACGAGCTCGTCGTCGTCGGCTGATCCCTCGAGTAGCAACCTTCGCCAAGCAGAAGGAGCTCGGCGTGATCCCAGCCGACGCCGAACTCACCGCTCGCCACGACGAGATCACGGCCTGGGACGACATGCCCGACGATCTGAAGCCCGTGCTCGCCCGACAGATGGAGGTGTACGCCGGTTTCCTCGAACACACCGACCACCACGTCGGGCGGGTCATCGATGCCATCGACGACCTCGGCGTGCTCGACAACACGCTGATCTACTACATCATCGGCGACAACGGCGCCTCGGCCGAGGGCACGATGAACGGCGCGTTCAACGAGATGGCCAACTTCAACGGCATGGCTGCACTCGAGACCACAGAGTTCATGCAGTCGAAGATGGACGACTTCGGGTCTCCCGAGTCGTACAACCACTACTCGGTCGGCTGGGCCTGGGCGATGAACACGCCGCTGCAGTGGACCAAGCAGGTCGCCTCGCACTGGGGCGGGACGCGCAATGGCACCATCGTCCACTGGCCGAACGGCATCGAGGAACAAGGCGGCCTGCGCGAACAGTTCACGCACGTCATCGATCTGGCACCCACGATCCTGGAGGCGGCGGGACTGCCCGAGCCGACGATGGTGAACGGCGTGCAGCAGTCGCCGATGGAGGGCACGAGCATGCTCTACACGTTCAACCAGGCCGACGAGCCCGAGCGTCACGAGCTGCAGTACTTCGAGATGTTCGCCAACCGCGGGATCTACCACCGGGGCTGGAGCGCGGTCACCAAGCACCGCACGCCGTGGGTGATGGTCGGCGGCGACCTCCCCGCATTCGACGACGACGTGTGGGAGCTCTACGACGGCAGCAACGACTTCAGCCAGGCACGCGATCTCTCGGCGGAGCACCCCGAGCTCCTGGCGAAGCTCCAGCGACTCTGGCTGATCGAGGCGACGAAGTACAACGTCCTCCCGATGGACGACCGCACCAGCGAGCGTCTCGAACCGGCGATGGCGGGTCGTCCGACCCTGATCCGCGGTAACTCCCAGCTGTTCTTCCCGGGGATGGGCCGGCTGTCGGAGAACAGTGTCGTCAGCATCAAGAACAAGTCGTTCTCGGTCACCGCCGAGGTCGACGTTCCGGCGGGCGGCGCGTCCGGCGTGATCATCGCCCAGGGTGGTCGCTTCGGTGGCTGGGCCGTCTACGCCGTCGACGGCGTACTCAGCTTCACCTACAACGTGTTGGGCATCCAGGAGTTCACGATCACTGCGACCGAACCGATCCCTGAGGGTCACCGGCAGGTGCGGGCCGAACTCGCG
Source organism: Ilumatobacteraceae bacterium (assembly GCA_035529175.1). GTDB lineage: Bacteria > Actinomycetota > Acidimicrobiia > Acidimicrobiales > Ilumatobacteraceae > Sva-07. The sequence goes on from DATKXG010000059.1 coordinate 1,383, forward strand.
TACGACGGCGGGGGCTTGGCCAAGGGTGGCGTCGTCACGCTCTATCACGACGGCAACGCCGTGGGCAGTGGTCGGGTCGAGGCGACGCAGCCCATGGTCTTCTCGGCCGACGAGACGACGGACGTCGGCTACGAGTCAGGAACGTGCGTGTCGTCGGCGTACACGGTCGAGACCAGCAGGTTCACCGGCAAGCTGCACTGGGTGCAGATCGATCTCGGTGACGACGACCACGATCACTTCATCGACCCCGACGAGCGAATGCGCATCGCGATGGCGAGGCAATAGCGGACTTCCGAGCCTCACGTCGACCTCGCCGGGCTCAGGGTTCGACTGGTTGTTCGTCGCCCGGCATGGACGATTCCAGGCGAACCACCAGGAAGTGGACGCTGACGATCATCACCCAGATCGGGAACACGAGCGTGGTCCACAGGCTGATGCCGGGGCCGAACACCTGCAGGATGGCGAGCCCGTACGTCAATCCGACCATCCAGCGCGGGACGGCACCCGATCGCAACCAGATCGTGCCCGTCGAGAGCATGAAGACGCCGGCCATCCGGACGCCGAAGTTGTTCGAGAGCGCGAACACCGCCTCGCGGGCGAACTCGTAGCCGCCGGACTCGAACAACCGATCGGGTGCTTCTTCGTACGCGCCGACGAGCGCAGTCGACAGTGCGGCCGAGGCGAACAGCATGGCCAGGTACAGTACGCCGCTGCCGAACATCACACTCGCGAAGAACCGGTCCTCGCGATCGCCGAGGCGATCGCGAACCACGCCGATGAACCAGAGGAAGGAGATCCCGGCAAAGGGTATGAACCACAGCGCAAGCTTCACCCTGGATCGGTTCGAGTCGATCCACTCACCGGCGTCCCCGTCCACGGGCGGCACTGCCAATCGCAACAGCACGGTCGCCGTGCCGAGCAGCAACGCGAACAGGATGCCCGCGACCGCAGCCGCCCGCGGGGTGGTCAACCGCCCGCCGAAATCGGGTGGGGACGCGCTCATCGGCCGTCCTGCCCGATCCGTGGACAACGCACTGCGCACATGGTCGACCACAGTACGGCACAGCGGTCACACGCGCATCCGCCGCTGAGGGTGGCCTCGCTGGCTTCACGGTCGCGGGCTCGTCACGGCCGCGAAGCGGTGAGGTGTACGGTGCCGCATGACGACGGAGATGTCCCGCCAGCAGTCACTGAGCGCCGCGCTCGATCGGCTCGAGAACGTCGTCACGAAACACCCGAGCGTCGGCGCGGGCACCGAGCGCTCGATCAGCACCATCACTGACGGGCTGCGTTGCACGAGCGAGGAAGGTGCGTTCCGGTTCGAGACGGATCTTCCCGACAGCATGGGCGGCGACGGATCCGGTCCGTCGCCCGGGGTGCTCGGGCGGGCCGCACTCGGGAGCTGCCTCGCGATGGGCTACCAGATGCGCGCCGCGCGACTCGGTATCGATCTGACCTCGCTGAGCGTCGAGGTCGAAGCCGACTTCGACGTCGTCGGCATGCTCTCGCTGGACTCGACCGCCAGACCTGGATACAGCGAGGTCCGCTACCACGTGAGGGTCGAGAGCTCGGCACCGGAGGCCGACATCCTGCGGGTGCTCGACGAGGGAGACGTCATCAGTCCGTACCGCGACGTGTTCTCGGCCCGGACGCCGATGACGCGAACGGTCTCGATCCAGTCCCCGACGGCGTGACATGGAGCCGAAGCTGCAACGCCGCGTTCAACGGTACGGGTGGGACCGCGCCTCGGAGTTCTACTCGACCTTCTGGGGCGGGCAGCTCCGACCGGCCCACGAGGCCACGATCCGCCTGGGTGATCCGCAGGTCGGCGAGCACGTGGTCGATGTGGCCTGCGGAGGCGGCGAGGTCACCTTCGAGACGGCCGATCGGGTGGGTACCAACGGCCGTGTTCTCGGTCTGGACATCTCGGAGAAGATGGTCGCTGCGGCACGAGCGGAAGCAGCGGCACGCGGGTCGACCAACACGTCGTTCCGGCGCTGCGATGCCGAGTCGCTCGACTGCGAGGACGCGTCGTTCGACTTGGCGCTGTGCTCGCTCGGATTGATGTACGTGCCCGAGCCGGCTGTCGCAGTGACCGAGATGCGGCGAGTGCTCCGGCCGAACGGTCGGATCGTGGTCTCCGTGTGGGGGGAGCGACGGCACTGCGGATGGGCGGAGCTGTTTCCGATCGTCGATCGCCGAGTCAAGTCCGACGTCTGCCCGATGTTCTTCTTCCTCGGGACACCCGGTGCCATCGAGGCGACTCTCGAACACGCGGGCTTCGTCGACGTGAAGGTGACTCGCCTGAACATCGGCATCGCTTACCGCGACACGAGCGAAGCGGTCGGCGCCGCGTTCCTCGGCGGGCCGGTTGCGCTCCCGTACGGTCGGTTCGACGACGATCAGCGGCACGCAGTCGAACTCGAGTACCTGAATTCGATCGACGAGTTCCGTGACGGTGAGGGCTACGTCGTTCCTGGCGAGTTCGTCATCGCGACCGCAGCGCGGCCGTAGTCGCGGCTCGTGCGGACACGCCTCTCGGAGGTTTGTGAACCCGTGGCGGAAGCGGGCACATCTCCCATCGAGACTGGGCGAAGAACGAGCCGTACACTTCGTCGCCGTGATCACACGATGACCCCGACGGCGCCCGAACGAACCCGCGCGGTGGTTCCGCACCTGACGGTGCCCGAGCGCGAGGCGCGGGGGAAGGCGGCTCGACGAGAGGTGCCGCGGTCGTCGCACGCGACGCTGGCGGACGGACCCGCTCGACCTGACCCCGTCGCCGTGCTCGAGAGTCAGGCGGCATCGCGCGTCGCCGAGTTGGTGCCGATCAGGTATGGCCGCATGCTGGTGTCGCCGTTCACGTTCTTCCGTGGCGCTGCGCTCCTGATGGCCGCCGACCTTGCCGGCACGCCACGCTCCGGGCTCAACGTGCAACTGTGCGGCGATGCCCACTTGATGAACTTCGGCGCCTTCGGTTCACCCGAGCGGCGAATGGTCTTCGACATCAACGACTTCGACGAAACAGCACCCGGGCCGTTCGAGTGGGACGTCAAGCGCCTCGCCGCCAGCGTCGCCATCGCCGGGCGCGACAACGGCTTCGGGAGCAAGGACCGCTCCAAGGTCGTGCGTGCCGCCGTCGAGGGGTATCGCACCGCAATGGCCGAATTGGCGTCCATGGCCAACCTCGAGGTGTGGTACTCGGCGATCGATGTCGACGCTTGGATGGCCCAGCTCGGGGCCGACGTCGGCGAGAAGACTGTCAAGCGCGCCGCGGCGCAGGTCGCAAAGGCCCGGACGCGGGACAGCCACCAGGCCTACGCGAAGCTGACCCATCTCGTCGACGGGCAGCCGCGCATCATCAGCGACCCACCGTTGATCGAACCGGTGTCGGACCTCTTCGATCCCGACCAGCAAGGTCAGGTTCGCGAAGCGATCCACGAGATGTTCGTGCGCTACCGCGAGAGCCTGCAAAGCGACCGCCGACGCCTGCTCGAGAGCTTCCGTATCGTGGACGTGGCCCGCAAGGTGGTCGGCGTCGGCAGTGTCGGCACGAGGGCGTGGATCGTGCTGCTCCTCGGCCGTGACGGCAACGACCCGCTCTTCCTACAGGCCAAGGAGGCCCAGGCATCGGTCCTTCCGGCGTACACCGGTCAACGTATCCGGACCTCGAACGGCAAGCGCGTCGTCTCGGGCCAACACCTGATGCAGGCTGCGAGCGACATCTTCCTCGGGTGGACCTCCGTCGTCGGCGTCGACGACGTGAAGCGCGACTACTACTTCCGTCAGCTTCGTGACTGGAAGGGATCTGCCAACGTCGAGGCGATGAATCCCAACGATCTCGCGTTCTACGCCCGCACGTGCGGCCGGACGCTCGCCCGAGCACACGCGCGCTCGGGTGATCGAGTGGCCATTGCCTCGTACCTGGGCTCCGGTTCGGTCTTCGACGAAGCGGTCGCCGAATTCGCCGAGTCGTACGCGGACCAGAACGAGCGCGACTACGAGGCGCTCGCCACCGCCGAGACGGAGGGTCGAATCGAGGTTCGACGCGGCCTGTGACCGGTGCGCCATCCACCGTGGTGGCCAGTCGGGCGAGCTAACTTCGCACCTACACGCGACGAGGGAGTCCTGAACATGAGCAACACCATCGAATCCGGCACCGGGCTGGAAGGTCTCCAAATGGCACGAGAGTGGCCGGCGGTCTTCGTGATGGGGCTGATCACCCTGGCGCTCGGCGTCGTGGTGATCTCTTGGCCGCAGGAGACGCTCAAGGTGATTTCGGTGCTGATCGGTCTGCAGATCCTCGTGTACGGGATCTACGGCCTCGTCTCGGCCTTCGCCCACGACACCGTTTCGCCCGGCTGGACCGGTTTCGTCGGGATCCTCGGGATCATCATCGGCATCGTCGTGCTGCGCAACCCGTTCGAGACCGTCGCCGTCCTGGCAGCGCTCCTCGGTGTGGTGTGGATCATCGGGGGCATCATCCAGGTCATCGGGTCGATCGCCGACGGGGGAGCGGATCGTCGCTGGCTCGGAGCGCTCGGCGGCCTGCTCTCGGTCGCCGCCGGCATCGTCGTCGTCTCGTGGCCGGCGCCCACCGTGACCGTCGTTGCGTGGATCTCGGGTCTCTACCTGATCGTGTTCGGGCTGTTCCTCTGCGTATCGGCCTTCCAGCTGCGCAGCATCACGAAGTAGGCGCCCCACCGCCCGCTCGGGGTGCAGCGTTCAGCAGGTACACCCCGTCGCCGATCACTGCATCAACGCGTCACTCGCGATCCATCGACACGGCCATTCCGGGCAGGTTGACCCACGGTTGCTTGTGCTCGCACCAGGCTTCGACATTCGGTGCGACGCCGGACTTGTCGTCGAGCGTGCCGGCCTTCACGGCGATGAGCCCCGCCGGCTCGATCATCGAGGAGTAGATCGGCGAGCCGCACGAACCGCAGAAGTTGCGATACACGTAGACGGCGTCGTCGTTCTCACCACGATCCTCGAACGTGCTGAGGTCTCCCGACACGGTGAGCTGGTTCTCCATCGCGATCAGGTTCACGGAGAACGCACCGCCGCTCTGGCGTTGACAGTGATCGCAGTGGCAGACCGCGGTGGCGATCAGGTCGCCGGTGAGTTCGTAGGTGATCTTTCCGCAGAGGCATCGTCCGGTTTGTGTCATGGCCAGACGGTAGCGCTTCGATGCGGTCCGGATCGGAGGTGGAGCGGCAATATTTACCGTGAGTAGATTTCGAGGGGCCCATCGACTACTGTTCGGTCCACACGCCATTCGAAGAGGGGAACACGATGACCACGATCGACGACACCACGCCCATGCACCTGCGCGGTAACGGCCGGCCGGTGACCGAGGAGCTGACGCTCACCGACCTGAAGGTCACCGGAACGATTCCGCCCGAACTCGACGGGCGGTACGTCCGCAACGGCGCCAACCCGCTCACCGGGCTGAGCGATCACCCGTTCTTCGGCGACGGCATGGTGCACGGCGTGCGCCTCCGTGACGGATCGGCCGAGTGGTACCGCAACCGGTACGTGCGCACGCCGTTCATCGAGGACCCGACCACCGACATCCTCGATCCCGCCGTCATGATGGACATGACCTCGTCGAAGGCGAACACGCACGTGTTCGGCCACGCCGGTCGGATCCTGGCGCTCGAGGAGGGTCACTTCCCGTACGTGCTCGACGGCAACCTCGACACCGTCGGCCCGCTCGACTTCGGCGGCGCGCTCACCGGGTCGTTCACGGCGCACCCCAAGGTCTGCCCGGTGACCGGCGAGATGCTGGCGTTCGGTTACTCCGCGTTCGAGCCCTATCTGCGCTACCTGCGGGTTTCAGCCGACGGCCAGCTCGTGCAGACCGAGGAGATCACCGTCGGTGGGCCGACGATGATGCACGACTTCAACGTCACCCGCAACAACGTGGTCTTCATGGATCTACCGGCCGTGTTCGACCTCGAGCTGGCGATGCAGGGCGAGATGCCGATCCGCTGGGACGACGACTACCCGGCCCGCCTCGGCGTGATGCCCCGCACGGGCAGCGACGCCGACGTGACGTGGTACGAGATCGAGCCGGGCTACGTGTTCCACCCGATGAACTCCTACGAGGACGGCGACACGATCGTGCTCGACGTCGCTCGCCTCAGCCACATCTGGCGCGACTCGATGATGGACTTCCCGCCGCCCGAGCTGTGGCGCTGGACGATCGACACCACCAGCGGCAAGGTGAAGGAAGAGCAGATCGACGACCGCCCCGCCGAGTTCCCGCGGGTCGCCGACTCGGTCGTCGGGCTGAAGCACCGCTTCGGCTACATGATGGGCATCCCCGAGAACCCCGACTACACCGACCCGGCGAATCAGACCGGCGCGATCATCAAGTACGACCGCGATACGGGCGAGCGCGTCGAGCACGTGCTCGGTCGAGGCCGCCTCTCCGGCGAGCCGGTGTTCGTCCCCGCCGACGGTGGGAGCGCCGAGGACGACGGCTACCTCATGACGTTCGTCTACGAGGCCGAGACCGACTCGAGCACCTTCATCGTGCTCGACGCCGCCACGATGGACCAGACGCCGGTCGCCTCGATCGAGCTGCCACGGATACCGTTCGGGTTCCACGGCAACTGGATCGACTCGTCGGTGGCCGATTGACGCAGATCGACCTCCGAGCCGTCAGGGTTGGCGGCCGGTGAACGCGATCAGACGATCCTGGGCGCTCGCGTCGTCGGCGACCTCGACGGCCGGGGCGAACATCGTGCCGCTGCGCAACATCTCCTCGGGCATCCGCTGCAGGCCGATGAGTGCCGCTTCGACCGCCGCGAGCGGCAGCGTCTCGTCGACGCCGAGCGAACGCGCGAGGTCCCACGAATGCACGAGGAGATCGGTGATCAGCAGCCCGAGCACCTGCTGCTTCGGCATCCCGCCGAACGCTTCGGCGACACCCTCGAGGTTCGAGGGATCATCGAGCGCCGCCGACAGTGCCGGGCGAACATCGCTCCACGGGTCGCCTGGCGCCGTGCCCGCGCCGAGGATCCCGCCGCCCATCGCTTGCCAGTGCATCGCATGATCGACGAGTTCGCGCACGCTGAACTCCTCACACGTGGTCGGCTTCGACCAGTCGTCGTCGGTGATCGCATCAGCGACCTCGGTCCACTTGTCGGCGGTCAAGCGCCAGACTGCTGCTTGTTCGGTCATGGCCGCGAACGTATCGCGTGCCCGAGACCCAGTTCGCCGTGGCCGATCGGCTGCGCCATGGCATGATCAGTTCAGCTGTACCCACGAAGGAGACACCATGACCATCACCGAGCCCAACACGTGGAATTCGCCGTACCTGCAGGGGGTGTTCGCTCCGGTTGGCGAGGAGCGAGACGACGCCGCGCTGAAGGTCGTGGGGGAGATCCCCGCCGCGCTCAACGGGATGTTCGTGCGCACGGGACCGAACCAGCAGTTCGCCCCGATGGGCGCGTACCACCCGTTCGATGGTGACGGCATGTTGCACGCCGTCTACATCGAAGACGGCGCGGCCCGCTACCGGAACCGATGGATCGAGTCGAAGGGGCTGCTCGCCGAGCGCGCCCGCGGGCGCGCCTGCTACGGCGGCATGACCAACTTCTCGTTCCCCGACGACGACGTGATGCAGGAGGGCGGCATGATGAAGAACACCGCCAACACTGCGACGGTCCGTCACGCCGGCCGCTATTTCAGCATGGTGGAATCCTCGCTTCCGACCGAATTCGACCGCGATCTGCGCACGCTCGGCGAGTGCGACTTCGGCGGCCGCCTCGATGGGCCGTTCACCGCGCATCCCAAGGTCGACCCGATCAGCGGCGAGATGATCTTCTTCGGCTACAGCCCCATGGCGCCGTACCTGCGCTACCACGAGGTCGATGCGTCGGGCCAACTCGTCCACAGCGCCGACATCGATCTGCCCGCCGGCGTGATGATGCACGATTTCGCCATCACCGAGCGATACGCCGTGTTCCTCGACGCTCCCGCGGTGTTCAACCTCGACGCGATGTCGACGGGCGAACCGATGATGAGCTGGCGTCCGGACAACGGCACCCGTATCGGGATCATGCCGCGCCGCGGTACGTCGTCCGACATCCGCTGGTTCGAGGTCGACAACTGCTTCGTCGTCCACTTCTCGAATGCGTGGGACGCCGGCGACACGATCGAGATCCGGGCGCCGCGGATGGAGGACATGCCCAACGCGTTCGCAGCCGAACCAGGTGGCTCTCGCGAGCCGATGCCATGGCGTTGGGAACTGGACCTCGCCACGGGGTCGGTCACCGACGAACAGACCGACGACGTGCCGGGCGAGTTCCCTCGCATCAACGACGCGATGATCGGCCAACGCAACCGCTTCGGCTACGACTGCACCGCTCGCGGTTGGGAGACAAACTTCGACTTCAACGGCGTGATGCAATACGACTACGAGCGCGGGAGTTCGGCGAGCTACACCTACGGCCCGACCCAGGTCAGCGGCGAGCACATCTTTGCGGCCGATCCGGACGGGACGGCCGAGAACGACGGTTGGCTGATGACGTTCGTCACCGATGGTGAGACGGAGAAGTCCGAGCTGGCGATCATCGACGCCCGTGACGTGGCGGCCGGCCCGGTCGCCCGGATCCAGATGGCGGCGCGCGTGCCGGTCGGCTTCCACGCCAACTGGTTCGCCTCCGACTGACGCGTGCGCGCAGTTCGGGTCCACGACGGTCACGTCGCGGTCGACGACGTGCCGACGATCGACGGTTCGGATGTACGCATCCGCGTGCGATCTGCGGGGATCTGCGGGTCGGACCTCCACCTGATCGAGGCCGGCGTGATCGAAGCGGCGCGGGTGACGCTCGGCCACGAGGTGGCCGGGGTCACCGACGACGGGACACCGGTTGCCGTCGAGCCATTGGCGCCCTGTGGCGAGTGCGGCTCGTGCCTCGACGGCGACTACAACCTCTGTCGAGCGAGCGACGCCATGATCTTCGGAATCGGTCGCGACGGTGGGATGGCCGACGAGATGTGGGTGCCGGCTCGGTCGTTGGTACCGCTACCGGCCGGCATCGATGTCAGAGACGCCTCGCTGGTCGAACCGCTCGCCGTGGTGGTGCACTCGTTCCGGCGTGCCGCAGTTCGCCCCGATCAGCGCGTCGCGGTGATCGGCGGCGGCACGATCGGGTTGTGCGCGGTGGCGGTCGGCCGCGCGCTCGGATGCGAGGTCGGCCTCGCAGCCCGGCACGACCATCAGCGAGCGGCGGGAGAGCGGCTCGGAGCGTCGGAGATCTCTGGCGAGTACGACGTGGTCATCGAGGCCGCCGGATCGGAGAGCGCGCTGGCTCGAGCTGTCGAGCTGGCGAAGCCGTCGGCGCAGGTGGTGATCCCCGGGATCTACTGGGGCCCGGTTGCGCTGCCCGGGCTGTTGATGTGTCTCAAGCAGGTGAGCCTGTGCCCCACGACGCTCTACGGCCGTCACGCCGGCGGTCGTGACGTCGACAACGCAGCCGCACTGCTGGCGACGACGCCGGAGCTGCCGGCGACGATCGTCACGCATCGTTTCCCACTCGACGAAGCCGTCGCCGCGTTCGAGGCTGCTGCGAGCCGCTCGGCCGGGGCGATCAAGGTGATCCTCGAGCCCTGACGAGGCTCGCTTGCTCGGCCTGCCGCTCAGTCGGCCGTTCAGCTGATCGGGCGGACAACGCCCTCGACCGGGTCGACCTCGACCATCGCTCCGTCCGTGATCGACAGTGCGCCCGACGCGCCGATGACGGCCGGGATGCCGAGCTCGCGAGCGAGCACGGCCGCGTGCGACATGGCGCCGCCGTCGACGGTGACGACCGCCCCGGCGATGCTCAACACGAGGTTGAATGCCGGCGAGGTCGCCCGCACGACGAGGACGTCGCCCGGGGCGAGTCGCTCCATCGCGTCGTCGGCCGAGTCGGCGACGACCGCCCGCCCGGTGTAGCTGACCGTGCCGACGCCGGTGCCGCTGAGCGGGGGATCGGTGCGATCGCCGGACAGTCCGGTGTACTTCATCGAGAACTGCACCATCGCAACGGTCGTGGCGAGCGCGGTCGGCAACGCATCGAGCGGCGGTTGCGCTTCGGGATCGCCGAGAAGCAGCGGGGGATCGAGCGTGGCCTGGGCGCGGCGCGTCGTGGCGCGAGCCCGCAGCTCCTCGGGTGTCGGCGTGGTTTCCCTGAACAGCCCTCTGGCCTCGTCCGGGGTCAGTTCGAACACGTCGTCACCGACGCCCAACCGGGATCCGACCTGCTGGAGTGCACGCCGCAGCAGTCCGGCGGGCCACTCGATCGTCATGGGCCCCTGGTCGTCGCGCATGTCCATGACGTTGCGCGCGTCGGCCAGAATCTGATCGAACGTGTCGCGGTGCTCGGCGGGGACCTGGCTGCGGAGGCGAGCCGCGGTGGCCTTGTTGTCGTATGTGGGCGCCGGGCCCGCCGTCCGGATCGACTGCAGGATGGCCTCCGGCAATTCGCCGAGCGTCGACGCGGTGATGTCGTAGCCGGTCGCGAGCACGTGGCCGTGCTCGCGAAGGTGTTCATCGAGGAGTGTTGCGGCCTCGTCGGAAACGGCACGAACGTCGTCGAGCGAGGTCACCGGCGTCTCGGACTCGTCGATCAGCAGCCGGATGCGATGGAGCCGCTCGCGCGGACGCATCGTCGAGGGCGACGCTCCGGCGAGGGCGTCGATAGCTGTGCCAGGGTCGATGCCCCAGCCATTGCATTCGTAGAGATACCGGGCGATCGGGCCGAGATCGTGGCCGTGGAGCCAGAAGTGCAGCTCAAAGTTGTCGTGCAGGTGATCCAGCAATTTGCCGACGTGCTGGCGAAGCTCGTCGTCGGCGAGCGTCGACGGCTCGACGTCCTGCAGGCGCAGGTTGGTCTCGCGAAGCGACGGCCGGATCTCGCGGTGCCAGCGATCGACCACCGCGTTCGACGGTGACGTCGCCAGCGAGTTGGTGGCCGTCTTCGCGCGTTTGCGGAACTCGGGATGCACGCGTGCGGCCAGCCAGAGCAGGGGAGTGGGCGGGGGCTTGCGGGGCGGCTTGTCCGCGCCGATCAGCGGTCGCAGTCGGGTGTAGTAGAAGCCGTTGACGAACCGGGCCTCGATCGTGTCGGCCGGCACTCCGAGTTCGGCGAAGATGCGCCGGAAGCCGTGCTCCATGCCGTCGGTCATCAACCACTGGCTGATGGGCGTCACGCCGCCGGTGTAGTGCGACCGATCCAATTGCCACTGGCCGGGGCCCGGCACGACGAAGACGTCCCCCATGGCGCCACATCCTGGCACAGTGGCTGACCGGTGGTCGTCGAGTTGACCGTGTGCTACGACAGGTCGTATGGCACTCGAACTGGGGATCAGCACGCCGTGGGATCTCTGGACGCTTCCACACGACGAACGGCGCCGCCGACTCGCCGCCATCGCGGACGCAGGCATCGACCACGTCTTCACTGCGGATCACGTGTCGTTCCACGACGGCAGCGGGATGGATGGGCTCATTCATCTCGCTGCGATGAGCGGATTGGAGCCCCGACTCGGGCTGCACGTCGGGGTGTACCTGTTGGCGTTGCGGCATCCGATGATCGCCGCGCGGCAGATTGCGTCGCTCGCCGAGGCAGCACCGGGCCGTCTCACGGTGGGGGTCGGTGTCGGCGGCGAGGATCGCCACGAGGTCGCGGTGTGTGACGTCGATCCGGCAACACGAGGGCGGCGCACCGACGTGGAACTCCGGCTGGTTCGATCGCTGCTCGACGGGGACACCGTCGACGGTGACGGCGAGTTCTTCTCGTTCACCGGCGGGGTGATCCGTCCCCGGCCCGACCCCGCGGTGCCGTTCCTGGTCGGCGGTCGCAGCGATGCCGCCGTGCGTCGCGCCGGAGTGCTCGGCGACGGCTGGCTCGCGGCGTGGTGCTCATCATCCCGCTTCGCAGCGGCGACCACGATGGCCGAGGAGTTCGGCGCCGATCGCGAGGTCGTGTGGCGACACGGGCTACAGGTCTGGGTCGGTCTCGACGCCACCCGCGAGGCGGCGCGAACGCACGTTGCAGCGGCAATGGAGGGTTTCTACACGACCGGCTTCGATCGGTTCGAGCGCTACACGCCGTACGGTTCTGCGGCCGACGTCGCCGAATTCCTGTCGCCGTACGTCGCTGCCGGCGCCACCGTGCTCAACCTCACGCCGTGCGGACCCGATCGCGATGCCGAGGTCGAGTTGCTCGCCGACGTCAAGCGCCTCCTCGGTCCCTGACCCTGTTCGATCAGGGCATCTGTAGGAAAGATTGAAGATATCTGTGCGATCTATGCGGGTGATGGGAATGATGCGCCGATGATCATGTTGTAGAAGTTGCCGTCCTCGACGGCGAGAACATCACCGGCGACTTCGCCCCCCGAAGCCGCACTGCAGAGAACCAGGAACGACATGTTCACTCGCAAGCACACCATCAATCCTTCACTGCTCGCCAGCGAATTGGCCGTGACCGTTCCCGTCAGCGAACTCGAGCAGCTCGACCGACTCGCGACCACGCTCGACATCAGTGCCGGCGAGGAGATCATGCACCTCGATCAGTTCGGACGCGAGTGCTTCGTCGTCATCGACGGTGAGTTCAGTGTCGACCTCGGCGATCACTCGGTCTCCGTCGGTCCCGGTGCCGTGATCGGCGAGCTCGCGCTGCTGACCCTCAAGCCACGAAGTGCGTCGGTGACCGCCACCGTCGACTCGAGCGTCTACGTGCTGAACCGCGCCGAGTTCGCCAAGGTGCTCGACACGTGCCCGAAGCTCTCGCGTTTCGTGCTCGACGGCGCCGTCCGTCGCACCGCCGCTGCCGCCTGACGC
>DATKXG010000060.1:0-6094 GCA_035529175.1 Ilumatobacteraceae bacterium
CGTCATCTGGTTGAGCGCCGCCTTGGTCATCGAGTAGGCCATCGACGAGCCGACCGGCCGCAGCCCGGCGATCGAGGTGATGTTGACGATGTTCGCGTCATCGGACTTGCGCAGGTGTGGGATCGCCCGTTTCGTGAGCCACCACGTGCCGAACACGTTGACGTCGAAGGTCTTGCGGAAGATCTCGTCGGTGAGGTCGTCGAGCTGGTTGTGTGGGATCGAGGTCGTCCAGCCGGCGTTGTTGATCAAGAAGTCGAGCTGCCCATACCGCTCGATCGTCGTGTCGACGAGCGCATGCGCCTCGTCCTGATTGCTGATGTCGGCGCGCACGTAGCACGACTCGCCCGGCAGCGATGCCGAGATCGCCTCGCCGGCCTCGACCGACGACGACGAGTTGACCACCACAGCGGCTCCGAGCGCCGAGAGCCGCCGAGCGGTCGCTTCGCCGATGCCGCTCGAGGACCCGGTGACGATGGCGACGCGACCGTTGAACTCCGTCATGAGGCGGAACGTACCCGGTCGGGTCTCACCCGCTCGGGTCGAGGCACGTCACACGATGCGATCTGCGGGAGGCACCACGACGACGGGGCGGTCACAGTGGTGTACGACGTGATGACTGGTGCTCCCCAGCGCCAACTCGTCGCCGACGCCGCGCGAGCCGACCACGACGAAAGCTGCGTCGAGCCCGGCGCCCATCTTCATCAACACATCAGCAGGGCTTCCGTACACCAACTCGGCGCGCCACCGGAGCTCGCGATCGGAGGCGAGGGTCGCGCACCATTCGAGTCGCAGCAACCGCTCGAGATCATCTCGATGGCCCTCGGATGGCACATGGCGCCCCTCGATCACCGTCATCAGCCCGATGGCGTGGAACACCGCGAGTTCGACTTCGAACCTGCGGGCGATCTCGGCAGCCATCGCCAGCGCTCGCTGTGCGTTGCTCGACCCGTCGACGCCGACGATCACCGGACCCGAGCCGATGATGCTGTCGGGGGCGCGATCGGAGTCGGACATCAACTCTGATCCTAGAGTCGATGTCGTGACCACCCTGCAATTCCTCGGCGCCACGGGCACGGTGACCGGCAGCAGGTTCCTGGTGCGCACCGAGCGAGCCACCGTGCTCGTCGATGCCGGGCTGTTCCAGGGCAGCAAGCGCGACCGGCTCGCCAACTGGGAACCCTTCCCCGTCGATCCGTCCACGATCGATGCGGTGGTCGTGACCCACGCCCACATCGATCACAGCGGCTGGCTCCCCGGCCTCGCCCGCGACGGTTTCGCCGGGCCGGTCTTCGCCACCGAGGCCACGTGTGAGCTGTGCGAGATCCTGCTGCCAGACGCCGCCCACCTCCAGGAGGAACAGGCTCGCTTCGCCAACGAACGCGGCTTCAGCAAGCACCACCCGGCGCGGCCGCTGTACACCTCCGAGGACGCCGACGCGGCGATCGCACTGCTGCGTGGGGTCGAGTTCGACCGCCCGGTCGAGGTTGCCGACGGGATCGTCGCCCGGTTCGTGCCTGCCGGCCACATCCTCGGTTCGGCCAGCGTGCACCTGACGATCACCGACCGCGACTCCGATCAGGAGACCACCACGTTGCTGGTCAGCGGTGACCTCGGTCGTGGCAACCATCCGCTGATCCCCGGCCCCGCCGTCCCGCCGGCGGCGCAGACCGTGCTGGTCGAGTCGACCTACGGCGACTCGACGCACCCGTCGGAAGATGCCGAGATCGAGGAGTTCGCCGGCGTGGTGAGCCGCACCGCCAAACGCGGCGGGATCGTCCTCATCCCCGCGTTCGCCGTCGACCGCACCGAAGTGCTGCTGATGGTGCTGCGTGACCTGATGGCTGCCGGGCGCATCCCGGCACTGCCCGTCTACGTCGACAGCCCGATGGCGTTGCGGGTCCTCGGCGTCTATCGGGCAGCGATGCGGGCGGCGAACCCGCTCGAATGCCACCCGATGCCCGCCGACGCCCCGCACGACCTGTTCGATCCGGGCGGCGGCCTCCACGAGTGCCCCACCGTCGAGGACTCGAAGTCACTCAACGAGCTCACCGCGCCGGCGATCATCATCTCTGCGTCCGGCATGGCCACGGGCGGGCGAGTCCTGCACCATCTCGCCCGGCTGCTGCCCCATCACCGCAACAGCGTCGTGCTGTGCGGATTCCAGGCGGCCGGGACACGGGGGCGCTCACTGGCCGACGGGGCCCGCAGCATCAAGATGCTCGGTCGGTACGTCCCGGTTCGCGCCGAGGTCGACGTCCTGCGATCGCTGTCGGTCCACGCCGACGCCGACGGATTGCACGACTGGATCGGCGCGCTCCCCGCTGTTCCCGACACCGTGTTCGTCGTGCACGGCGAGCCCGCCGCGAGTGCCGCCCTGGCAGACCGGCTCGTCGACGACGACGTCAACGCCGTCGTGCCCACCCAGTTCGAAGTGGTCCGCCTCGACTGACCAGAAGGTCAGTGCCCGATGACCTACGGCCCTGCAGGCAACCGGCCACTTCGTGTTGAATGAGTTCATGGACGAACGCCAGGAAGCAACCGTGATCCTCAGCGAATCGGAGTGTTGGGAGCTGCTCGACCACGCCACGGTCGGTCGCCTCGCCGTCGACATCGCTGGGCAGCCCGACATCTTCCCGATCAACTTCGTGGTCGACAAGAGCGGCATCGTCTTCCGCAGCGCCGCCGGCACCAAGCTCGCGGGCGCGGTGCTCAATCGGCTCGTCGCATTCGAGATCGACGGGTACGACCCCGACGAGCGCACGGCGTGGAGCGTGGTCGTGAAGGGCCAGGCCCGATCGATCGAGCGGATGCAGGAGGTGTTCGACGCCGAGGATCTCCCACTGTTCCCCTGGCTTTCGTGGGACAAGCCGAACTTCGTGCGCATCGAGCCGACCGTGATCACGGGCCGTCGATACCACATCGTCGACGACGCGATTCCCGACAGCTCGCTGGGATGGGCGCCCACCGATGACGACCCGCACGCCGAGTCGCTCGCCGCCGAACCGACGCCGGGAGCACCGTTCCACCCGGGCGAGCCCAAGCTCCACGCCGACTGAGCGAACTCGATCGCTACCGGTTGGGCACCACCACGACCGGAACCTTCGAGTCCTGGAGCAGCCAGGCACTCACCGAGCCGAGGAGCCCAGCAGCGATCAGACCGTGGCCGCGGGTGCCGACCACGACGAGATCAGCCCCGGATTGCGCCTCGGCGAGCGCTTGGCGCGGCCCCTGCAGCACGATCGACCGCTCGGCTCGGCCGTCGGGGTCGACCGCGTCGAGCGCATCGGTGATGCGCTGCTGCTCGGCCTCGATCTGATCGCCGAACCGGTCGCGGCTCAGCTCCTCGTCGACCCACGGCGCGACCTCGATCGCCGCGACGGCCCGCACGCGGGCGGTGTCGCCCGCCGTGTCGCCCGCAAAGTCCAACGCCCAACGAAGCGCCACTCCGGCATGGTCGCTGCCGTCGAATCCGACCACGATCGACGAGACGGCGCCGAGCGATGCATCCACGGGAACCACCACGACAGGTGCACGGGCATGCGTCACGCAATAGCGGCTCACCGAGCCCAGCAGGTGATGTCGGAGGTCGCCCGCCCCGGTTCGACCGACGGCGACGAGATCGGCATCGACGGAGGCATCGACCAACACGTGCTGGGCCTGCCCCTCGAGCACCAGCGGCTGTACGGGCACCGCGGCACCGGCGCTCTCGATCGCGGCCTCGATCGCCACATCGACATCGTGGCCGGCGGTGGCGGCGAGGCCGAGTTCGTCGACCCCGAAGCCGCGCTTGGCCGTGAACATCGCCATGATCGCCGGCACGTGATACGCCCCGAGCGCCGTGATCTGGACGTCGCGGTGGCCGCCCTGGCCCACGGTCCAGCGCAGGGCCGCGACCGCGGCCTCAGATCCATCGATTCCCACGATCCAGTGAGCCGTCATGACAACGAGTATCCGCCATGGTCCGCGTTGCGCCAAGGGTCCGAAGACTCCGCCTCGGTACCCCGGACTCGCCGTCCGACCGCGCGATGCCCGTGACATTGGGCCCTTGCAGCGGCGCCACACGCAATGCACGATCAACATGGAGGGACACACATCGTGGAATACGAACCGCTCGAAGAGCTGTCCGAGTCCGAATGCTGGACGCTGCTGCGGACCGTTGACGTCGGGCGTCTCGCCGCGCCGAATCGCCGTGGCGGCGTCGACATCTTTCCCGTCAATCACGTCGTCGATCAGGGCTCGCTCGTGTTCCGTACCGCCCCGGGAACCAAGGTGACCGACGCCGTCGAGGCCCCCGAAGTCGCCTTCGAGGCCGACAACGCTGCGTGCTCCTACGACGCGCAGCTCGACGACCCCTGGAGCGTCGTCGTGCACGGCGTGGCCGAACTGATAACGATCCAGACCGATCTGTTCGACAGTTTCGAACTCATCGTGCGCCCGTGGCACGTCTCGAACAAGCCGTACTTCATCCGCGTGGTGCCGACGTCGGTGTCCGGTCGGCGATTCCACATGAGCCCGGGCACATGACGTCATCATCCGACACGCAACGCAAGGAGATCCCATGATTCAGCACCTGATCGTCCCCGTCGACGGGTCCGACGCATCATGGCGAGCCGCCGACGTTGCGGTCGCGCTGGCACGCCGCGGCGACGCGACGGTCGACGTCATCGAGGTCGTCTTCGATCAGCACGACGTCGCCGAGGCCGAGGCTCGTCTGTCGGAGCGCCTCGAACAGCACGAGACCTCGGGCGTCACCGTGACGACCCACGTCCGCCTCGCCGGGGAGAGCGTGGCGCGGACGATCAGCGACGAGGTCGAGCTCCACCCGGAGGTCACCGTCGTGTTGGCATCGCACGGTCGCGGTCGCTCGGCGGCGTTGCTCGGAAGTGTGACCGAGGAGCTGCTCGAGCGGACCTTCGGCCCGATGCTCGTGGTCGGACCACACGTCACCCACGGCGACCTCGACGGGCCGATCATCGCCACGGTCGACGGATCGCGAGCGTCCGAGTCGGTGTTGCCGCTCGCCGCTGCGTGGGGCATCGAGCTCGGCAGCGAGCCGTGGATCGTCGAGGTGGCCGATTCCGACACCGAGGTGTCCGACGACGTGAACGAGTCCGCCTATCCGGCGCGGCTCGCTCGCAAGCTGGCCAAGGACTCGGGCCATTCAGCCCAGTTCGAAGTGCTCCACGGAGAGCACGTCCACGACGAGATCGCCGACTTCGCACGGACGATCGACGCGGCGATGATCGTCACGAGCACGCGGGGACGCACGGGCATGTCGAGGTTCGTGATCGGCAGCACGGCGGCCGCCATCGTCCGCCATGCGCCGTGTCCGGTCCTCCTGGTACGACCACCCCACCTCCCGCAGTGACGTACGGCTGATGCCGGGTCCCCGGATGTAGCTCCGATGAACCGCGGCCCCGATGCGCCAATAGCATGAGTTCACCATGGACCGCGCTGAGCTCGCAGGAGCGTTGATCGACGCCTGCCCGGACGGATTGCTGCTCGTCGACCGTGACGGCGTGATCCATCTCGCCAATCCGGTCGCTGCGGAGATGTTCGGTCTGACCGAAGCCGATCTGGTGGGATCGTCGATCGAGAATCTCGTTCCGCACGAGTTCCGTGCGACGCATCCGCAACGACGCGCGGCCTACACCGCGGCACCGACGAGCCGACCGATGGGTACCGGACTCGAGCTGTTCGCCCAGCACGCGTCGGGCGAGATGTTCCCGGTCGAGATCAGCCTGAGCCCGTGTGTCATCGACGACGCGCTGTTCACGATCGCCACGGTCCGCGACGTCAGCGATCGGCAGGAGTCGGCGTCACAGATGGCGATGCTGCAGGACCGTGAACGCATCGCGCGGGACCTGCACGACATGGTGATCCAACGGCTCTTCGCCGCCGGGATGAACCTCCAGGCCGTGCAGTCGACCGCGCAGCCCCAAATGGTCGCCGACCGCATCGGATCGGCGATCGTCGAACTCGACGACACCATCCGCGAACTCCGCGCCGCCATCTTCCGACTCGGCCAGCACGACGAACGACGGACGGTGTCGGCACAGATCACCGAACTCGTCCACGAACGCGCACGCCATCT
>DATKXG010000061.1:0-2577 GCA_035529175.1 Ilumatobacteraceae bacterium
CGGGGGTCGAGGTGGCGGGGAGCAAGGTGAGCTGTTCGGTCGACGGGAGCTGGGTGCGGGTCGCTGACTTCATGGTTCCCATCATGACGAAGGGCTGTCACAGAGTTGCCGGGGCCGGAAGATGTCAAGGGGTGTGAGACAGATTTGGTTGGGGCGGGTTGATCCAGGCGATGTCGGGGACTTGGGGTGCGATGGGTGGTCGTCGGAAGCGGTGTGGTTCGAGGGTGTAGGCGTGGTCGAGGACGGCTTGTCGGTGGGTTCGGATGGCGTGGTGGTGGCCGTGGTGGACGCTGGCGGGTGTGTGGTAGCCGATGCCGGAGTGGCGGTGGTGGTGGTTGTAGTCGTGGAAGAACTCGTCGACGAAGTGACGGGCGTGGGCGAGGCTGGTGAAGCGTTCGGGGAAGCGCGGTGTGTTCTTCAATGTCTTGAATTGGGCTTCGCTGTAGGGGTTGTCGTTGGAGACGTGTGGTCTCGAGTGCGAGCGGGTGACGCCGAGGTCGGCGAGGAGTTGGGCGACGGTTCTCGAGGTCATGGAGCTGCCGCGGTCGGCGTGGAGGGTGAGTTGTCCGTCTGGGATCTGTTCGGTGGTGACGCAGGCAGCGATGAGTTCTTCGGCGAGTCGGGCGGATTCGCGTGGTGCGACGAGCCAGCCGACGGCGTAGCGGGAGTAGACGTCCAAGATGACGTAGAGGTGGAACCAGGTCCATTTGTGGGGGCCGGCGAGTTTGGTGATGTCCCAGGACCACACCTGGTTCGGTCCGGTGGCGACGAGTTCGGGTTTGACGTGTGCGGGGTGTCGGGCTTGGCGTCGTCGTTCACGCACCTGGTGCTGCGAGCGCAGGATCCGGTACATGGTGGACACTGAGGCCAGGTAGCGGCCTTCGTCGAGCAGCGTCGCCCAGACTTGGGCGGGGGCCTGGTCGCAGAATCGTTCGGAGTTCAACACGGTGAGGATCTCATCGACTTGGGTGTCGGTGAGCGCCCGATGGGATCGTGGTCTCGGCCGGGGCGGCCCGGCTGGTCGTGGCGTGCGGTGTTGGCGGTAGTGGGTGGCGCGGGAACGGCCGACTGATCGACATGCCCGAACCCGCGAGATGCCACGCTCGACGAGCTCATCGACGGCGGTGTCGATGATGGTGTCTACGTGTCGTCGGTGTCCGCGCTCTTGGAGAGCTCTTCCAAGAGCGCTTGCACTTTTCCCTGGACCTCAATGATCGTTTCGGCTTTGGCGAGTTTCAGTTTCAGGCGTTCGTTCTCGGCGCGGAGTTTCTGAACTTCGGAGCGGGAGGGGACCCCGCGACCGCCTTCGGAGCTGCGGCCTTCGGTCACCACGAGGGTGCCTTCACGATGCTGGCGACGCCAGTCGGAGATGAGCGAGGAGTACAGGCCTTCACGGCGCAGCAGGGCGCCACGCTCGCCGGGCTCGGAGTACGAGTCGTACTCGGCGAGCACCGACAGTTTGTAGTCGGCGGGGAAGATCCGCCGCACCGGACGTTCACCACGAGGCGACTTCGGCGACCGCAACGACTTTCGAGCCACGACATCGGGCTCAGTCTTGCCGACCCGCACCGGGCTCTGCCTCGACGCCTTCGTACTCATCACCGCTCCAATCAGTCAGACACCGAACCTGTCTCACCGATCATGGACACAAAGGGGCGCGAAATCGGGCCCGGTGAGGTGCGCTCCCGTTGGCGGGGAAAGGCTTGGATCAGTCAACGGAACCGGTTCCCCGGTTTCGTTCCTGGATCCCTGTTGGTCACCTCATCGGACCCGAGAGCATGGTCGCGCCATCACCCGGAAAACGCAAGGGGTCCTTCGACCTTCCCGGAGGGGCGCATGTCGGTCGCAACGTCAGACGACGATGTTGACCATGCGGCCGGGGACGACGATGACCTTCTTCGGGGTCGCGCCGTCGACGATCGCGGCGATCTTGTCGTCGGCGAGCGCAGTCGCTTCGATCACGTCCGGCGACGCGTCCGCAGCCACGTCGATGCGGCCGCGTACTTTGCCGTTGATCTGCACCGGCACTTCGATCATGTCGTCGACCAGCAGCGTCGGATCGGCCTCGGGGAACGCGACGTAGGTGATCGTGTCGTCGTGGCCGAGCGCACGCCACAGCTCCTCCGCGATGTGCGGCACCAATGGCGACAGCATGACCACCATCGGCTCGGCGACCTCGCGCGGCGTCGCGTCGAGCTTCGTGACGGCGTTGTTCAATTCGATCAGCTTGGCGATCGCCGTGTTGAACCGCAGCGCATCCATCTCCGTGCGCACCGTGTCGATCGTGCGGTGCACGAGCTTGCGCGTGTCGTCGTCGGCCGGCGTGTCGACCACCGTGCACTCGGCGGTCTCCTCGTCGACCATGTTGCGCCACAGGCGCTGGAGGAACCGGTACATGCCGACGACGTCGCGTGTCTCCCAGGGACGTGACGCATCGAGCGGGCCGGTCGCCATCTCGTAGAGACGCAGCGTGTCGGCGCCGTACTGCTCGTACATGTCGTCGGGTGAGACGGCGTTCTTCAGGCTCTTGCCCATCTTGCCCCACTCGCGCGTGACGGGTTTGCCCTCGTACGTGAA
>DATKXG010000062.1:0-17749 GCA_035529175.1 Ilumatobacteraceae bacterium
TCGGCGTGCGGTTCGAACTCCCCGCCGGATTCGATCGGCTCCGCTGGTTCGGGCGCGGTCCGCTCGAGAACTACCCCGACCGCAATCGCGGTGCCGTGCTCGGTGTGTGGGAATCGGACGTCGACGAGCCGCCCTACCTCGTGCCCCAGGAGTTCGGTCTACGGACCGATTGCCGTTGGTTCGAGTTCGTGAATCGAGCGACCGGCGCCGTCGTTCGGCTCGATGTCCTCGATCCGACCGCAATGCACGTCTCGGCGACCCGGTTCACGGTCGAAGATCTCTACGCGGCCGGTCACGAGACCGACCTGCGACCTCGTCGCAACCTGGTGGTCCATGCCGACGTCGCCCACCGGGGGATCGGCACGGGAAGTTGTGGGCCCGACGTGCTCGACCGCTACCGCATCCGACCGGGGACCTACCGCTTCTCCTACCGGCTGATCACATCAGGGGTCTGACCCGAGACGTGATCGCGGCGCCGTTCTGGTCGTCGGTGAGGTTGTCGATGCGGTCGCCGATCCACTCGAACAGGCTGGCCTGGGCGACGACCTGGAACACGAAGTACGCGACCAGCAGGACGACCGCCACGATGGCGGCGAAGCGGATCCACCGCACGAGTCGATTCGTGTAGTCGCTGATCAACGGCACGAAGTCGCGCTGCATCTGGCGGGCGCGTTGCGAGAAGATGTCGGCCGCTCGGTCGACTTCGAGGCGCGCCGCACGCCGTACGTCGTCGACGATCTGCTGGTTGTCCGGTCGTCCAACCCGGTTCGCCGCTGCGGCCGCGGCCGAAGCGGACGGTGCCACGTACTGGTGGGCGGCTTCGAACGCCTCGCGCTGCTCGTATGTCAACAGTTCGGCTGCGCTCGGTGGCGAGCGCCGAGCGTCGGTCCAGTCGAGGCCGTCCCAGTAGCGCAGGCTCGTGCGGCTCTCGGGATCCGGGTACCAGCCCGCTCGTGGTGCGTCGACGCGGCGCATCACCAGGTGCGGGTCTCGGACCGGTCCGGCTCGGGCAGGTCGACGCGATCGTCGTCGTCGGGAATCGGGAGTCCGCCCTTCGGGCGAACCTCGTCGTCGGTGTCGTCGTCACCGCTGGCCGCCGCGAGCGCCGCGACGGTCCCGAGCAAACCGGAGAACTCGGCCGGGATCACCAGCTTGGTGGCGCGCCCGTCGCCGATGCGCTCCAACGCCTGCAGGTACTCGACGGTCAGCACCGCCTTGTCGGCTGCGGCCTCCTTGATACCGGTGAGGCGCGCCCGGGCGGCATTGCCCTCGCCCTGTCCGATCAACTCGAGCTGCAGCTTCTCGGCGTTGGCCCGCAACTCGATGGCCTGGGCCTGGCCCTCGGCGTCGAGCACCGCGGCCTGCTTGCGGCCCTGCGCCGACAGGACGGCCGCTTGCTGCTCGCCGTCGGCGCGGGCGATCGCCGCCTCCTGGTAGCCCTTGGCCTCGGTGACGGTGGCACGACGGTCGCGCTCGGCGCGCATCTGGGCGTGCATGGCCGACACGATGTCCGGTGGCGGGTCGATGCGTTGGATCTCGACACGCACCACTCGCACACCCCACTTGTCGGTGGCGTCGTCGAGCACGTCGCGCAGTTGCGTGTTGATCGTGTCGCGTGAGGTGAGCGCCCGGTCGAGTTCGAGATCGCCGATCAGGTTACGGAGGTTGGTCTGGGCGAGCTTGGTGATGGCGGTGAAGAAGTCGGCGACGTTGTAGACGAGCCGTTGGGGGTCGGTCGCCTCGTAGTAGACGACGGCATCGACGGACACCACCACGTTGTCGGCGGTGATCACTTCTTGCGGCGGCACGTCGACGACCTGCTCGCGCATGTCGATCAGCTGCATCGTCTCGATGAACGGCAGGATCAGGTTGAGGCCAGGGTCCCGGGTGGTCTTGTACTTGCCCAGGCGCTCGACGAGGCCACGCTGGTAGGGACGCACGATCTTGACGGCGCTCACCAGCACGCCGATGCCGATGAGTGCGATGACGATCAAGACGATGGCGATGGGGTTCATGGGAGCTCCCGGTTGGTCGGTCGGTCTAGGTGGAGGTTGGTGGCGCTGGCGGAGATGACGGTGGAGGCGGGGCGGTCGGTGGAGCGGCGGGAGGCGAGGACGGTGGCGTGACGTCGGTGGACTCGACGATGACCTTCGTGCCGCTCACTGCGACGATGCGGACGTGGGTGCCAGCGGCGATGGCGGTGCCGTTCTGCGAGGTTGCACCCCACACCTCGCCGTGGGCGGTCACCCGGCCACGGCGTTCGGTGTCGTCGGGATCGATCGGGGACGTGACGATGCCGGTCAGGCCGATCAGCCGGTCGGCGCCGACGCCGGGTTCGAGTTCGTTGTTGCCGGCGAAGTTCTTGGCGTACCGGTACAACAGGATCCACAGCAGCGCCCCTCCGCCGACGAAGACGAACCACTGGATCTCGATCGCAACGTCGTAGAAACCGAGGAGCGCAGCCACGAGCGCGGAGACGGCGAACGGCAGCAGCACGAACGAACCGGCGAGCACCGTGAGCTCGATCAACGCGAAGAACACCGCGACGCCGAGCCAGATCCATGGCCAGAGGTTCAGGTCGATCCCGAGATCCAGCACGAGATCAACCTACCCCACCTCCCGTTTCTGCTGCAGTTCTGGTGACCCGTCCCACCGAAAACGCCACGCAAACGGGGAGCGGGGGGCTGGGATCAGTCGGAGCTGGTGGCGGCGCGGATTCGCAGGGGCTGATCGGAGGCGGTCTTGTTGCGGCCCGTGTCGAGGTCGAATCGCCAGCCGTGGAGCGTGCACACGAAGTCGCAGCCGTCGATCTCGCCGAACGCCGCCAGGTCGGCGTTGCGGTGCGGGCAGCGGCGCTGCACGACGTAGTCGCCGATGCGGATGTCCGGTTCGTCGAGCGACTCGAGCACATCGAGCGGGGTGAGCTTGCGGACCACCTCGGCCTCGGCGCGCCGCATCCGTTCCCGTGACAGCGACTTCAAGAAGTTGTACACGTACTCGTTGAACTCTCCCTCGCGCCATGCCGTGAACCGGCACGACAGCAGCAGCGAATTGCTCCAGTCGACGGCGCGCTGCGCGACGACGGTCTCGACGAGTTCACGGGGGATGTCGAAGCGGAAGGAGTAGGGCTCGCCCTCGTGTCGACGCACCTCGCCGTTCGGGAAATCGATCAGGATCGGCAGATCACCGGCATTGATCACGACGTTCGCGCCCACCTGAGTGCGCAGCGTCGGGGCCATCTCCAAGAGCGGCTCCCACCATTCGCGCAGCGTCGTCAGCAGATCGGTGGTTGGCGGATTCCACGACGCCTTGAGTTCGGCCAGCCACGGCGCCCAGTCGGACTGGTACTGCTCGAGATAGGGGCGCTTGTCGTCGAAGATCGCCTCGACCTCTGCGATCGGCAACGGGTGGGTCACCTCGATCGAGTCGCGCCCGATGTCGATCGTGGTGCCGGGGATGTTCATCACACCGCGGCGGCCGGCATCGGCAAGCCGTCGCAAGAACGCCGTCTGGTCGGGGAAGATGCTCACTTCGTCGCCGTCGATCACGTTGAGCGCGAACAGGTCCTCGTCGAGGAATGCGGGCGGGCCCGCGCTGGGCACGACGTAGCGCGCGTCGATGTTCTCGACATACCGCATCGCTCGGGCGAACTGCGCGTCGACCTTCGCTTCGCACAACCGACGCTTGTCGTCGATCGGCATCTCGTAGACCATCGGATACCAGATCGCTCCCGAGAACTGCAGCCAGTGGAGGTCAACCGGGCCGTGGGCGCGCAGCTGTGCGAGGTCGTTGGTGCGGCAGTCGTTCTGGTTGACGAGAATCGACTCGCCGTCGGACACGACGATGGCCGAGTCGCCTCCGGGTCCGTCGGTGATCGACGTCTCGACGTGGATCGCCACCGTGAGTCCCGGAGCGATCTCGAGTTCCTCGGTGTCGACCGTGCGGATGAACTCGGTGAATCCGAGCGCCTGGAGCGTGCGCTGCTGCTCGCGGGTGGGGAATCCGGGCAGCAGGATCGGGATGTCGCGGCGCAAGTGCTCGCGTAACCAGGGCTCGTCGTGATGGTCGCCGTGGAGGTGCGAGATGTAGAGGAAGTCGGCGTGTTCGATGCGGTCGCGGAGGTCGACGCTCAACTGGTCGTTGCGCGGAAAGACGAACCACGAGCCGAAGAATGCCGGGACGAACCAGGGATCGCAGACGATCGAGCCGGCATCGGTCTCGATGAGCATGCCGGCATGGCCGATGGACGTGGCGCGCATGTGCTCAGGCTACGGCGGCTGGATCGACCGGTCCCAGCACGACCGTGAGAGGTGTGTCGGAACGGATGCCTGCGGGCGCCGTGGGATCAGGCGACCGGCGGGTCGGTGAACTGCTGGCCCGCACGCGACACGTGCTCGGTCCACGCAGCGCCGTCCCAGTAGCGCAACTCGAAACGGCCCGACGGGTCGGCATACCAGCCGGCCGGCACGGTCGACTCGGCATCGGGTGCGGCCTCGGCCACCGGCTCGGCGGCAGCAGGTTCCGGCTCCGGTTCGCTCACCTGGGCGGCAAGATCGTCGATCGAGGAGTCGGTGGTGTCGGTCGCAGCGTCTGTGGCCTCCTCGGGGGCAGCAGCCCAACCGGCGGGCTCGTCGACAGCAGCGGGGGCCTCCTCGACGGCGGCGACAGCCGCAGCAGCGGGGACGAACGGGGAGTCGGCAGCGGGCTCGTCGACGGCCGGCGTCTCCTCGACCGCAGTCTCGGCTGCTGGCGTCTCCTCGACCGCAGTCTCGGCTGCGGGCGCGCCATCGGTCTCACGCTGCAGATAGGCGACGATGTTGGTGCCCGCCGCGACGATCGAGACGACCGACCACCCGTCGGCGGCCTTCTCGTTGAGCAGTGGCGCCAGTGATTCGGCGTCGTAGGACGAAGCGGTGACCGAAGAGAACTCCTGCATGGCGGTGATGCTAGACGACGAACCGACCGCCCGAGGTTCTCTTGGATGAACTCTTGGTCTCACTCGCCGTGCTGGCGAACACCCTCGGTCAGTGAGGCCAGATCGGCAGCCGTCGGATCCCCGTCGTAGGTGACCTCGCCGCCACTCAGAGCGATCAGCCGACTGCTCTCCTTCACACTGGACAGCTCGTGGGTGGCCACCACCAGCGTCGCGCCGTCGCCGTGAGCGAGCGTCAGCAGCTCGAGCAGCGCCTCTCGTCCGAGCCGGTCGAGGCCGACGAACGGCTCGTCGATCAGCATCACGTCGAAGGGGCGCACGAAGGCCATCGTCAAGGCAGCCTTCTGCTTGAGCCCGCGGCTGAAGGTCATCGGCAGGTCGTCGACGCGGTCCATCAGGCCCACCATGTCGACGAGATCGACGGCCTGTTGTTCCCAGTCGTCGGTTCCGTGCAGCCGAGCGGTGTACTCGAGGTGCTCCCACACGGTGAGGTCGTCGTAGAACACCGGCTGATCCGCGAGGTACGACACCGCCGCCCGCGCCTCGATCGACCCGATCGGATGACCGGTGATCGTCGCGGTGCCCTCGGTCGGTTCCAGCATGCCCACGAGCATCCGCATGAGCGTGGTCTTGCCGCTGCCGTTGTGGCCGATCAGCGAGATTCGCTCGCCGGCCTCGACGCGTAGGTCGAGCGGCCAGAGCGCCGGCGCGTCGCCGTACCGCTTGGCCAAGCCGACCGTCTCGATCGCAGGTGGAGGCCCTGCCGGCCGTGGTGCGGCCGCCGGCTTCGCGGCCGAGGGTTCGTCGGCGTCGCCGTGCCCATCGGGTGGCGGTGTCGACGGACGTCGCGCGCGTGTCCGTTGTGACGGTGGTCGGTTCGATCGTGAGTTGCTCATGCTCGTGCGGCCTGGCCTTCTTCCATGAATGTTCGTACCTTGGCGCTCCACGGGTCGCGGCGCCGTACCCAGACGACGACGAGTCCGGTGAACAGGCCGAGCGCCACCAGCGATCGACCGACGCTCGACGCGTCGTCGGCGAATCGGGCGACGAACGCAGGGGCGGTGCCGACGGCGCTGATCACCACCGGCAGCAATGTCTTCAACGCCGTGCTGAAGCCGGCGAATTCGGGTGGAACGAAGCTGGTCTCGGCGTCGCGGGGCGTCCCGAGCAGTGTGGTGGGCGACGGCGCGGACGGAGCGTCGAGCACGGTGACCACGACCGGGCCGAGTGCGCCGGCCCACACCATCGGAATGGCCACGGCGAACGCCATGGCGCCCAGGTCGGGGTCGGTGACGACGGCGGCTGCCGCCCCGATCATCCCGACGGCGACGAGCAGGACGGCGGGCGCCGCGAGGTGGTGCGAGTAGATCCATCCTCGTTCGATCGGGAAGCTGTCGGTGATGTCGGGTCGGTCGATCTCCTGTGACAGCGGCTCCAGCGACTCGAGTCCGGCGAAGAACAACGAGCCGAGCAGGACGAGTCCGAACAACGGCGACGCCGAGACGGTCAGTGCACCGCCGACACCGCCCAGCGCCGCCAGCAGGGCGATGCGGGCGAATCGGGCTACTGGAAGGCGCCGCAGCGATCGGCTGTCACGCCGCCACACGACGAGCGGGGACGGATGTTCATCGGGCCTGCCCGTGCTCGGCGTTCGGCCGCCAGCGGAGCCTTCCGGCGTGGGGCGGGCCGGTCGGCGACGTTGCCCCCATGGCCGCGTGCGCAGCGTCTCCGAGCGCAACTGGCGGCGCAGCTGCACCACGGTGCGAAGGTCCTGGACGGTCGCGGCGAACCGGAGTTGTGATACCAACTCGCCCCGACGGGCGAGGGCCTCCACGCGCAGCCGTCCACCGAGTGCGAGTGCCACGCCCGCCATCGCGAGCGCGATCACGATGGCGATGACGTCGATCGGGCGCTGGCTGATGCCCCACAGCGCCAGGCGGCCGCCGAGGTTGCCCGGCGCGACTCTGGCCAGACCCGTGGTCTCGTCGTTCCAAATCCCCCATGCCACCGCCGACTGCCAGGCGAGCGTCGCAGTGGCGAGCACCGTCGCGAGCCAGCGCGGGATCCGCAGCGAGTGGGTGATCACCGCGGTCGAGACGAAGGTGGCACCGACGATCGCGCCGTAGGCGCCGCACGCTGCCGCCCACGCCGTCCGCGAGCCCTCGACGTCGGTCGCGATCAACTGTCCGAGGACGGCACCGCCGAGACCGAGTGCGAAGGCGGCCGCTCGCAGCCGCTGGCCGATCGGGCGCAGCATCACCGAACGGCGCGAGATCGGTGCCAGCAGCACGTGACGGATGTCGGCGACCTCGATGGCGACCGGACCGCCGTCGGCGCCGCTGCGCAGGCCGAGTGCGAACGCCGCGACGACGAGCAATCCGATGATCGCTGGACCACGTTCGAGCAGCTCGGCGGTGTCGAGGCCGTCGCCGATCACGCCGTCGATGGCCTCCGACACCCAGACGACGAGGGCCAGCCCGACGAGTGCGAACAGATAGACGCGGTAGGCGATGTCGTACCAATCGGTGTCACCGAGCCGGCGGCGTTGACGGGTCGTGCGCAGCTCGGCCAGCGTGGCCCTGGAGGTTCGCTGGTCCGGTACCACCACGGGCTCGGCCAACGCGTCCGACGACATCGCCGAGAGAACGTAGTGCCGCCACTGCATACTTGTGTGGTGGACACCGAAACAGTCCAGCTCTTCGTCGGTCTGCTGACGATCACGGCCGCCTTCGGCGCCATCGCCGTGGTCGTGCTGCGCCTGCTCGCCGCCGCCGGCAACGACGGCGCCGCTCGGCTCGGTTCGAGCATCAGCGACTCGGGTGTCTGGCTCGCCTGGATCGTGGCCGTGGGAGCCACCGTCGGCAGCCTCTACTTCTCCGAGGTGGCCAACTTCAATCCGTGCCGGTTCTGCTGGTTCCAACGGATCGCGATGTATCCGCTGGCGGTGATCCTGCTCGTCGGCGCGCTCCGCAAGGATCCGAACGTGCGCTGGTACGCGGCCCCGCTCGCAATCATCGGCGCCGTGATCTCGGGCTGGCACAGCCTGATCGAGTGGCGCCCGTCGCTCGACAACGGCGAGTGCGAGTTCCAGGGTCCGTCGTGCACGTTCGTCTGGTTCCGAGAGTTCGGATTCAGCCTCGCCAACATGGCGCTGATCGGCTTTCTCACCATCCTCATACTGTTGCTCGTGCGGTTTCCGGCGAGACTGAGCCAGCAAGCTGACTCGATCGCATCCGAGCCCGAAATGGAGCACTCCTCGTGAAGAACCGCACCGTGATCATCGTCGTGGGAGTCGTCGTGCTCGTGCTCGGACTGGCCGGCGCCGCCGTGCTGCTGAGCGCTGGCGACGACGAGAGCTCTAGCGGCGTGCTCGCCCCCGGCGAGACCACCCGCCCGACCTACGGCGACGACGTCCAGGAGAACCGCCCGGTCGAGGTCAGCGGCGACGCACTTCCCGCTCTCGCCGCCGTGGTCGACAGCGATCCCGCGCTCGGGCTGGCCATGCCGGTGGTCGACGGCGCGACATTCGACGGCAATCCCGTCACGGTCGGCGGGAGTACCGACGGCCCGATGCTGTACGTCTTCCTCGCCCACTGGTGCCCGCACTGCAACGACGAGATCCCCGAACTGATCGAGTTGCGCAATCGCGATGGAATCCCCGAGAACATGAACGTGGCGGCCGTCAGCACGGCGGTCGACAACTCGGCGCCGAACTATCCGCCCTCGGAGTGGATCGTCGACAAGGAGTGGCCGTCGGAGTGGCCAGTGATGGCTGACAGCGTCGAGTCGACGGCTTTCGTCGTCAACGGTGGCAGCGGTTTCCCCTACCTGATGATCGCCGACGCCGACGGCAACGTGCTCGCCCGTGACAGCGGCACCAAGTCGGCCGAAGACCTCGCCGCCTGGATCCAGACCACCCTCGCCGACAACGCCTGATCACATCACGGATCAGACCCGCGATGTAATCGTCACTGCCAGGCGGCGGGAAGCGTGTCGTGTGACGTGACGGTGCAGTCGTCGCCGAACACGACGAAGCGGTCGAAGCCGCGCAGGAACCAGCGGTCGTGGGTGACGGCGACCACGGTGCCGTCGAACTGGGAGAGTCCGTGTTCGAGCGCCTCTGCTGAGACCAGATCGAGGTTGTCGGTCGGTTCGTCGAGCAGGAGCAGCGTCGCACCGGACAGCTCCAACAGCAGGATCTGGAATCGCGCCTGCTGGCCGCCGGACAGCGTGTCGAAGGTCTGCTGGGCGCATCCGTGGAGTTCGTAGCGCCGCAGCATCCCCATCGCCGGGCCGAGCACGACGTCGTGGTCGTACAGGATGTCGACGAGCGGGCGGCCGTGCCACTCCGGGTGTTCGTGGGTCTGGTGGAACAGCCCGGGCGTGACGCTCGCGCCGAGCCGGCATACCCCGTCGTGCTGCACCCGGTCCTCGGCGCGGACGTCCGGACGATCGGGTTGCATCTGCGCGAGAAGGCGGAGGAAGTGGCTCTTTCCAACGCCGTTGCCTCCGAGGACCGCGACTCGTTCGCCGTACCACAGCTCGAGATCGAACGGGTCCGTGAGCCCGTCGATCTCCAGCGACTCGCAGATGATCGCGCGCTTTCCGGTCCGGGCGCCGCGTAGTCGCACGTCGATCTTCTGATCGCGCACCTCCGGAGGGCGGTCGTTCTTGTCGACGAAGTGCCGCAGTTTCGTCTCGGCCGCCTTCAGTTTCGGCGCGAATGCCTCCGAGATCTTGGCTCGCTCGCGCATCAATTTGACGTAGTCCTCGAGCCGCTGCAGTTCGTCGTCGTAGAGAACCCGATCCCGCTCACGCTTGTCCTGCTCGCGATCCTTGGCTGCTGTATACGTCGCGAAGGATTCACCGTGGGTCCATGCGCCCCAGGCCTCGACCGTGACGATCTTGGTCGCTGTTGCGGCAAGAAGCTCACGATCGTGGCTGATGAACAGCACGGTCTTGCGGGTGTCGGTCAATTGGCCTTCCAGCCAGCGTTTGGCCGGGACGTCGAGGAAGTTGTCGGGCTCGTCGAGCACGAGGATGTCGAACTCGCTTCGCAACAGCACTTCGAGCGCCAGACGCTTCTGTTCGCCACCGCTCAGTGTCCGCAGTGGCCGGTCGCCTACCTGGGAGAGGTCCTCGCCGAACGCTCGGGTGACACACTCGCTCCAGGCAACTTCGAGGTCGTAGCCACCGGCGTCGCCCCACGCAGCAAGCGCCTCGGCGTACGCCATCGGCTCGTCGGCAAGGCGTTGTTCGGCGCTCGACAGTCGAGCGGCTGCGCGACGCAGACGCTCCGGCGCCAGCGACAACAGCAACTGATGGACCGTGGTGGCGGGATGGTCGGCGGTGCCGACCAATTGGTGCATGACACCGATCTGGCCGTCGACGCTGATCGTGCCCTCGGCGGCGGAGAGGTCGCCCGTGATCAGCTTGAGCAGCGTCGACTTGCCAACACCGTTCGCGCCGACGATCGCCACGCGGTCGCCGTCGCCGACCCGGAACCCGACATCGCGAAACAGTTCGTCACCGCCGGGCAGGTTCCAGGCAAGCCGGCTGACGCTGATCGATCCCACGAGGGCAGGACCTTACGGATTCCGTGTGGTGCCGGCACCCGGGGTTTCCGCGGCGAGGCGAGCGGCGCGGTCGAGCACGACGCGCACCGGGACGCCGATCGCCGCGGCCGCAGCGGCAGCATCGTCGAACTCGACCTTGATCCGGTGCTCGGCGACCTTCGCACGGATCGGATGGCCGTCCACCTCGACGGTGGTCTCGGCGCGTTGTTGGGGCCAGCGCTGCAGCGACGACATCCTGACGCCGAGCGTGCCCGTCTCCCGGACGAGGATCGCCCGCATGGTGGCGATCCCGGATGGATCGCACAGCACGCTCACCGTGTGGGCCGGTCGACCCTTCTTCATCACGATCGGCGTCAGCCATGCGTCGTGAGCACCTGCTGCGAGCAGTACCGACACGGTGTGGGCGAGCACCTCGCCGGTGACGTCGTCGACGTTCGCTTCGAGCAGGGCGACGGGAGTGCCGTCGTCGTGGTGGTTGTCGCCTGCCTGGCCGATGACGACCTGGACAACGTTGGCCCGTTCGGGGGTGTCAGCGGTACCGGCTCCGTAACCGACGGAGTGGGTCGAGATCGGGGGCATGGCTCCGAAGCCGGTCGCGAGCGTGGCCATGAGTGCCACACCGGTCGGCGTCGACACTTCGAGGGTCGTGTCGAGCCCGACAGTCGGGACACCGGCCTCGGCCAGCAGTGCAACGGTGGCGGGTGCCGGGTTGGGGATGATCCCGTGAGCGCTGCGGATCGAACCGTGCCCGACGGCGACCGGACTGCACCACACCTCGTCGACGTCGAGCGCCTCGAGCGCGGCGCACACACCGACGACGTCGACGATCGAGTCGAGCGCCCCGACCTCGTGGAGTTCGACCTCGGTCGGATCGACATCGTGGATCGCGCCCTCGACCTCGCCGAGGCGGACGAACACCGTACGGGCGCGCTCGCGAACCCGGTCCGGGAGGTCGGCACTGTCGAGTAGCTCGAGGATGTCGCGCAGCGGTCGATGAGCGACGTGGTCGGCTGATCTTGGTTCCTCGAGACCCGGGCTCGGGGAACCGGTGTGGTCGTCGTGGACGACGACGTTGGCCCAGGTGGCTCCCACGCCGCAGCGCTGGACCCGCTCGAACATGAGGGCGTAGCCGCCGACGTCGAGCCCGCCGATCATCGAGGCGACCAGATCGGTGTCGGCGCCGGCATCGACCAGCGCGGCCATCGCCATGTCGCCGGCGACGCCTGCCTGACAGTTGAACCAGGCGATGCGACGGGTGGTCGTCATCGCGCCGGCCATGTGAACATGCGGGCGATGGCGCAGGCGGCGCCGAAGCCGTTGTCGATGCCGACCACCGTGACACCGCTCGCGCACGAGGCGTGCATCGCAAGCAATGCCGTCACGCCGTCGAGACCAGCTCCGTAGCCGACGCTGGTCGGCACGGCGACGACCGGAGCGCCGGTCAGGCCACCGAGCACGCTGGCGAGCGCGCCCTCCATGCCGGCAACGACGATCAGCGCGTCGGCCTGGGTCAGGTCGTCGAGCCGGGCGAGCAGCCGGTGCAAGCCGGCGACGCCGACGTCGGTGACGACGGCCGGATCGAACCCGTAGGCGCGGAGTGCCAGCGCCGCCTCGTCGGCGACCGGGATGTCGCTCGTCCCGGCGGTGACGATGGCGACACGTGCGGGCAGCATGGCCTCCGGCAACCGCCAGACCATGCTCTTGCTCGCCTCGACCGCGGCACCGTGGGCGTCGAGACAGGCACGGCGCTGGGCGTCGTCGGCGCGGGTCAACAACACCGGGCCGGTGCCGTGGGCGAGGAGTTCCCCGACGATGGCCACGCACTGCGCCGGGCTCTTGCCGGGTCCGTAGATCGCCTCTGGGAGCCCGGATCGGAGGTGCCGGTGGTGGTCGACCGTCGCGCCTTCGACGTCGGCGAACGGCAGCCGTCGCAGGCGGGCGACGGCCTCGTCCGGCGACACGGCACCGGACTGGACGTCGTCGAGGAGTGCCCGTAGGCCCAGTTCGTCCACTCGCTCATCGTGCCACGTCGGCCCCGCAACAACTCGCGCGACGAGTTCGATTACATCACGGGTCTGACCCGTGATGTAATCGAACGTGCTGCTGTGGTCGTGCCGGCGCCCGTAGTCTTGGCGCCGATGGCAGCGAGCACGACGAAACGGGTGGGGTTCTTCGGGCCCTTCGGCACGTTCACCCAGCAGGCCCTGCTCTCGCAGTCCGACCTGGTCGACGCCGAACACGTCGCCTATCGAACGGTGCCCGACGTGCTCGATGCCGTCGAGCAGGGCGAGGTCGACGTCGGTGTCGTGCCGATCGAGAACTCGATCGAGGGGATGGTCAACTTCACGCAGGACGCACTCGCCTTCGATCACGACCTGTTGATCCAACGCGAGATCGTGATCGACATCGAGCACTGCCTGCTCGCCAAGCCCGGCGTCACCCTCGACGACGTCACCGAGATCTTCTCGATCCCGGTCGCGACGGCACAGTGCCATCGGTACCTGCGCGAGCAGCTGCCGGACGCCGAGATCCGCGCGGCGTACAGCACCGCGGA
This sequence comes from Ilumatobacteraceae bacterium, assembly GCA_035529175.1. Taxonomy (GTDB): domain Bacteria; phylum Actinomycetota; class Acidimicrobiia; order Acidimicrobiales; family Ilumatobacteraceae; genus Sva-07. The sequence goes on from DATKXG010000062.1 coordinate 13,064, forward strand.
CGCTGCACGTCTCGTCAGCGAGAGCGACGGGATGAATGCCGCGGCGCTTGGACCTCGAGTCGCTGCCGCCGTGTACGGCCTCGACGTGCTGGCAGCGGACATCGCCGACCACGACGGCAACCAGACGCGCTTCGTGGTCGTCGGCCGCGAGGGTGTCCCCGCTCCGACGGGCAACGACAAGACGGCCCTGGTGATCTACCAGCGAGCCGACGAGCCGGGCAGCCTCGTATCGATCCTGCAGGAGTTCACGGCACGGCGGATCAACCTGTCGAACCTCACCAGCCGACCGACCAAGGCCGGCGGGCTCGGCGACTACTGCTTCATCGTGTACGCCGAGGCCCACGTGTCCGACGAGTTGCTCGCCGACACGATGCGCGCGCTGCACGCCAAGCAGGGGAGCGTGAAGTTCCTCGGCTCGTATCCGGCTGCGGACGAGCACGCCGAGACCGCCCGCGAACACGCCGACGCCAGATGGCGTGAGGCCGACGACTGGGTGCGCGACATCCAAGCCTCGATCGAGAAGTGACGCGGCAGGAGGCCGACCCGGTCGCCGTCAGATGTCGGCGGTGAGTTCGGCGAACTCGGCGAAGAAGTCGATGTGCGCATCGATCGAGTCGCGGCCCGCGCCCATCGACACCGCCGAGAAGTGGGTGCCACCGGCGTCACGCCAGCGGCGCGCAGCATCCGCAGCGGCTGCCGGCGTGGTCAGCGTCACCGCGACGTAGTCGAGCCCGAAGTCACCCAACGTCCGACCGCGTTCAGCCGCGAGCGTGCGAACATCCGTGAGGGCGCCGTGCACCCGCGCGTCGTCACCGGCGAAGATGAACCCGTCGCCGAGCGTCACGCCTCGCTCGAACGCGCGGCGGCTGAAGCCTCCGACCCAGATCGGGATCCGGCGTCCGGGCCCGGGGATCACGACCCCTCGGTCGAGAGCGTCGAAGACGCCCTCGTAGCTGAGCACGTCGCCACGCCAGAGTTCGCGGAGATGGCCGATCTGCTCGTCGGCGCGGCGACCGCGGGTCGAGAAGTCCTCGCCGAGGGCGTCGTACTCGACGTAGTTCCAGCCGACGCCGACACCGAGCCGCAGCCGCCCGCCCGACAGGAGGTCGAGGTCGGCGGCCTGCTTCGCGACCAGCACCGTCTGGCGTTGGGGGAGGATCAGCACGCCCGTGGCGAGTTCGATCCGGTCGGTGATCGCGGCCAGATAGGCGAACATCACGAACGGGTCGTGGAACGGGTCGTTCTCGTCGTAGGGGCCCCACAACGGTGGTTCGCGGTCGGCCTTCACCGCGCCGACGACGTGGTCGTAGGCGAGGAGGTGGTCGAGCCCGGCCGCCTCGACGGCGAGGCCGATCCGGCGAACGGCGGCGGGATCACCCTGCAGTTCGGTCTGCGGATACACCGCGCCGATCTTCACGACGCACTCCGCTGTCGGGCCAGTTCCATGATCTCCTCGTTCCCCCGCCGCCACCACACGGTCAGCCGCACAGCGTCGATCTTCCAGCTCCCACCGTCGTCGAGCACGAGGTGGTCGTCGTAGTACCCGCCGATCGTGAACTCGGGCTCGCCGACGTCGTCGGCCCACAGGAAGTGCGCGGCCTGCATGTACATCCGGCATCGGGCGGCCCTGCCGTCGATCTCCACGATCGGGTTGCTCATCGTGTGCTGTGTGGCGTCGAGCCCGTCGAACAGTGGCGCTACGGCGTCGACCCACTTGTCGGAGGTCATGCTCGTCGCGGGGCGGCCGCTGTAGGACTCGTAGTCGAAGGTGATCTCGTCGTCGGGATCGACGAAGATCGACCGGTAGGCGTCCCAGTCGCGGCCGTCGATCCCGTAGGCGAAGGCGTACACCGTCTGGGCGACGTCGATCCGTGGATCGCGAACAGGTGTGGTCATCTCGTTCCTCCTCGAACGTCACCTCACCGTAGGACGCGATGTCGTCGCCGGGCGACGTCGGACTGCAGGCCGACGCGTACGCTCGGCGAGATGTCGAGCGATCAGAACTCCAACGCTGAACACCCCGTGAGCGTCGTCACCGGGGCGAACTCCGGGATCGGTCGAGCCACGGCGATCCACCTCGCGCAGCAGGGGCACCGGGTGATCGGCACGGTTCGTTCGATCGAGAAGGCCGACAAGCTTCGCAACATGGCAGCGGATGCCGGCGTGTCGGTCGAGTTGTTCGAGCTCGATGTCGCCGACGACGAATCGGTGCGCGCCGGCTTCGAACGGATCCTCGAGGCGACCGGCCGGGTCGATCATCTCGTCAACAATGCCGGCGTCGGCGGCAACGCAGTCGCCGAGGAGTGCCCGCCCGAGCTGTACCTGTCGGTCATGAACGTCAACCTGTGCGGCGCGGTGCGCTGCATCCAGGCAGTGCTGCCACAGATGCGCGCACGCCGCAGCGGGACGATCGTCAACATCACCTCGGTCGCCGGCCGGATCGCCGCACTCGCGCAGTCGCCCTACGTTGCGTCGAAGTGGGCGTTCGAAGGTCTCAGTGAAGGTCTGGCCCAGGAGCTGGCGCCGTTCGGGATCCGGGTCGCCATCATCGAGCCGGGCGTCACGAAGTCGGCGATCTTTGCCAAGAACGTCGATGCACCGAACTCGAGCGGCGTGTACGACGCTCACTACCGGCGGATGTTCCAGTTCTACGCGACCGGCATGGCCAACGCGACCGACCCGTTCGAGGTCGCCGCCGTGATCCACCAAGCGATCACCACCGACGAACACCGGCTGCGCTATCCGGTCAGCTGGGGTGGCGCCGAACTGGCCGAACTGCACGACCGCATCGATGACAGCGACTGGATCGCCCTGGGGGCGATCGAGGAGGACGAGGAGTACTACCGCGCCTTCCACGACGTGTTCGGACTGGATCTGCGTTGACGACGATCGAGGGCCCGCCGCTGCGAATCCTCACGGTGTGCAGCCACAACCGCACGAGGTCGGTGATGATCGCGGCGATGCTCGAGTCGATGCTCCGGGAGCGTCTGGGTGAGGGCGCGGTCGAGGTCCGCTCGTCCGGCTTCGGCCCGGTCGGTCTTCCCCCGATCGACGAGGCCGTGGACGCAATGCGGCGACGGGGTCTCGACGTCTCGTCGCACCGCAGCTCGACCACGACGCGTGAACTGGTCGAGAACACCGATGTGATCCTCGCCGCCGAGCGCCAGCACGTGGTGAAGATCGCCGCACTGTCGCCGGACGCGTTCCGGCAGGCGATGACCCTTCCCGAGTTTCTCGCCGTCGTGGGTTCATCCGCCTCCAACGAGGCCGACGGCGTGAGGTCGTGGGTGCGCTCGTTCACCGAGCAGCGCACGGCGAGCGCGTACCTGCGCGAGCCCGTGCCCGAGGTGGCCGACCCCACCGGGTCGGCCACCCGCGTCTTCGAAGCCGCGGTGGTGACGATCGAGCAGCAGTGCCGAGAGGTCGCGGCATTGTTGGTCGGGCAGATCTACCGATCCGGCTGATCGCGGTGCTCCGCTCCGGGTGGAGGGTTGTGCCGGATGTCAGCGGAGTCGCGCGATGACCTGCTCGGCGAAACGGAGGATCGGTTCGGTCGACGCGGGGTTGCCGAAGTCCATCACCACGTGGTCCACGCCGACCTCGTGCCAGCGGGCAATCAGTTCGTGCAGTTGTGCCGACTCGGCGTCGGTCTGGGGCAGCGGGCACTCGATCGTGATGCCCGTCTCGATGTCGGCGGGGTCGCGGCCGGTGGCGGTGGCGGCATCCTGCACGATGTCGTACTTGCGCAGCCAGTCGTCTTCCTTGCGGGACATGTTGTGCCACATGTCGGCGATCCGGCCCGCAAGGGGCAACCCGATCTGCTCGCCGTTCGCGCCGATGCACACCGGCGGCACCAGCTCGGGCAGCGGCGGTGCCGCCGCCCCGTCGATCGAGAAGTACGTACCCTCGAAGCTCGGCTCGTCCTCGGTCCACATCAGTCGGCAGATCGTGACGACCTCCTCCAACTGCGCGTATCGCACCGACGGCGACGGGAACTCGTAGCCATACGCCAGGTACTCGTCGCCACGCCATCCGGCACCGATGCCGAGCATGAACCGGTTCTCCGAGAGCACCTGCAGCGTCGCGGCCATCTTGGCGGTCAGCGCGGGCGGGCGGTAGCCGTGGCCCAGCACGTGATGGCACAACTGCACGTCGGGAAACTTGGCCGCCAGCCAGGTGAGCGACGTCCACGCCTCCACGAACGGGTCGGTCTTGGCATCGAACCCCCAGAAATGGTCGGCGACCCACATCGAGTCGAAGTGGTCGTTCACCGTCGGCAGGATGTGCTTGGCCTGCTCGACGACGATCGGCTTGTGGTCGCTCCAACGGTTCCCGATGCACGGCGAGAGCCAACCGAATCGGAGCGGACGTGGTTCAGGAACGGCCATGGGCCGAACCTACCGCGACCGGAGTCAGTGCTCTCGGTGGACGGGGCCGAGCCACCGCACGGCGATCAACGAGCCGATCAAACCACCGGTCGACGAGAGCAGCAGGTCACCAATGGTGTCCTCGTACGTCAGCGAGAGCCCACCGGCGCCGCCGAATCCGTCCTCGGAGACGGCCCACTCCATGATCTCCCACCACACGATCGTGATCGCGCCGAAGCCGTAGCCGAGCAACACGGCATCGCGCCGATCGTCGACGTTGCGGAATCGGAATGCGTGGAACGCACCGACGAGCAGCACC
>DATKXG010000063.1:0-17290 GCA_035529175.1 Ilumatobacteraceae bacterium
GGCTTGCCGTGGGCCGGCCGATGGGACGTCGTCCTCGACACCGATGCTCTCGCGTGGAACGGCGGCGGCCACCGTCGCGACGCCGTCGTGGTCGGAACCGACGACCCGAGTCAGGGCTGCAGTTCGTCGGCGCGCATCGACGTCGGCTCGATGTCGATGGTGTGGCTCGCGGCCCCCTCGCCGGGCTGACAGACCTCGCAGAAGGACGATCCGGGAGCGGCCCCGCTCGACGCGCCGGCGGCCGCTCCGGCCGGCCGCAGCAGTCAGGAAGCGACGGTGGTCGTGGTGGTCGTGGTGGTCGGAGCGACGGTGGTTGTCGGCGCCGGCGGCGCGGTGGTCGCGACGGTGGTCGGCGCTGCGGTCGTCGGAGGCGTCGTGGTCGTCGACGGCGGGACGGTGGTGGTGGTCGTCGTCGACGTGGTGGTGGTCGTGGCGTCGGGATCGGGTCGGTTGAACGACGGCAGCGACTCGCGCTCGGTGTACTGCTCGGGCTCCTTGCCGTCGTGGCCCCACACGTAGACGGCGTTGCCGCGTTCGACGAGTTCGGGGAACACGTCGGCGAGCGTGTTCGAGATGCGGATGCAGCCGTGGGAAGCGGGACGGGTCGGCACGTTCTGCGCTCCGTGGATGGCGATGCCGTAGTTGAAGTACCACGGGTTCTTCATCCCGCCGAGCGGGCTGACCCGGTTGCCGTCGTACGAGCGGGTGAACCTGAAGACTCCACCGGGTGACTTCGACTCAGCGCAGACCTCCTTGGTGACCGGCTCCGGGTACGGGTTGCCGTTCTCGTCGGTGTCGTACGTGGCGGTCTCGCAGAATGTCGCCGGCCGGCCCCGCGCGTCGAGTTCGCCGGAGGAGATGTGAGCGATGAAGATCGGCTCGTCGTCGCGGAACACCACCATCACCTGCAGCGGCAGATAGACCTCGACGTGGGTGCCGGCGCCGGGACGGCGCGGCAGGAACCGCACGTTCGGGTTGGCCATCTGTTGCCAGACGTCCTCGGTCACAACGGTCTGGTCGTCACGGGCGGCGAAGTCCTCCCAGGCCACGCCGCCGATCAGCTTCTTGAACGCCCAGATGGCCTGCTGCGTGCCAGCGCCGAACTGGCCGTCGGCGGGCCCGGGCTGGAACCCCAGTTCGGTGAGACGTTCCTGCACTCGGCGGACGTCGTCGCCGGCCGAGCCCATCGAGAGCGGTCCGGCCAGCGGTGGTGCCGGCGGCGCTGCGGCGGGGTCGGGTATCGGATTGGTGATGCCCTCGGGTGTCCCAGGTGCCGTGGCGGTACCGGTGATGGCGTCGATCGTGGACTCGGTGGGCGGCTCGCCGGCGCCGACGTCGGACCCGTTCCCGCCGGCGAACACCCCGACGCCGACCACCAGGGCCAGCACGAGGCCGGCGGCGAGGGCGGGGAGCCAGGCGCGGGTGGTGTCGGGCGTTGAACGGCTGGGAGTCATCGGGCGGCGAAAATCGTAGGGGGGAGGTGACGTGGGTTCGAAGGGAGTTCGGGTGTTTTCGGAAACGTTCGGGGTTCAGATGGCAGTGTTCAGGCAGAGGCGGCGACGGAGCGGAGCGAATCGCACGCCTGCTCGGGTGGGACGATGTTGATCATCACCCCGGTGCCGCGTTCGAAGCCGGCCTGGGTGACCAGATTCGGCCAGACGTGGGCATGCCAGTGGTACTGGCCGGTGTGCTGGTGCGGAGCGGTGTGGAATCCGAGGTTGAACGCAACGTCGCCGAGGGCCGCGTTGAGGTGCCCGAGGGCATCGCGCAAGGCGCGGCCGACCGCTTCGAGACTGTCGTTCGGGGCGTCTTGGAGGTGCGGTTCGTGATGCCTCGGCACGATCAGGAGCTCGTACGGGGCGCCGCTCCAGTACGGGGTGATCACCGCGACGTCGTCGGTGGCGAACACGACGCGTTCGTCGGCGGCGAGCTCGGCCTCGACGGTGGTGCACAGCAGGCAGCCGCCGGCGAAACGGGCGAAGGCGCGCTCTTCGTCGAGGATCTCGCCCGGCACGAACGGCAGACCGAGGATCTGGCCGTGCGGATGGGCGACCGATGCACCGGCCTCGCGGCCGTGGTTCACGATCGCCTGGGTGTAGCGGACCTGCGGGGTGGCGGCGTGGTCGGCGAACCGGTCGCGCAGCACCCGCATCAGCTGTCCGGCGTGAGCGTCGTCGAGCAGGTGGAGACCCGAGTGGTGATCCGGCGTGTACACGAACACCTCGTGGATGCCGCTCGCTTCGGCCATCACGAACACGGGTCCGAGGTTGTGGACCGCAAAGGCCTCCTCGCCGTCGAAGGCCGGGTAACGATTCGGGATCACCCGCATCGACCAGGTGCCGTCCTGGTCGACCGTCTCGAGGGCAGGCGGGGTCGATTCCTCGTGACCCGGACAGAACGGGCAGGGCCGTGACGGATCCTCGACGCTGTTGTCGCGCGGTGCGAAGTCGTTCGGCCGTTGGGCCCGCTCGGCCACGATGGTCACCCACCGGCCGTTGAGAGGGTTCAAACGCATCTGACTCATTGTCCTCACGAGGATACGGCGAACGCCCCCTCGATCGGTGTCACTGTGACGAAGCACCCGTGTCTTCTGTCGGGTCGTGTGCCGGCGTCTCGACGTTGGCGTGGCCGCCCGCGGCGAGCAGGCGAGCGTGGTTGCGGTCGAGGCGGTCCTGGTTCCATCGATGGAGTCCCCAACCGATCAGCGATCCGACGGAGAACACGATGATGCCGCCCACCCCGTCGAGCCAGAAATGGTTGCCGGTCACGACGATGCAGAACAGCGTGGCGGCTGGATAGAGCAGGACGAGGGCCTTGACCCACCTGCGCCGCAGCAGCGGCCACACCGCGAGTGCGCACCACGTGGACCAGCCGATGTGGAGGCTGGGCATCGCGGCGTACTGGTTGGAGATCGAGGCCATCGTCTCGGAGTCGAACGACCACGGGCCGCCGAACTCGGCCAGGGTGTCGACGAAGCCCCAGCCTCCCTCCGGGCGCAGGTCGCTCGCGATGCAGGCGCCGCCGTAGCTGACGCGGATGTCGACCGCTTCGGCGATCTCGGCCGGGATCGGGCAGGGTTCGTCGAGCAGGCGTGGCGGCATGAGCGGGAACCAGGCGAAACCGATGATTGCCAGCGCGGTCATCGCGGCGAGCGAGTTGCGCCACTGGGGGAACACGTCGGCGCGCCTGAGGTACAGCAGCACGAACACGCCGAGCGTGACGATGAAGTGGGCGGTGCCGTAGTAGGTGTTCCAGAACTGGATGAACCAGCTGTACGGGAGGAACCACGACTGAACGATCTGTTCGTGGAACAGGTTCATGTTGGTTTCCCACCGGATGATGCGTTCGGCGTTGGTGAAGGCCTGCTCGGGGATGCCGTCCGCGGCGATCTTGTTCGAGCCGAACTGGTTGCGCGTCCACGAGTAGATCGCGTAGAAGACCGCGACGATCAGCGCTTCCTTCCACCAGTGCACCCGATGTTCGCGTACCGGTGCCGGAGCTGCGTCGGCGACCTGCATCGGACCCGTACTGTAGGCGCGCGTTACGGTCATGTGACATGGCAGAGATTTCCGGGCATGCGGGCCAGCAAGCGGTTGCGGCGATTGCTGCGTACGGCACCGACGTGATGTTCACACTCAACGGTGGTCACATCTGGCCGCTCTACGATGCGGCACGTGATCAGGGCATGCGGGTGGTCGACACGCGGCACGAACAGTCCGCCACCTTCGCCGCCGAGGCGTACGCGAAGCTGACCCGGCGACCGGGCTTCGCGGCCCTCACGGCGGGTCCAGGCATCACCAATGGCGTCTCGGCGATCACGTCGGCGCATTTCAACGGGTCGCCGGTCGTCGTGCTCGGTGGCCGGGCGCCCCAGGGCCGCTGGGGCGCGGGTTCGCTGCAGGAACTCGATCACGTCCCGATCGTGGCGTCGATCACGAAGCTGGCCGGCACCGTCACCGACGCCGAGCAGGCCGGCGCGATGGTGCACGAGGCGGCACGGCTGGCCATCGAGCCCCACCGCGGTCCGACCTTCCTCGACTTCCCGCTCGACGTGTTCGGCCCGGCGAGCGGCGACGTTCCCGACGTCGGATCGTGCGACGGGATGGGTGCCGCACCCGACGACGACGCGGTGGCGGCACTGGCGGCACTGGTCGCCGGCGCCGAGCGGCCCGCGTTCATGGTCGGCTCCGACGTGTACTGGGACGGCGCGTGGGAGGAGCTGGCCGCTGCGGCCGCGCATCTCGGTGTGCCGTGCTTCTTCAACGGGATGGGGCGTGGACTGTTGCCCGCCGACCACGATCTCGCGTTCCTGCGCACCCGCGGGTTGCTCAAGCAGCGCGCCGACGTGGTCGTCGTGCTTGGCACGCCACTCGACTTCCGCCTCGGCTTCGGCAGGTTCGGCTCGGCGACGGTGGCCCATGCGGTCGATGCCGAGTCGCAGCGCGCCGGTCACGTCGACGTGCTCACGGTGGCCGGCGACCTGCGCCTCACGTTGCGCGGCCTGGCCGACTACGCGGGCGATCGGGTCGACCACAGCGGATGGATCGCCGAGCTGCGTGACGCCGAATCCGCGGCGACCGCCGGCGAGGTCGCGCTCATGGAGGCCGACGACGCCCCGATCAAGCCGAGCCGTATCTACGGCGAGCTGCGCAGGCGCCTCGAACGCGATGCCGTGGTGATCTGCGACGGAGGCGACTTTGCGTCGTACGCAGGAAAGTTCATCGAGGTGTACGAACCGGGTGGCTGGCTCGACACCGGGCCGTACGGCTGCCTCGGCAACGGTCTCGGCTACGCGATCGCCGCTCGGGTCGTACGACCGGCGTCGCAGGTCGTACTGCTGCTGGGCGACGGTGCCGCTGGCTTCAGCCTGATGGACGTCGACTCGCTGGTGCGCCACGGGCTGCCGGTGGTGATGATCGTCGGCAACAACGGGATGTGGGGGCTCGAGAAGCATCCGATGCAGGCGATCTACGGCTGGGACGTGGCCTGCGACCTGCAGCCCGAGATGCGCTACGACGACGTCGTGAAGGCGCTCGGCGGCGGCGGCGAGACGGTGTCGTCGCCCACCGAGATCGGCCCGGCGCTCGATCGGGCGTTCGCGAGCGGCGTGCCGTACCTGGTCAACGTCCTGACCGACCCGGGCGACGTCTACCCACGCTCGAGCAACCTCGCCTGAGCACACTCACTCTCGACGTTTGCGTACGGATTCGGCTGGACCATTCCATCCGGATCTGAACGCAAACGTGAGACTTGGTCAGGCGGGGCGGGTCAGGTGTCGCAGCACTTGGACATGAAGCGGTCGATGCCGACCACGACACGGGTGATCTTGCCGGCCGCGACCAGTCCGCCCGGATCGGACGCCGACACGGTGAACTTCAAGCGGCGACCGTCGATCTTCTCGAGGACGGCCTCGGCGACGACTTCGGCACCGATCGGGGTGGGCTGCAGGTGATCGAACTGGACGCGCATGCCGACCGACGTCGAGCCCTCTTCGAGCGCGTTCGAGATCGCGTTGCAGCACGCCTCCTCGCACAGCGCGACAAGGCGCGGTGAGCCGAGGACGTCGACGATGCCGGAGCCGAGCGCTCGAGCCGTGTCGGCGTCGGTGACCACGAGCTTGGCGTCGCCGCGCATGCCTGTTTCGAGATTCACCCCCACAACGCTAACAAGCACGCGCCACCAAGCGGTGTTGGTCCGCTCACTGCGCACTCGCCGCGCACGCGTGGGTGCCGGGCACCCGGTGTACGTAGGCTCGGCGGCGTGATCGAACGAGACGTCCTGCAACGAGTACTCGCCGGCGCGGTCAGCGGGGGAGCGGACTTCGCAGAGGTGTATGCCGAAGACAAACGTTCGACATCGGCCGGACTCGACGACGGTCGCGTCGAGCAGGTGTCGAGCGGCCGCGATCGAGGCGCTGGGATCCGCGTGGTCGCCGCCGAGACCACTGGCTTCGCCTACACCTCCGACCTGTCGGAGTCCGGTCTCGCCGCGGCCGCGGCAGCAGCTGCCGCGGCCGCGAGGCGCGGCGGCGGCGGCGTGCGGACGATCGCGCTGACACCGTCGCCGCCGCACCGGCCGAACACCGTCGAGCGTGATCCCGACAGCGTGGCCAAGGCTGCGAAGGTCGAGTTGTTGATGCAGATGAACGAGGCGGCCCGGTCGTTCGGGCCCGAGATCGTGCAGGTGTCCGCCGGCTACGGCGACAGCCGAAAGCGCGTCCTCGTCGCCAACACCGACGGCGTGCTCGCCGACGACGAGGTCGTTCGCACGCTGCTGCGCGTCAGCGCGGTCGCCGACGGGGACACCGGCATGCAGACCGGATACCAGTCGATGGGACACACGATCGGCTTCGAGGTCTTCGACAAGGTCGACGTCGAGGAGATGGCGCGCGAAGCGGCGCGCCAGGCGATCACGAAACTCCGTGCCCGACCGGCACCTTCAGGTGCGATGCCCGTGGTCATCAAGCACGGCACCGGCGGCGTGCTGTTCCACGAGGCGTGCGGCCACGGCCTCGAGGCGGACCACATCCAGAAGGGCGCCAGCGTCTACGCCGGCAAGGTCGGTCAGCAGGTCGCCTCGCCGCTGGTCACGCTCGTCGACGACGGCACCATGCCGGGGGAGTGGGGCACGCTCGGCTTCGACGACGAGGGCCACATCACCCAGCGCAACGTGCTGATCGAGGACGGCATTCTCACCGACTACATGTGGGACTACCTGCGAGCCCGCAAGGACGGGCGACCGCAGTCCGGCAACGGTCGTCGCCAGAGCTACCAGCACCTGCCGATGGTGCGCATGACCAACACGTTCGTGCTCGACGGCCCCGACGATCCCGACGACATCATCTCCTCGACGCCCACTGGGGTGTACGTCGCGAAACTGGGCGGCGGGTCGGTGAACACGGCGTCGGGCGACTTCGTGTTCGGCATGACCGAGGCCTACCTGATCGAGAACGGCGAGATCACCGAGCCGCTGCGCGACGGCAACCTGATCGGCAACGGCCCGAAGGTGCTCGCCGACATCGACATGCTCGGCAACGACTTCGCGATGGGCAGCCCCGGCACGTGCGGCAAGGACGGCCAAGGCGTTCCCGTCGGCGACGGTCAGCCGACCCTGCGAGTGAAGTCGCTCACCGTCGGAGGCACGGCGTGATGGATCACGTCGGGAATTACATCAGGGGTCAGACCCGCGATGTGATCCAGGCGGCGGGACGACGATGAGCGGGTTCGAGAGCGAGTTGCAGGCGGTTGCCGACCGGGTGGTCGAGCAGGCGCGACCCGGCGAAGAGATCGAGGCGTTCGTGTCCCGCGGCGGGGAGACCGAAGTTCGTGTGTACGACGGCGACGTCGAACACTTCGTCTCGGCGCAGAGTGAGGGCATCGGGATCCGGGTGATCCGCGAGGGTCGGACCGGCTTCGCGTATGCGGGGACCCTCGACGAGGACGCGATCCGTGAAGTCCTCGACGAGGCCCGCGACAACGTGCAGTTCGGCACCGTCGACGAGTGGGCGGCGCTCGCCGAACCCGACGGCGTTGCGGTCACCGAGCAGAGCCTGTGGAACGACGACCTCGCCGAGTTCCCGACCGACCGCAAGATCGACCTTGCCAAGGAACTCGAGAAGCTGGCTTCCGGCGCCGATGTCCGCGTGCGGGTCGACGACTCGAACTATGCCGACGCGTACGGCGAGTCCGCCGTCGCCTCGACGACCGGGATCCGGATGTCGGGGCGGGAGAACGGGTGCTACGTGTCGGTGTCGACACTCGCCGACGAAGGAGAGGGCGACGACGCCGAGACGCAGACCGGATTCGGGTTCTCGGTCGGCCGCTCGCCCGATGAGTTCGACCTCGACCGCGCCGCCCGCGAGGCGATCGAGCGAGCGACGCGGCTGTTGGGTGCCACGCAACCCCCGAGCCGGCGGCTGACCGTGGTGCTCGACCCGTTCGTGACAGCGCAGTTCATCGGCGTGATCTCCTCCACGCTCAACGGTGAGGCGGTCGTCAAGGGCCGGTCGCTGTTCCGCGACCGCATCGGCGAGACGGTCGCCGCCCCGTTCGTCACGCTCGTCGACGACCCGACGAACCCCAAGGCCTACACGGCGACCGACGTCGACGGCGAGGGCCTCGCCGCTCGCCGCAACGTGCTGATCGACGACGGCGTCCTGCGCCAGTTCGTCCACAACTCCTACTCGGCACGTCGGGCCGGAACGGTGTCGACCGGCAATGCCACACGCGGCGGCTTCGCGGGAACGCCCGGCGTCGGCTGCCTGGCGCTCTCGCTCACACCCGGCACCCGAACCCAGCAGGAGTTGATCGCCGACGTCGACGACGGACTGCTCGTGCAGCAGATGCAGGGGCTGCACTCGGGCGTCAACCCGATCAGCGGCGACTTCTCGACCGGAGCGGCCGGTCTGTTGATCACAAACGGCACGGTCGGCGCCCCGGCGCGCGAGATCACGATCGCCTCCACCCTGCAGCGCATGCTGCTCGACATCGTCGAAGTCGGCGGCGATCTCGAATGGCTGCCGATGCGCGCGGCGGGCATGAGCCTCGTCATCCGCGACGTCACGATGTCGGGGGCCTGACCCGCCGTGGCCGCGTCGTCGGCGGAGGCCGTCGCCCGACACCCCCACCTGGCGGTACCGCAGCCCGACGGTCGACTGCGAGTCGACCTGCACACCCACACGATGTGGAGCGGTGACTCGACGACGACGCCGGACGAGTTCGCTGCTGCGATCGACGCCAGTGGGCTCGATGTGGTCTGCATCACCGACCACAACGCCATCGACGGTGCGGTGGAACTGCGCGACCGGCTGACCTGTCGGGTGATCGTGGGCGAGGAACTCCGAACCGCCGCCGGCGAGATCATCGGGCTGTTCCTCACCCAACGCGTCCCGATGGGGATCTCGCACGTCGACGCCGCGAAGGCGATCCGCGACCAGGGTGGCGTCGTCTACATCCCGCACCCGTTCGACCCGCTCAGGCGCAATCTGGCCGAGGCGGCGCTCTACGAGTTGGCCGAGGCCGACCTGATCGACGCCGTCGAGGTGCTCAACGCCAAGACGTCGCTGTCGAGTCTGAACCATCGGGCCGCCGAGTTCGCCGCCGAGTTCGGCATCGTCGCCGGCGCGGGAAGCGACGGCCACGTCCCCGACGCGCTCGGCGCCGCGTACGTCGAGATGGACGACTTCGCCACGCCCATGGAGTTCCTGGCGTCGCTCGCGACCAGCACCGTGATCGGGCACCACTGGGACGAGCCACGCCCGTGGAGCCCCCGCATCGTGCCGTCCGTCACCTGAATCGGGTCCCGATTACATCAGGGGTCTGACCCGTGATGTAATCCGTTTCGGGCGATGGGGGTGTAGACAGGGCGACCGTGCCGATCTACCAGGCCATCATTCTCGGCATCGTCCAGGGCCTGTCGGAGTTCCTACCGATCTCCTCCAGCGGTCACCTGTTGCTGACGCCGTGGCTCGCCGGGTGGGACGAACTCGACCCGTCGATCAAGAAGTCGTTCGACGTCGCACTGCACCTCGGCACGCTGGTCGCCGTCGTCGGCTACTTCCGGCGCGACGTCAGCACCTACGTGGTCGAGGGCACCAAGCTCGTGTTCCAGCGCAAGGTCCCGCCCACCACCGAGGGCAAGCTGGCGTGGTTGTTCGTCCTCGCGACGCTGCCGGCTGCTGCGGTCGGGGCGCTCTTCGAGGACCAGATCGACAACCGTCTCGGCACACCGCTGATCATCGGCATCTCGCTAATCGTGTTCGGCATCATCATGGGCATCGCCGATCGGTCGCTGGGCCGACGTCGAGTCGAGGACTTCCGCGCGAGGGACGCATTGCTGGTCGGCGCGGCGCAGGCCCTCGCGCTGAACCCGGGCACGTCACGCTCGGGCATCACGATGACGGCGGGCCGATTCCTCGGTTTCGACCGCGACGCTGCGGTGCGGATCAGCTTCGTCATGTCGATCCCGGTGATCTTCGGGGCGGTCGTGTTCAAGTTCGCGGGCCTGGTCAGCGACGGGATCCCCGAGGGGTTCGCCGCACCGCTGGTGGCAGGCATCATCAGTTCCGGCCTGTCGGGGTGGCTGGCGGTGTGGGGCACGATCCGCATCGTGCGGACCCGCAGCTTCATGCCGTTCGTGATCTACCGGATCGTGCTCGGCGTGATCGTGCTGATCCTGGTGTTCACCGGGGCCCGCTGACGTCGAGTGTCACGGGAGATAGAGCAGGCTGGCGATGCCCTGCTGGGCGGCGGCGGCGACGACCGGTCCGTCGCGTTCGCTGACCGCGACGAAGACCACGTCGTCGACGACGCCGGTGATCTGGGCGTCGTCGGCGACGACGAGACCGTCGGCGCTCACCTGCACGGAGAGGCCGATGGCGACGTCGCGTGCGAGTGGGTCCGACAGCGCAACCACCACGGTCCCCGGCTCGGCCAGTGCTGCCGGCCCCGCCCGGCCGGTGACGTCGAGTTCGGTCAGCACCTCGCCGGCCGCCACGCGTTGGCGGACGACGGCGCCGTCGGGGAGCTCGTCGAGCACCGTGTCCGCCAGTGCCGCGACGGGCAACGTCATGGGTGCAGCGGCGACCGGGTCGCCTGCTTCGAGGTGTCGGGTTGCGACCAGCACCGTGCGTGTGGCACCCCAACGGTCGCGTTCGGCAGCGATCGAGCTGATCTGGCCCTGCACGGTTGCAGCGGCGAGACCGGCGAGTACGGCGACGGCGGCCCAGTAGATCCAGGGGCGCCGGGCGAGGACGAGTCGGGCTCGGGCCGCGACGTGCATCGGTGTCTCCTCGGATCGGTGGACGATCGGAGGGAGTCGGTCGATGCCGACGCTATCGACGCTGCAGCGTGATCGTCAGTTGCTCGACGAGCTGCCCGAGGCGGAGCCCGAGCCGTTCGAGGAGCTGCTGGAAGCGCTGCTCGACGACGACGCCGAGCTGTCGGACTTCGTCGATGGCGACGAGCTGCCGTCCGACGACGAGGAACCGCTGTCGGACGACGAGGACGAACCGGAGTCCTTCGTGCTCGATGCTGCGGTCGACGTCGCCGACTTCTTGCCGCGGTTGTCGGTCTTGAAGAACCCGGACCCCTTGAACGTGACTCCGACGGGAGTGAAGACCTTCTTCACCGGGAGGACCTCGCCACTGTCGGGATGGGCGATCTCGGTCAGGTTCTCGTCGTGGAAGCCCTGCTGGACCTCGATGGTCTCGCCGGTGTCGACGAACTTGTAGACGTAGGTTGGCATCGGAGACAGAACGATATCGTCCGTCCCATGCAGGTCCGCAGTGCTGTCATTCCCGCGGCTGGTCTGGGGACCCGTTTCCTCCCCGCCACCAAGGCCGTTCCGAAGGAGCTGTTCCCGATCGGGGACCAACCGGCGATCCAGATCGTGATCGACGAGGCGCTTGGCGCCGGCTGCGATCACATCGTCGTCGTCAGCAGTCGCTCGAAACCGGCGATCGAGGCCTACTTCGCCCCCGATGCGGCGCTGCTCGATGCCCTCGAGGCCAAGGGCAAGTCGGACACCGCCGAGCGGCTGCGAGCCATCGGACGCGACTGGCGGGTCGACATCGTGTACCAGGACGATCCGAAGGGGCTCGGCCACGCCGTCGGTTGCGCGCGCCAGGCCGTCGGTGACGAGCCGTTCGCCGTGTTGCTGCCCGACGAGCTGATGTCGAGTTCCGCGTTGCTCGCCCAGATGAACGGGGTGTGCGCAGCGACCGAGGGCAGCGTGGTGGCGGTGGTCAACGTGCCACGCGAACACGTCAACCGGTATGGCGTCATCGACCCTGCCGGCGAGCTGACCCACGACGGGGTGATCCCGGTGCGTGACCTGGTCGAGAAGCCCGCACCCGAGGACGCGCCGAGCAACTTCATCCTCACCGGACGCTACGTCCTGACCGCCGATGCGTGGGACGAGATCGACGCGCTCACGCCTGGCAGTGGCGGTGAACTGCAGCTGACCGATGCGCTGCGGGCCCAGGCCGCTCGTGCGCCGTTCCACGCGGTCGTCGCCGACGAGAGCAGGCTCGACACCGGCACCCCGCTCGGCTTTCTCACCGCGTCGATCGAACTCGCGCTCGCGAACCCCGAACTGGGCGACGACCTGCGCGACTTTCTCCGACACCTCCACCTCTGACACCTCCACCTCTGACACCTCCACCTCTGACACGGTCGCCTGACGCGATCTCGGTGGCGTGCGTTCCGGATTGCGGGACTCGTTCCACCGAGATCCGAGCGAGCGGGAGGAGTGGCGTCGCCGGCGGCAGGGTGAGCGGCCGGGTCAGAGGCGGCGGAACTCGTTCGGGTAGTCGTGCACGAGGCCGTACTCGTCGACGTCGAACTCGATGATCTCGCCGCTGTCCAGCAGGGTTCGGCGGAAGCGACGGGCGCTCAGCCGTTCGAGGCGGTGCGCGACCGGGACCACGCCGAGCGTGTCGACGTCGACCATCGCCGCGGACACCTCGGCCTGGTCACCCACGGCCAGGCCGAGCCGGCGGATCGGGATCGAATTCGTGAAGGGGGTCGCCGGAAGGTCGATGTCGGTGCAGCCGGCGAGATCGTGGCGGTGGGCCCCGTTCATCTCACCCCACCGTCCGGTGCCGTCCGCTCCGAGCCAGAGATCCGGTTCGTCGAGATCGCGGAACAGCAGGAACTGGCGTACGTGCCACGTCGCCGACAGCCGCAGCACGTAGGTGATCGCCTCGCGGCCGACGTCTCCGGTGGCCGTCCACCCCTCGTTCTCCCAGCGCAGGGTCAAGGTCTCGAGGTGTTCGTGGTCCCACGTGCGCCACCGGGCGGTGTAGCCGTCGGAGGGGAAGGCGGTGAGCGGGTCGGCCACGGCCCTCCACGCTAGAGGCCGTGCAGTACGTTGCCCGTGTGACCCCGTTGGAGGACGCCCAGGCGTTCGTGCTCGAATCCTGTCCACCACTCGGCGCCGTCGAGATCGATCGCCGAGCGGCTGTGGGCCTCGTGCTCGCCGCTGCGGTCGTCGCCACCGAGAACGTGCCGCCGTTCGACAACACCGCTGTCGACGGCTACGCCGTGCGGTCGGGAGACGTCGCCGACATCCCCGTGGAACTGCGGGTGGTCGGCGACCTCGCCGCGGGTGTCGCACCGACCGTGCCCGTGGCGTCGGGTGAGGCGATCAGGATCATGACCGGAGCGCCGATGCCGGACGGCGCGGACGCCGTGGTGATGGTCGAGGACTCCGAACGGATCGGCGACGACGCCGTTCGACTCACGAGGTCGGTGCCTGCAGGCGCTGCGGTTCGACGCGTGGGCGACGACGTGCGCATCGGTGACGAGCTTTTTGCTGCCGGCACCACGATCACCCCGGCGGTGGCGGCGGTGCTGGCGAGCGTCAACGCCGAGCGAGTCCATGTGCACCGTCGCGCTCGGGTCGCGGTGCTGTCGACCGGCGACGAGCTCGTCGGCGACGGCTCGCCGTTGCAGGTCGGTCAGATCCGCGAGAGCAACAAGACGATGCTGGCTGCGCTGTTGGCCGAGTGCGGATGTGAGGTCGTCGACCTCGGCGTGGTCCGCGACGACGAAGCCGAACTCGAGCAGGTGCTGCGCTCGGCGGCAGCCGACTGCGACGCGATCGTGTCGAGCGGTGGCGTGTCGATGGGTGACTACGACGTGGTCAAGGCCGTGCTCGGCCGGATCGCCGACATGACTTGGATGCAGATCGCGATCAAGCCGGCAAAGCCATTCGCCTTCGGACGTCTCGACGGCACCCCGATCTTCGGGTTGCCGGGCAATCCGGTCAGCTCGCTCGTCAGCTTCGAGCTGCTCGCCCGGCCGTCGTTGCGGCGCCTGATGGGTCATCGCCGCCTGACGCGGACCAGCATCGTCGCTGTCGCCGACGTCGCACTGGGTCGCCAGTACGACGGCAAGGTCCACTTCATGCGGGTGAACGGCGAATTCGGCGACGACGGCCGCTATCACGTGCGCCCCGTCGGCGCGCAGGGAAGCCACCAGCTCGCGGCCACGGCGCTGTCGGACGCGCTGGCCGTCGTTCCCGACGGCGTGGGAGTCCCCGCCGGCGCGGACGTCGCCGTCCTGCTCCTTCGCGACCTCTGACGGTCCTCCCGGCCCCGTCCCCGCCCGGACCGTCCCCGCCCGGACCCGGCTCGAGGGGCGCGATGGAGGTGTCCGCTCAATAGGCTGCCGGGATGGCCGGGGGAAGTGAGCACGCGCACGAGGAGTTGATCGATCCGTTCGGCCGCGTCATCGAGGACCTGCGGATCTCGATCACCGATCGGTGCAACTTCCGCTGCACCTACTGCATGCCGGAGGAGGGCATGCAGTGGTTGCCACGTTCGGAGGTGATGACGTTCGAGGAGATCGAACGGCTCGCCCGGATCTTCGTGCAGCGCTATGGCGTCCGTGGTATCCGACTCACCGGTGGTGAACCGACCGTGCGCGCACACCTGCCCGTGCTCGTCGAAAAGCTGGCGGCGATCGATGGACCGTCCGGCCCCGTCGATCTGGCGATGACCACCAACGGTGCCACGATGCGCCTGATTGCCCAGACGCTGCGTGACGCCGGCCTGCGACGGGTCAACATCAGCCTCGACACGCTCGATCGGGCCAAGTTCCACCGGATGACCCGGCGTGACGAGCTCGTCCGCGTCCTCGACGGCATCGAGGCGGCCAAGGACGCCGGGTTCGACCCGGTCAAGATCAATGCCGTGATCGAGCGGGGCGTCAACGACGACGAGATCGTCGCGCTCGCCGACTACGGCCGGCGCGCCGACGTCGAGGTGCGCTTCATCGAGTTCATGCCACTCGACGCCGGCGGTCACTGGATGAACGACAAGGTGGTCGGCCAGGACGAAATCGTCGAGGTGATCGGCGCCGTGTACCCGCTCGAACAGCTGCCCGCCCGTGGCGCTGCCCCGGCAGACCGGTTCCGCTATCTCGACGGGACGGGCACCATCGGCGTGATCCCGACGGTGACCAAACCGTTCTGCGGCGACTGCGACCGGGTGCGCCTCACCGCCGAGGGCCAGTTCCGCACGTGCCTGTTCGCCACCAAGGAGTTCGACCTCATGTCTGCCATGCGCGCGGGCGAATCCGACGACGAACTCGCCGCACGGATCGAGGCAGCCGTCGCCACCAAGTGGGCCGGACACCGCATCAATCAGGTCAACTTCGTGCGCCCCGGCAAGTCGATGAGCCAGATCGGCGGCTGAGCGTCGCGGATGATGACATCGCGGGTCTGACCCGTGACGTAATCCGCTGCGTCAGAGTTCGGGGAAGGCTCGGAAGCGCTCGGCCACGGCGGTGTCGCCGAGGATCTCGACCCCGCTCGCGTCCCGACGCCACAACCACAGCAGGAGGTCGTTGGCCCGGCCCCGCACGGCGGCGTCGCCCTTGGCGTGCTCGCGGCTGAATGCGATGCCGGACTCGTCGAGGCGGCTCACCAGCCACTCGCCGTTCACCGAGGATCGGGACTCGGCGCCCGTGTCGGTGCAGTGCAGGTGGACGCTGCCGTCCACGGGAGCGGCCCCGTCGGCGACGCGTCGGGAAGCGAACCAGGTCAGGAACTCGTCGATGCCGTCTGCCGCGACGGCGACGGGGATCTCGTACGGGACGCCGACGGCGTTCGCGGCGTCCCAGCGGTGCACGGCGGTCTCCTGGGTCATCCGGCGTTCCACCCAGATCTCGGGTTGGTTCGAACCGGTCCACGTCCAGACCTCGGTGTCGTCGCTCGCCCGTGCCAGCGCCGAGAACATCGACGTGTGCGCCGAGGTCACCCAGTCGAGCAGCAGGTCGTCGGATGGGCGTCGGGGGCGGCCGATCGCCTCGACGCCTTCGAGTGTGGTGATGCCCTCCGACACGATCCGGCCCCAGCGGTTCCAGACACCGCCGAGGTGCCAGGCGAGGTCGCCCAGGTTCCAGCCCGGACACGACGGAACCGCATGGTTGAACCCGTGATCGGCGACGATCTCGAGGAACCGGACGGCGTCGGTGCGCAGGTGGGCGTGCGGGTCGTACGGGAGCTCTGCAGGAGACGAGGCGGCGGCGTCGGTCATGAGCCGCGACGGTACCCCGGCCCACGGCGCCAACGCACGCCCGGCTAGCCTGCGGGCTGCATGAGTGATCTGTCGTTCACCCACCTCGATCCGCTCGGCCGTGCCCGGATGGTCGACGTCACGCCCAAGGACCCCACGCACCGCCGCGCCGTTGCTCGCTGCAAGGTCTTCATGAAGCCGGAGACCACCGCCGCCATCGCCAACCGCGAGGTGAAGAAGGGCGACGTCCTCTCGGTGGCCCGGGTGGCGGGGATCCAGGCCGCCAAGCGCACCTCCGACATGATCCCGCTGTGTCATCCCCTGCTGGTCGGGGCGGTCTCGGTCAACTTCGAGATCGGCGACGACTTCGTCGCGATCGAGGTGCACGTCGACACCGTCGACCGCACCGGCGTCGAGATGGAAGCGCTCCACGCCTGCAGCATCGCCGCGCTCACGGTGTACGACATGTGCAAGTCGGCCGATCGCGGCATGGTGATCGGCGAGCTGGCCCTGTGGGAGAAGACCGGCGGGCGATCGGGCGTCTACCGGCGTGATGACGGCGTCTCCGCCGACGTCGACGACGGCTCGTCCACGTGACCGACGTCTCACCGATGATTGCGTTCATCGTCACAATCGTCGTAGAATTGTCATACGACGATCCGACCGCTCCGGCGAACGGATCCGAACCACCTCGAACTGTCGACACATCACACTGACTGCACCGACCCGACCCTGACTCATGGCCCAACTCGTTCTCCTCGTCGTCGCCGCCGCTTGGGCGGCTGTGTTGATCCCGCCGATGCTGCGCTCACGGGTCGACAACCGGCCCAACTCGTCGGTCACCGACTTCCGCCGGCAGCTGAGCACGCTGCAGAGCACCTCGACCCCGCGGATGCGCACGATCGGCCGCCCGTTGGCGCCGTCGCCGCTCCAGCGCCCGGCCGCTGCAGGCCGCCCCGGCCATGCGCACCATCGCCAGGCTGCGCTCCACGCCGCGACCGCCCGGACCCCTCATGCGGGCCCCCGCCCCGCCGACCGCGCCAGCCAGGCGACGTTCCGTACCCACGGCAGCGAGCCGGCACACCGCCAGACCCACATGGACCGCCCGCACCACGACCCGGGTGCCCCACGTCCGACGGCACCTCGGTCCGACGTTCGCCGGCGGCGCAGCAACGTGCTGTTCCTGCTCATCGTCACCACGGCCTGCACGCTGTTCCTGGCGGCGACCACCTCGTCGACCGTGCTGCTGTACGTGTTCGCCCTGGCGTT